>NZ_JBIUAQ010000026.1:0-25442 GCF_044547565.1 Amycolatopsis sp. NPDC052450 | reverse complement strand
TTTTTTTGTGCGGGGGTGTGTGGGTGGTTTTCTCGTCTGGGGGCTTGGGGTCTTGTTTGCCTGGGGGTTTAACCCCACGCACCCCCCCCCCCCACCACCCGCACCGAACGGTCACCGCACATGCTGAGCTCACTCACCGCCGCGTACCTCGCCGTCTCCCTCACGCTGATCCCGCCGACCGAGATCCGGCCCGACCAGGTCGACCATGTCGCCTTGCCGTGCGTTCAGACGGGCGCGTCCACCGACGACGCGGACGCCGCCAAAAGCCTCAACCAGCAACTCGGCACCAAGATGCGCGGCTACATGAACCCGTACAACACGTCGTGCGCCAGAGTGATCGTCGAAACCGTCCAGAGATCGGGGTTCAACGATCACGCGGCGGCCATCGCGATCGCGACGGTGATCGTCGAGTCGAGTGTCGCCAACCTCGACGGCGGCCTCGGTGACTCGGTCGGGCTCTTCCAGCAGCGCGCGAGCTGGGGTTCCTTCGAACAGCGGACCGACCCGGTCTGGGCGACCGGCAGGTTCCTCGCCGTGATGCGGCAGTTCTACCCGAACGACACGTGGAACAAGGTCGCCATCGGGGACGTCGCGGCGGCGGTCCAGCGGCCGGCGGCGAAGTACCGGCATCGCTACGGGGTCGAGGCGGGCGACGCGGTCAAGATCGTCAACGAGCTGTGGTCCCAAGACGGCAACTGGCCCCCGTCCTCGAAGGAGAGCGGGGGCCGGTGAGCCGTGAAGGAACTACTTGCGCCAGGCCGTGCGCTGCTTCCGGATGTCGAGCACCAGCCCGAACATCATGAACAGCGACAGGCCGATCAGCCACAGGTTCTCGGTCCAGCCGTGGTGGTTGCCGTACAGCATCACCAGCAGGATGATCGCGGTCAGCCAGCCCGCGATCCGCGTCGCCTTCGGGAAGGAACCGTGCCAGCCCCACTCGGCCGACGGCTCGTCGCGGGGGTCAACGGTGTCGACGCCCACCCGGCCGCGCTTTTCGACCGCCTTGCTCGCCACGATCAACTCCTCAAAACCCGATGGTTCGCTTGCCCGCGAATGATCCCACACCTGGCTGCACGCGGCCGACGGGGCCCGCGCGACAATGGCACCCGATGACTACCTCGCGAAGTGTGCTCGTGCTCGGTTCGACCGGATCGGTCGGCGCCCAGGCCCTCGACGTCGCGGCCCGCAATCCGGAGCTGTTCCGGGTCGCCGGGATCGCCGCGGGCGGCTCCGACCCCGCCGCGCTGGCCGCGCAGGCCCTGGCGCACCAGGTCGACGCCGTCGCCGTCAGCAGGCCGACGGCCGTGGAAGACCTGCAGCTCGCGTTGTACGCCGAGGCGCAGAAGCGCGGCTACAACCGCGGCGACTTCAAACTCCCGCGCATCTTCGCCGGAGCCGACGCGGTCGTCGAGATGATCGACGCCACCCCGGTCGACGTCGTGCTCAACGCGCTCCCGGGCTCACAGGGGCTCCCGCCGACCCTGCGCGCGCTCGCCACCGGCGCCACGCTCGCGCTGGCCAACAAGGAATCGCTGATCGCGGGCGGACCGCTCGTGCTGGCGGCGGCCAAACCCGGCCAGCTGGTTCCGGTCGATTCCGAGCACTCCGCGATCGCGCAGGCCCTGCGCGCCGGCCGCGAGTCCGAGGTCGCCCGGCTGGTCCTCACCGCCTCGGGCGGCCCTTTCCGCGGCCGTAAACGCGAGGAGCTGGCGGACGTCACAGTCGAGCAGGCGATGGCGCATCCGACCTGGTCGATGGGCCCGCTCATCACGATCAACTCGTCCACTTTGGTCAACAAGGGGCTGGAGCTGATCGAGGCGAAGCTCCTGTTCGGCATCGAGACCGACCGCATCGACGTGGTCGTCCACCCGCAGTCGATCATCCACTCGATGGTGACGTTCGTGGACGGCTCGACGATCGCCCAGGCCAGCCCGCCCGACATGCGGCTGCCGATCGCGCTGGCCCTGCACTGGCCGGACCGCGTCCCCGGCGCCGCGGCCGCGTGCGTCTGGGACAAGCCCGCGAGCTGGACTTTCGAGCCGCTGGACAACGACGCGTTCCCCGCCGTCGAGCTCGCGAGGCACGCCGGAGACGTCGGAGGCTGCGTCCCGGCGGTGTACAACGCGGCGAACGAGGAACTGGTGGCCGCTTTCCTGGCACAGAACACCGGCTTCACCTCGATTGTGGACACTATTGCCCAGGTGGTGGAAGCCGCCGACGAATGGCGTCGCGAACCTCGCGACGTTGATGACGTACTAGCTGCCGAGCGCTGGGCTCGCGCGCGTGCCGGTGCGCTGATCGGTAAGGGGAAGTAGCGCGTGGTCTTCATTCTCGGGATCGTGCTGTTCGCGCTGGGCATCTGCCTGTCGGTCGCGCTGCACGAGGCCGGTCACATGTGGGCGGCCAAGGCCTTCGGCATGAAGGTCCGGCGCTACTTCATCGGCTTCGGGCCGACGATCTTCTCCTTCCGTCGTGGTGAGACCGAGTACGGCGTGAAGTGGATCCCGCTCGGTGGCTTCTGCGACATCGCGGGGATGACCGCGCTCGACGAGGTCACCCCGGAGGAGTCGAAGCGCGCGATGTGGCGCTTCAAGACCTGGAAGCGCACCGTCGTCATGTCGGCGGGTTCGGCGATGCACTTCATCCTCGGTTTCATCATCCTGTACCTGATGGCCATCACCATGGGCCTGCCGAACCCGGAGGCACAGGCCGCTCCCACCCAGCCGGTGATCAACAGCACTTCCTGTGCCAGGGCGGCCACCACCCTGGAGCAGCTCAACGACACGACCTGTCCGGCGGACGCGCCGACTCCGGCGAAGACCGCCGGCATCCAGGCCGGTGACAAGATCCTGTCGGTGGCGGGCAAGCCGACGCCGACCTGGACCGACGTGCTCGCGGCCGTCCAGGTCGCCGGCGGCCCGACACCGTTCGTGGTCGAACGCGGCGGGCAGCGGCTGAACCTGACCGTCGACGTGCCGCGGGTGCAGCGCGTCGTCGCCGACGGCGAGAAGAAGACCACGGTCAAGGAAGTCGGCATGATCGGCGCCTCACCGGTACCGAAGACGCTGGTGGCCACCTACGGCCCGGTCGACGCGGTCGGCGCGACGGTCAGCTTCACCGGCACGATGTTCTCTGAGACCGCCAAACGGCTGATCGAGTTCCCGTCGCGGATCCCCGCGGTGGTGGACTCCATCTTCGGCGGCGAGCGCGACCCGAACACCCCGGTCAGCGTGGTCGGCGCCAGCCGCATCGGTGGCGAGGCGGCCGAGCGTGGCCTGTGGGAGATCTTCGTCCTCCTGCTGGCGAGCCTGAACTTCTTCATCGGCGTGTTCAACCTGCTGCCGCTGCTCCCGCTCGACGGCGGGCACATCGCGGTCGTCTGGTACGAGCGGGTCCGGGACTGGTTCCGGAAACTGCGCGGCAAGGCGGCGGGTGGTCCGGTCGACTACACGAAGCTGTCGGCGGTCACGATGGTGCTCGTCTTCATCGGCGGCGCGGTGACTCTGCTCACCGTCACCGCCGACATCGTGAACCCGGTCAAGCTGTTCCAGTGACGCGGGAGGGCGGTTACGGAGCGCGCTGTCAGCACGGTTGGGCTTCTCGGGTAATGCTGCTCACCGTGACGACTGACGTCGTGTATGTCCGCCGATCGGGGTAGGTACGCTTGAAGGCGTGACTGTCGCTCTTGGTATGCCAGCGCTTCCTCCTCCCGTCCTCTCCGAGCGTCGCAAGACCCGACAGCTGCAGGTCGGGTCGGTCGGCGTGGGCAGCGAGCACCCGATTTCGGTGCAGTCGATGACCACCACCCTCACCTCCGACGTCAACGCGACCCTGCAGCAGATCGCCGAGCTGACCGCTGCGGGCTGTGACATCGTGCGTGTCGCGTGCCCGTCGGCGGACGACGCCGAGGCGCTGCCCGCGATCGCGCGGAAGTCGCAGATCCCGGTGATCGCCGACATCCACTTCCAGCCGAAGTACGTTTTCGCCGCGATCGAGGCGGGCTGCGCGGCGGTCCGGGTGAACCCGGGCAACATCCGCAAGTTCGACGACCAGGTCAAGGAGATCGCGCGGGCCGCGAAGGACCACGGCACGCCGATCCGGATCGGCGTCAACGCGGGTTCGCTGGACAAGCGGATCATGGACAAGTACGGCAAGGCGACCCCGGAGGCGCTGGCCGAGTCGGCGCTGTGGGAGGCGTCGCTGTTCGCCGAGCACGACTTCCACGACGTGAAGATCTCCGTGAAGCACAACGACCCGGTGGTCATGGTGCGCGCGTACGAGATCCTCGCCGAGCAGTGCGACTACCCGCTGCACCTCGGCGTGACCGAGGCGGGCCCGGCGTTCCAGGGCACCATCAAGTCGGCCGTGGCCTTCGGCGCGCTGCTGCGCCAAGGCATCGGCGACACCATCCGCGTTTCGCTGTCGGCGCCGCCGGTGGAAGAGGTCAAGGTCGGGATCCAGATCCTGCAGTCGCTGAACCTCAAGGAGCGCAAGCTCGAGATCGTGTCCTGCCCCTCGTGCGGCCGTGCGCAGGTGGACGTCTACACCCTCGCCGAGCAGGTGACCGCCGGGCTTGAGGGCATGGAGATCCCGCTGCGCGTCGCGGTCATGGGCTGCGTCGTCAACGGGCCCGGCGAAGCGCGCGAGGCCGACCTCGGCGTCGCTTCGGGCAACGGCAAGGGCCAGATCTTCGTCAAGGGCGAGGTCATCAAGACCGTGCCCGAGCACGCGATCGTCGAGACCCTGATCGAAGAGGCCATGCGGATCGCCGAGGAGTCGGGCCAGATGATCGGTGAGGGCGAGCCGACCGTCACCGTCGGCTGATTGGTCGAGACCAAGCGCAATGAAAGGCCCCTTCATAGCAAAATTTGCAATGAAGGGGCCTTTCATTGCGCTTGATGGCCCCCACCAGCCCAGGTTCTCTCAGCGTGTCGTGAAGCTTGCGTTCCGTTTATGCCGCCGATCTGGCACCCTGGAGTGGTGTTGCGGCTTGCAGGAGCACGGCTGCTCGATGATCGGGACTATCCCGCGGTCCGTGCCGCGCTCGCCACAGACCCGGTCGGCAGCTGCATGGTCAGTGCCAGGGTGGAGACCGCGGGTCTCGACCCCTGGCGGCTCGGTGGTGAGCTTTGGGCCGCCGATTCCCGCCCGGTCCGGGCGGGCAGGCTCCAGGGGCTGTGCTTCTCCGGGCCGAATCTGATCCCGTTGCGCGGCAACGCCTCCGCTTTGCGTTCCTTCGCCGATCGCGCCCTGCGCCGCCAGCGGAGCTGTTCGTCGCTGGTCGGCCCGGCAGAGCAGGTGCTGGGCCTGTGGGACGAACTCGCGCCCGAATGGGGCCCCGCCCGCGAAGTCCGGCACGACCAGCCGCTGATGGCGCTCGACGGGGTTCCGTCCGTCGCCGCCGATCCGCTGGTCCGCGCGGTGCGCCCGGAGGAGCTCGACAGGTATCTCCCGGCCGCGATCGCCATGTTCGTCGAAGAGGTCGGCGTCGACCCCCGCAACGGTGATGGTGGCGCCGGTTATCGCGCCCGCGTCGCGGAACTGATCGCCGGCGGCCGGGCGTTCGCGCGGTTCGAGGACGGCGAGGTCGTCTTCAAGGCCGAGATCGGCGCGATGTCCTCCACGGTGGGCCAGATCCAGGGGGTCTGGGTGCATCCGGAGCGCCGGAGCGGCGGCCTCGGCACGGCCGGGACGGCGTCCGTGGTGAACCGGCTCGTGCGCGGGATGGGCCGCACCGCGAGCCTCTATGTCAACGCCTACAACAGCCCGGCGCTCGCCGCCTACCGGAAGATCGGCTTCCAGCAGGTCGGGCAGTACGCGACGGTTCTGTTTTAGAGGACACAGCTAGGGCCGTGTCGCGTCCGGCCGGATCGGGCCGGGGCTGGCAGGATCCGGGGCATGCCAGCAGGTCGTCGTTTCGCCGTCGTCGTGCTCGCGGGGGTGGTGGGCCTCTTGGCCGCCGGGTGCGGACTCTTCGCCGATTCCGGACCCGAAGACGCCGTCACGGGTTTCCTCGGCGGACTCTCTTCAGGTGACGTCGCCGCCGCGGCCTCCTTCACCGATTCGCCGGACGCTGCCCGAGCGACACTGGAGATGGCGCGGAAAGCGCTTTCCCCCGAGTCGGTCAAGATCGTGGACAAGCAGGTCCGGCATTCGTCCGGGGCGGACAACGGGACGGCGACCTACCAGCTCACCTGGAACCTCCCGCGCGGCCGCGCCTGGACTTACAAGGCCGACGCGCAGGTCCATTCCACCCAAGACGGCTGGAAGGTGCGCTGGCTGCCCACCGCGCTCCACCCGCAACTGGCCGCGCAGCAGAGCATCGCGCTGAAAGCCGACCCGCCGGACCTCGCACCGGTGCTGGACCGCGACGGGATGCCGTTGCTGCGCCCGCAGACCGTCGTCAGCGTGGTACTCGACCCGGCGAAGGCGGGAGACCTGGTGGCGGTCTCCGACAAACTCGGCGCGGTGCTCAACCGGTTCGAAGCGTCGGTGACCGGTCAGTCGATCCGCGACGGGGTGAAGACGCTCAAACCCGGCTCCGGCTACCCGGTGGTGAGCCTCCGGGCCGCCAGCTACCAAGAGGTGAAGCCCGAGATCTACGAACTGCCCGGCGTCCGGTTCAGTCAGCAGGAAAGGCTTCTGCCCGACGACAAGAACTTCGGCAAGCAGGTGCTGCCCGCGGTCCGGTCGCTCGTCGAGGATCAGGTGGAGGGCTCGGCGGGCTGGCGCGTGGTCACACTCGACACGGGCGGGGGCGAGATCATCGACCTGCACTCCGAGAACCCCAAACCGGCGCCCGCGGTCGTCAGCACGCTCAGCGTGAAGGCGCAGGGTTCGGCGGAACGGGCGCTCGCCCCGGTCCCGACGGCCTCCGCGCTGGTCGCGATCCAGCCGTCGACCGGCGAACTGCTGGCGGTGGCGCAGAACGCCCCGGCCGACACCCAGGGCGCGATCGCGCTCACCGGCCGGTTCCCGCCGGGGTCCACGTTCAAGATGGCCACCGCCGTCGCGGGGCTGTCCGCGGGTTCGGTGCGGGCGGACAGTCCCGTCGACTGTCCCGGGACGGCCACCTTCGAGAACCGGACGGTGCCGAACGAGGGCAAGTTCGCCCTCGGTGTCGTCCCGCTGTCCACGGCGTTCGCCAAGTCCTGCAACACGACCTTCGCGAAACTCTCGACCGATCTGCCGCCCGCCGCGCTGACCGACGCCGCCCGGGACCTCGGCGTCGGCGCCGACTTCGTGATCCCCGGCCTCACCACGATCACCGGCTCGGTGCCGCCGGCGAACACCGTCGCGCAGCGGGCGGAGAACGGTTTCGGTCAGGGGACCGTCGTGACGAGCCCGTTCGGGCTGGCCGTCGCCACCGCGACGGTCCAGTCCGGGAAGGTGCCGGTGCCGACGCTGGTGCGGGGGATGGCCGCGACGTCGTCCGGGCTCGGCAAACCGATCCGGCCGGAGGTGCTCGACGCGCTGCGCGGGATGATGCGCGAGGTCGTCACCGACGGCACGGCGACACTGCTCAAACCCTTGCCGGACGTGCGGGGCAAGACCGGGACGGCCCAGTTCGGCGACGGGACGCGTTCGCACGGCTGGTTCGTCGGCTACACCGGGGATCTGGCCTTCGCGGTGCTCACCACCGACGCGGGAACGTCCAAACCCGCGGTCGAGGCCGCCCAGCGCTTCCTGGCGGGACTCGGCTAGCCGCCAGGTCGTAGGCTGGGCTCATGTCCGTTCGATCCCCCTTGAAGCCCGGCGTCCAGACGCCGAGGCGAGTCGTCCCCGCCGGCATCACCCGTCCCGAGTACGTCGACCGGCCGTCGCCGAAACGCGACACGGGCAACGGGGTCCGCACGCCCGAGGTGATCGAGGCGATGCGCGTCGCGGGCCGGATCGCGGCGCAGGCGCTCGAGGAGGGCGGCAAGGCCGTCAAACCCGGCGCGACCACCGACGACATCGACAAGGTGATCCACGAGTTCCTGCTGGACAACCACGCGTACCCGTCGACGCTGGGCTACCGCGCGTTCCCGAAGTCGTGCTGCACCTCGCTCAACGAGGTGATCTGCCACGGCATCCCGGACTCGACGGTGATCGAGGACGGCGACATCTGCAACATCGACGTCACCGCGTTCATCGGCGGCGTCCACGGCGACACGAACGCGACGTTCCTGGCGGGTGACGTCTCGGAGGAGGCGCGGCTGCTGGTCGAGCGCACGCGCGAGGCGACGATGCGCGCCATCAAGGCCGTCCGCCCCGGCAGGCAGCTCAATGTCATCGGCCGCGTCATCGAGGCCTACGCGAAGCGGTTCGGCTACGGCGTCGTCCGCGACTTCACCGGCCACGGCGTCGGCCCGGCGTTCCACACCGCGCCGACCGTCCTGCACTACGAGGAGCCGTCGGTCGACACGATCATCGAGCAGGGCATGACCTTCACGATCGAGCCGATGATCACCCTCGGCACCATCGACTACGACATCTGGGCCGACGACTGGACCGTCACCACCAAGGACAAGAAGTGGACGGCCCAGTTCGAGCACACCCTCGTGGTGACCGAGGACGGCGCGGAGATCCTCACGGTGCCGTAGGCGGATCCAAGTACATGAAGGCCCCCTTCCCAGCGCCAGGCGCAAGGATGGGGGCCTTCATGTACTTCAGGCGTCAGCTCTCGTCCTGCTCCACCCTGGCCAGGAGTTCGTCCAGGAAACCGCAGGCCTCGCTGGCGGCCCGGTCCGCGTCGCCGTCGGCGATGGCCTCGGCGAGCCCCTCGTGCCCTATCTCCGGCAGGTACTCGCCTCCCGGCGTCACGTTCGACGTCGCGGCCACGCTGGCCGTTATCACCTCGGTGAGCCCGCGGTACATCTCGGTCAGCAGGGTGTTATGTCCACTTTGGACGACCGCGAAGTGGAATTCCGCGTCGAGGCGGGCGAAATCCTCCCAATGGCCCTGGCGGAGTTCGGCGTTGCGGCGGTCGAGCAGGGAGCGGAGCTCGGCGACTTCCTCGGCGGTCCGTGACACGGCCGCGAGCCGGGCTCCCTCGACCTCGAGGATGCGCCGCACCTGCAGCACCTCGCGCAGTTCCGAACCGCACAACCGCCGGATGGCGCCCGAGACCTCGCTCGTCGCCCTCACGTAGGTCCCGTCGCCCTGCCGGACCTCGAGCAGCCCCGTGTGCGCGAGCGCGCGAACGGCCTCGCGGACGGTGTTGCGCCCGACGCCGAGCTGTCCTGCCAGCTCCGGTTCGGTCGGAATCCGCTGACCGATAGGCCATTCTCCCTGCGTGACGGCGTCACGCAGCTGCTCTATGACCTGATCGACCAGGCCGGCACGGCGCGTGGTGGCCAATGGCACAGCGTTGTCCCTTCATCCAATCATCCTATGTATGTGATACTAGCCGACGTGCGTGTCGACTCCCGAGAATCCGTTTCCCCGTTCGATGAAAGTCTTGAACTCGAAGGCTCGATCGAAACGGAGTGGCGGCCGGGGGTGATCACCGGCGGCGTCCTGCTGGGTGTCGCGGTGATCCTGGTGGCCCTCAACCTGCGCCCGGCGATCACCAGCGTCGGCCCGATCCTCGGCGAGATGCGCGACGACCTCGGTGCCTCGGCGACCTGGGCCGGCGTGCTCACCACGCTCCCCGGCCTGTGTTTCGCCGCCGCCGGATTCGCCGCGCCCGCGCTGGCCCGCCGGTTCGGCATCGGCGCGGCCATCGCGGCCGCGCTGTCGGTGCTGGGCGTCGGCCTGGTGCTGCGAGTGCTCGACGGACCGTACGTCGTACTCGGCGGAACGCTGGTCGCCACGGCGGGAATCGCCTTGGCGAACGTGCTGATCCCAGTCGTCATCAAGGACTCCTTCCCGGCGCGTGTTGGCATGATGACCGGCGTGTACACCGCCGCTCTGCAGGGCGGGGGCGCCCTGGGGTCCGCGCTCACCCCTCCCTTGGAGAGCGCGTTCGGCGGCTGGCGTCAAGGTCTGGGCGCCTGGTCGGTACTGGCGGTGCTCGCACTGCTCGTCTGGATTCTCGCAGCCCGCGGCGCGGGGCGGGTGCCCGTTCCGGAGGCAGGCAAGCAGGGTAGCGGGCGATCGCTGCTGCGGAGCCCCCTTGCGTGGATGGTCACCCTTTTCTTCGGCACTCAGGCCTTTTTGGCCTACGTCGTGATGGGCTGGCTGCCGGAGGTGATGATCGACGCGGGGGTGAGCAAGGGTGATTCCGGGCTGCTGCTCGGGTTGATCTCGCTCATCGCCGTCCCGATCAGTCTCGTGGTGGCACCGATGGCCGCGCGGCACAAGAGTCAGAGCCCGTGGATCGTCGGGCTGGGTGTCCCCGGCTTCGTCGGCATGGTCGGCATGATGGTCGCTCCGGCCGCCTCGCCCTTGCTGTGGTGCCTTCTCATCGGGCTCGGGATGAGCGTCTTCTCGCTCGCGCTCACGGTGATCGCTTTGCGGGCGCGCTCCGGAGCGGACACCGCACGGTTGTCGGGGATGGCGCAGGGCATCGGCTACCTGATGGCCGCCGTCGGGCCGTTCCTCTTCGGGCTGCTCCACGATCTCACCCATGCCTGGACCGTGCCTTGGATCATGATGCTCGTGGTCTTCGCCGCGCAGATGACCTTCGGCGCCCTCGCCGGTCGCCGCCGCTTCGTCTGAACGCGTTCAAAAAACTTCTTGACCCCGCCTGGGGCGGAGCCATAACCTGAGTGAGTTGAACCTGTTCAAAAACTCGGTTCTGGGGGTCGGCGTGGTGGAGGGAACGGCGTACGGGGCGGCCCTGGCGTGTTTCGCCGCGGTGTGTGTCGCCTTGGCGCCGCAACGGCCCGAAGCGGTGGTCTCGCCGCACGAGTTCTACCGCGCCGTGGACCGGGTGTGCGTGCAGGTGGGAAAGGACAGCAGGGCGGCGATCCAGCGCTACTGGCCGGACCCGGAGGGGGACGTCGCGACGGAACTGCGCAAGTGGCAGCACTACGTCGCGACGAAGGTGGACGACGCCAAGGACGTCCTCAAGGGGGCGACAGGGGTCCGCGCGGTGCCTGGAGGGGCGGCATCCGCGCGGGAGGACTTCCTGGCGGCGATCCGCCGGTACGTCGAGGCGGGGGAGCGGTTCCAACGGGATGGAGCCCGCTCGCCCGCCTTGATGGGCGCCTCGGACGTCGAGATGAACGCCGTCAGCGCGCTCGCGGCGCGCAACGGGGCCCGCAACTGCGACCGCGTCGTCTAAAACCCCGCATTTAGTCACCTACTTGCGCCAGGGAACCTCGCAAGTAGGTGACTGATTGCGGCGGAGGGTCAGTCCAGCGGAAGGTTCAGCAGCGCGTTCTCGACCAGTTCCGGCATCGCCGGGTGGATCCAGTACTGCCCGCGCGCCATGCTCTTCGCGTCCAGGCCGAAGCTCATCGCCTGGATCAGCGGCTGGATCACCGACGACGACTGCGGGCCGATGATGTGCGCGCCCAGCAGTTGCCCGGTGGCCGGGTCGGCGAGCAGCTTCGCGAAGCCGGTGGTGTCCTCCATCGCCCAGCCGTAGGCGATGCCCGCGTAGTCCTGGTGCGACGTCACGTACGAGACGCCGCGCTCGCGGGCCTCGCGTTCGGTCAGCCCGACGGACGCGACCTGCGGCGAGGTGAACACCGCGTGCGGGACGAACCGGTGGTCGGCCTCGATCCGCTCGTCCGGGTGCAGCAGGTTGTGCTGCACGACGCGCTGCTCATGGTTCGCGACGTGCTTCAGCTCCAACACCGACGAGATGTCGCCGAGCGCGTAGATCCCGTCGACCACGGTCTGCTGGTACTCGTCGACCACGACGTGCCCGCGCTCGCCGGTGGTCACCCCGGTGGCGGCGACGTCGAGGAGGTCGGAGTTCGGCTTGCGGCCGGTGGCGACCAGCAGCACGTCGGCTTCGACGGTCTCGGCGCCTTCCGGGCCTTCGAGGTCCAGAGCGACGCCTGACGCGGTCTTGCGCGCGCGGACGGTCTTCCGGTCGAGCCGGACGTCGAACCGCTGCGCGGCCAGTTCGGTGAACCGGGCGCTGACGTCGTCGTCCTCGGACCGCAGCAGCGCGCCGGACCGGTTGACCATGGTCACGTTCACCCCGAACGAGGCGAAGACGTGCGCGAACTCGGCCGCGATGTACCCGCCGCCGAGGATCACGATGCTCGACGGCAGTTCGTCGAGCCGCATCACCGTGTCGGAGGTGTGGTAGCCGGTGTCGGCGAGACCGGGGACGTCCGGGATCACCGGGCGACCGCCGGCGGCCAGCACGAACTTGTCGGCGGTGATCGTTTCCGAGGGGCGGCCGTCGGGGTAGCTGACCCGCAGCTCCTTGTGCCCGGTGAAGCGGCCTTCGCCCTCGTACACGGTGACGTTCTTGTTGTCGTCGTGCTCGACGCGGTACTCGCGCCCACCGGCGGCGATCGGGTCGATCCGGCCGAAGATCCGGTCGCGCACGTCTCGCCAGCGGACCCCGGTCAGCTCTTCGTCGACGCCGAACTTCGACGAAGATGCGGGGGTGGCCGCGACATTGGCGGCGTGCACGAACATCTTCGTCGGGATGCAGCCCACGTTCAGGCAGGTGCCACCGAACGTGCCCTTCTCCACGATCGCCGTGTTCCAGTCCGCGAAACGCGGGTCGAGGATCGAGTTACCCGATCCGGTACCGACGATCACCAGGTCGTAGTGGGGCACGCTGTCTTCCTTTGCGGCGGGAGCGGGTGGTTCCGACTCTAGCCAACTTGTCACGAGGGCCGGTTGTTCCCGGTTCAACGCCCGTCGGCGCTGAAGTGCATCCGGTCCTTCGGTGTCGTCCACGTGCCGCCCCAGGTCCAGCCGATCGCGGAGAACGCGGCCACGGTCCAGTCGCCGGGGACGATCATCCCGGGCCGGAGCTTCCCTCGGTCGAGGTACGCCGAGGCGAGCTCGGGCAGGACGAGGTCGCCCTTGGTGTACGGGTTGCAGAAGGGGTCGACGTCGATCGCGAGCCCGTAGGCGTGCGAGGACCAGTTCGTCTGGCCGCGGGCCGGGCGGCAGACGAAGGCGGTGGTGTTGTTGCCGTCACCCGTCGGGGGAGCGGTGAGCTCGGCGGGCGCGGTCACGCGCATCTCCTCGATCGGGAACTTCGCGGCGAACAACTGCCCGAACACGGTGACGACGGCGTTCGCCACGGAAGCGTTCACGAGCATTTCCCCGGTGTGCGCGCGACCGTCGAAACCCCAGAACGAGAGCGTGAGATAACGCAGTTCGCCCGCGGAGACGGGGCAGCCCGCTTGCCAGGTACTGCGCGCGAGCACGTCGGCGGGAACGGGATTCACCGTGCCCGCGAACCGGTTTCCGGCGGGTGGGGGAAACAGATCGGTGGTCGGCAGGGAACGGTCGGCCAGCACGGGAGGTGTCGGGGTGATCTGCCCGAAACCGTCACCGCGCAAGGGAAGCGGCGTCGCGCCGACCCGCCAGGACGGTGCGGGCGTACTCGGAGTCGTTGCCGCCGAAGGGGTTTGCGCCGGGCCATTGGTGACGGCCGGGCTCGAACAGGAGAAGAGCAGAAGGGCCGTAGCCGCCAGAATCATCACCGTAGCCCGCACGAAGTCCAGCGTGACAGATGCGCTCGGTGAGGACAGGTCCACCCGTTTCAGTGACACCACATCGGGCTTTCTCCGATTAGGGTATTTGCGATCGCTCGTGTACGCGCTGGAGTCGAAGGACTTCCCAGGGTCTGACCGTACGTACGCCCCGGTGAAGGGACAGAACATGCCCAAGAAGTCACGTCGCACCCTGCTGCTCGCTGTCGGAGCGGTCCTCGCGACGGCCGTGATGGTCCCGGTCGCGGTCAACAGCGCGTCGGCGGACGACAGCGCGGTGAGCGGCCCGGACAAGGCCGCGGAGCCGAGGATCGTCGGCGGCGGCAAGGCTTCGGTCTCGCAGTACCCGTACGCGGTGTACCTGGCCGATCGCAGCGGAAACCAGTACTGCGGCGCGGTGATCGTCAGCTCCACGACGGTCGCGACGGCGGCGCACTGCGCCGTCGCGGTCAAGCGTGCCGATGTCCGGGTGGTCGCCGGACGCGAGGACAAGCGCTCACGGGACGGCGTGGAGCTGCGTGTTTCGCGGGTCTGGGTCAGCCCCGACTACAGCGACGACCCTGGCAAGGGCGACGACATCGCGGTGATGACGGTCAGCGGCCAGCTGCCGTACCGGCCCGCGAAGGTCGCGGACAACGGCAACGCCGACCTGTACAGCGAAGGCACGAAGGCGACAGTGCTCGGCTGGGGCCGGGTCGCCGACGGTGGCGCGCGGTCGGACTACCTGCGCAGCGCGGTCGTCCCGGTGGTCAGCGACAAGACCTGCCGCACCGCGTACTCGGGCTACGACCCGAGCGACATGGTGTGCGCCGGTTACCCCGAAGGCGGGATCGACGCCTGCCAGGGCGATTCGGGCGGACCGCTGATGGTGGGCGACACCCTGATCGGGATCGTGTCGTTCGGCGAAGGCTGCGCGAAGCCCGGTAAACCGGGCGTCTACACCCGCGTCTCGCACTTCGCGAACGAGATTTCGCAGCAGAACAACCGCGGCCTGATCGGCTGATCGCTGCCTTCTTCACGTCCGGTGTGCTAACAAGTGGGCGTGAGTACCGACACCCCGATCACCGAGACCACGTCGTTCCCGCTGTCCGTCGCCGGTGACGAGATCACGGCCGCACAGCTGCACGGCATCCTCCGCCTGCGCGTGGACGTGTTCGTCGTCGAGCAGGACTGCGCCTATCACGAGATCGACGGACGCGACCTCCTGCCCGGCACCCGGCACCTCTGGATCGGCGGTTCGGTCGCCGTCGACTCGTATCTGCGCGTGTTGCAGGACGCCGGGGGGACCTTCCGCATCGGCCGGGTGTGCACGGCGGTCCGCTCACGCGGAAAGGGACTCGCGGGACGGCTGATGGAGACCGCGCTCGCGGGGATCGGGGACGCGCCGTGCGTCCTCGACGCGCAGACGTACGCGAAGGACTTCTACGCCAAGTACGGCTTCGTCGTCGAAGGCGACGAGTTCATGGAAGACGGGATCCCGCACCTCACGATGTGGCGCCGGGAGGCGCAGCGGCTGTGATCACCCCGACCGCGCGGTCCACGTCGGCCTCGGTGAGGTCGGCCCGCGCGGTCAGGCGCAGGCGGGAGATGCCGTCGGGCACGGACGGCGGGCGGAAGCAGCCGACACGCACCCCCTGATCGGCGCAAGCGGCCGCCCAGGCGACGGCCGATTCCGGCGAAGGCGCTTGCACCGAGATCACCGCGGCGTCCGGGAGGCTGACCCGGAAACCCGCCGATTTCAGTTGCATCGCAAGGTTTCCGGCGGCCTCGGTCACCTTCGTAGCCAGCTCCGGCTCGGCCTTCAACGCGTTGAGCGCGGCGAGCGCGGCGGCGGCGCTGGCGGGCGCGAGGCCGGTGTCGAAGATGAAACTGCGCGCCGTATCCACCAGATGCTTGATCACGCGACGCGGCCCGAGCACCGCTCCGCCTTGTGCGCCAAGGGATTTCGACAGCGTGATGGTGGTGACGACGTCCGGCGCGCCGGAGAGCCCCGCCGCGTGGACGGCCCCGCGGCCGCCCTCGCCGAGGACACCGAAACCGTGCGCGTCGTCGATGAGCAGCGAAGCGCCGTGCTCCCGGCAAACACCGGCGAGCTGCTCCAGCGGGGCGATGTCACCGTCGACGGAGAACACGGAATCGGTGACGACGAGCGCGCGCGGTTTGCGGCGGGTCGCCAGCGCGTGTTCGAAGGCGTTCGGGTCGCTGTGCGCGACGGCGGCGATGTCCGACCGGGACAGGCGGCAGCCCTCGATCAGCGAGGCGTGGATGTACTTGTCCGTCACGATCGCGGAATCCGCGCCGGACAGGGCCGTGACGGCGCCGAGGTTCGCGGTGAAGCCCGACGAGAAGACCAGCGCCGCCTGCGCGCCGCAGAAGCGGGCGAGGTCCTGCTCGAGTTCGGCGTGGATCTCGGTGGTGCCGGAGACGAGCCGGGAGCCCGTCGCGCCCGCGCCCCAGCGCAGCGCGGCCGCCGCGGCCGCACCGGCGACGCGTTTGTCCCTGGCGAGCCCGAGATAGTCGTTGCCCGCGAGGTCCAGCTCCGGTTCCTGCGCCTGCCGGATGCGCAGCTTGCGCACCAGCCCGGCCTCGGCCCGCTTCTCCGCCTCCACGTCGAGCCAGTCGAAGACCTGGTCGGGCGGGAGGTTCTGGGGAACGGGGCCGGGAGAAGTCACGCCCCGCAGTCTCCCATCCGCCGTTCGGCGCCGGGCGTGGTGGTCCCCACAGCGAACGCAATGAAGGGGCCTTTCATAGCGAAATTCGCTATGAAAGGCCCCTTCATCTCAAGCTTGAAGCCGGACCAGCCGGCTCCGCTCAGCTGTCGAAGCTGCGACGCGGGCGACTGCCCGGACGCTGCGGACGGCCGCTGCCGCCACCGGACTCGTTACGACGCGGGCGGCCGCGGAAGCCGCCGGGACGGCCGCCTTCGCGGTGACCGTGACCCTCGCGGGAGCCCTGGTAACCGCCGCGGTCGCCGCCACCGTAGCCGCGGCCACCGCCACGACGCGGGGACTCACGACGACGCTCGATGACCGGCTCGCCGCTGGGCTGCTGCGCACCGGTGATGCGGATGAGCTCGGCGTCGCCGGGGCGGACCGTGGTCTGCTCGGCGCGGACACCGGCGCGGTCGGTCATCCGGCGCACCATGCGGCGCTGGTCGTGGGTGACCAGCGTGACCACGACACCGGACGCCCCGGCGCGCGCGGTGCGGCCCGCGCGGTGCAGGTAGTCCTTGTGGTCGGCGGCCGGGTCGACGTGCAGCACCAGCGAGATGTCGTCGACGTGGATACCGCGCGCGGCGACGTCCGTGGCGACGAGGACCGGGGCGAAGCCTTCCTTGAAGTCCGCGAGGACCCGGTTGCGCTGGCCCTGGGTCTTGCCGCCGTGCAGTGCTGCCGCGTGGACGCCCTTCTCGCGCAGGCGCTCTGTGAGGCGGTCCACGTGGTGCTTGGTGCGGACGAACATGATCGTGCGGCCCTCGCGGGCGCCGATCTCGGTGATGACGTCCTGCTTGTCCTGGTGCGAAACCTGGAGCACGTGGTGATCCATGGTGGTGACGCTGGCGGTCGACGGGGCGACCGAGTGCGTGACCGGGTTGGTCAGATACGCGCGGACCAGGCGGTCGACGTCACCGTCGAGCGTGGCGGAGAACAGCAGGCGCTGGCCGTCACGCGGGGTCAGGTCGAGGATCTCGCGGACCTGCGGCATGAAGCCCATGTCGGCCATCTGGTCGGCTTCGTCGAGCGCGATGAAGCTGCAGTCCGACAGCGACGCGGTGCCCTGCCGGACGTGGTCCGACAGCCGGCCGGGGGTGGCGATCAGCAGGTCGACACCGCGGGAAAGCGCGTCGGCCTGACGGGTGAAAGCCATGCCGCCGACGGCGGTGCGGCACCACAGGCCGAGGGACTTGGCCAGCGGGGTCAGCGAGTCGGCGACCTGCATGGCCAGCTCGCGGGTCGGGACCAGGATCAGCGCACGCGGGTGCTTCGGACGGGCGCGGCCGCCGTTGAGCCGGGTCAGCATCGCGAGGCCGAAGGCCAGGGTCTTGCCGGAACCGGTCTGGGCGCGGCCCAGCACGTCGCGGCCGGCGAGCGCGTCGGGGATGGTCGCCGACTGGATCGGGAACGGGGTGGTGATACCGGCGTCGGCCAGTGCCCGCAGCAGCGGCTCGGGAAGCCCGAGCTCCGCCCAGGTGGTGGCCTGGACACTCTCGACGGCGTCGTTGTGCAGCATCGAGTCACCCGCGGGGCGGGTGCGCGGCTTGCGGTGCTGCCGGGCCGACGGTGAAGAGTGGCCGGAGTTGAACGTGACTGTCACAAATGCCTCTCGGACGTGGCACGTCGCAAGGAGGCCCGGGGCTGCCCGCACGCAGGCAGGCAAGATGGTGTGCACAGATGGGCGTTCACAGGGACGAACCCGGCACACCGCGTCTGCATGACACCGCGCGCCAATTGGTTGATACGGATACCGCGAGCCATTCGGTTGGCTTTGGAGGCGACGGACACCACTCATCCACGCCGCCGGTTGCGGTCTAGCACTACTGTACCGGACCGTTATCCGGCCTCCCAATTGGAGGGACCGATTGTGGGCAGGGTCTCCACGACGGCTTCTCCCGGCGTGTCTTGAAAGGGTCGTTCCTGACGTGCTGTGTCAGGAACGACCCTTTCAAGACACTGTGGACGGTCAGCGGAGACCGGCGATCTCCCGCAACTCCTCGACCAGCTCCGGGACGGCCGTGAGCCGCTCCGGCAGCCCCCGCGAGTGGAACCACGTGGCGATGTTGCGCACGTCCCGAGCGAGGAACTCGAGCCCGCCGGGATTGGCCACGATGTCGACCACCTGCGGCAGGTCGATCACCATGATCCGGTCCCGGTGGACCAGCAGGTTGTACGCCGAGAGGTCGCCGTGCGCGAGCCCCTGCGACGCCAGCAGTTCCAGCATCGCCGCCGTCTGGAACCACAGTTCCCGCAACTGTTCGGGCTCCGGCCGGACCTGTGCCAGCCGCGGCGCCGCCGTCTCGCCGTCGCCGAGGAATTCCAGCAGCAGTTCGGTGCCGTCGCGCTGCACCGGGTACGGCACCGGCGCACCGACCGCCCACAGCTTGCTCAGCGCGCCGAATTCGGCCACCGCCCACTGTTCGGCGATGAGGTTGCGGCCGAAGCTGCTGCGCGACTCCATGGCCCGCATCTCCCGCGACCGCCGCATCCGCCTGCCTTCGAGGTATCCGGCGTCGCGATGGAACAACCGGTGCTCGCCACTGCGATACCGCTTGGCCGCGAGCACGGTGCCCTCGGTGCCGGGCAGGTTGCGCCGGACGAGGTGGACGTCCGCCTCCTTGCCGGTTTTGAGGATGCCGAGTTCGGTGTCCACCGCCGCCAGTTCGGTGATCACCCAGTCGGGTCGCGGAAGCGGCCCGTGCTCCGCTTCTCCCCAGGTGCTCCAACGGTCGGCGCCGTCGGGGATGGCGGTTTCGGTGTAGGCGTCCTCACGCAGCCGGGCGAGCCGGACGCGTTCGGCTTCGGTGAGCCGTCCGCCGCGCGTGGGTTCGGGTTCGTCGTCGAAACGGCGACGACGGGTGCGGCTCGGACGGTTGTGGGTTTCTTCTTCGAAGTCGTGCTTGCGCACTGGTGGGTTCTCCTAGTCAGGGATGCCCCACCGGGCGAGCGTCGTGGCTCAGCCGCGAGGGGCGAGTGGATGGGGGCGGCCAAGGCCCCGGACAGTCATCAGCACGAGGCACCTCCCTGTCGCATCCACCGGCTCCCTGCCGGATCGCGCACGATCATGGCGGACACCGTCGGGCGCCCGCAACCGATTTAATTTTCGAGGGCCGGGATGTCCGTGAAGGACTCCTTGAGGGACCCAGAGTCCCTCAAGGAGTCCTTCACGGACATCGGAACCGGGCGATCGCGCCCTAGGCCGACCGCAGCCCCGCCAGCTCGCTTCGCGACCGGACCTTCAGCTTGCGCAACACGCTCGCGACGTGCTGTTCCACCGTGCGCCGGGACAGGAACAGCACCTCGGCGATCTCCCGGTTGGTGTGCCCGGCGGCGAGCAGGCGGGCGACGTCACGCTCGCGTGGGGACAGTTCGTCGCCGTAACCCCGGCGGCCGCGCCGTGAGGGGGCGACCGCGCCGGTGGACCGGAAGGCGTGGCGGCAGCGGGCGGCGTCGCGGGTGGCGCCGAGGTGGTCGAAGGTCTCGGCGAGTGCGGCGAACGTTTCGGCGACGTCTTCGGTACGGGCCAGGCGGCATCGCGCGGCCCGTTCGGCGATCAGCGCCGCGTGATACGGCGCGGGGAGGGCTTCGAACCGGGTCCGTGCCTGCTCGAAGGCCGCGATCGCGGCCGCGTGGTCGCCGCGGGACGCCGCGATGAGCCCGCGGTTCGCGGCCAGCGCGGCCCGGGTCGACGGCGCGTCGAGGTCACCGATCTCGCGTTCGAACTCGTCGGTCAGCGTCTGCGCATCGGCGTCCCGCCCGGTGGCGCAGTACGCGTCGGCGGCGGCCATCAGCAGATCGGCGCCCCAGGCCCAGACACCCTTGGCGCGCAAGAGTTCCAGTCCCTTTTCGGCCTGCGTGACGGCGGCCTCGCCGAGGTCCTGCGCGAGCAGCATGCCCGCCATCCCGGCGTGCGCGGCGATCGCGACCGGGGTGAACGCGTTCTCCGGCTGGTCCGCCGCGGTGCCGGCGAACCGCGCGGCGGCCTCGTCCCATTCGCCGCGGGCGGCGGCGAGCAGGCCGAGCACCAGGCACAGTTCGCTGGTCACCGGCAGGAGGTCGCGGTACTCGTCGATCAGCGCGCCCGCCCGTTCGGCGAGGCCGTCCCAATTGCCGGTGAGCCAGTCGGTGTGGACGGCCGTCGCGCGGGCGGTGCTGACCACGTACGGCGCCCCGCAGTCCGCGGCCAGCTGCATTCCGCTGCGCAGCAGGCTCTTCGCCCGCCGGTGGTGGCCGATCCAGGCGCAGGCGTCGGCGCTGTTGCAGTGCAGCCGCGCCAGATGCCGCTGTTCGTCGGCGGACCCGACGCTGGTGGGTGCCCGGTCCAGCATGTCCCAGCCGCGCGCGTCCCCGATGTGCAGCCGCGACGCCGTGTTGTTGGCCAGCAGGATGATCCGCAGCCGCCGGTCCGTGGCCCGCTCGATGAGCTCGTCCACCCGGTCCATCCAGCGCCGGTGCTCCCGCAGCGGGGTCGCGCCGACCCATGGCTGGGCGAGGACGCCCATCCCGCGTCCGGCCAGGTCGGGCCGGTCGGCGAGGTCGTTGACGGCGATCTCGATCTCGGTCCTCGCCGCCTCCAGCCCGCCCGCCTGGCGCACCAGCAGGAGCCCGAGCCCCAGCCGGACCTCGCCGCTCAGCCGTCCGGACAGCCTGCCGTCGGTGAGGAGCCGCTCGAGTGCCGGGACGACTTCGGTCTGTGCCAGGCCGTTGCACGCCACCGAACTGAACTTGACCGCCAGTCTGTCCACATCGGACGGTTGCAGGCCGGGTTCGTCGAGCAGGGTGCGGAGCAGGTCCGTCGCGGTGGCCAGATCGCCGACCGTCGACGCCTGATCGGCGGCCGCTTCGCCGTATTTCAGCGCGCCGGCCCGGTCGCCCGCCTTGCGGCAGTGTTCGGCGAGCCGCACCAGCGACTGCGGGAGGCGGTCGCGCAGCAGCCGCGCGGCCCGCCGGTGCAACTCCTGGCGGTCGGGGCCGGGGATGGTGCGGTAGACGGCTTGCCTGGCGAACGCGTGCCGGAAGTCGAACGTGCCCTCACCGGTCTCCACCAGGACGTTGCGTTCGAGCGCGAGGACGAGCGCGCGGCGGGCTCGTTCGGGGGTGAGCGCGGCCGCGGCGGTCAGCAGGTCCGAAGTGGACGGTGTGCCGAGGACGGCGGCGGCCTCGGTGATCCGCCGGGCGGCAGGCGGCAGCGCCACGAGGCGTTCGGCCGTCGCCTCTCTCAGCAGCGCCGGGACCTCGACCGCGTCGAGCAGACGCCGGGCGGTCGCGCCGTCGGCGTGGACCGCGGCCTCGACGTCACCGATCGCGCGCACGATCTCCTCGACCACGAACGGGATACCGGCGGTCCGCTCATGCAGCCGCGTGGCGAACTCGGCCGAGACGTTCGCCTCGCCGAGCAGGGCCGACACCAGCGACTGGACGCCGTCGCGGTCCAGCGGGCGAAGGGCGACGAGCGCGTGCGCGGTGCCGGGAGCCGGCCGGTAGGCGCTGCCGAGCGGGATGCCGCCGGGAGTCTCTTCGCGCCGGTACGTGAGAACCACGGTCAGGCCCGTGGGCGGGTCGGTCATCAGGAACCGCAGCAGCCGCCGGGAACCGTCGTCCGCCCAGTGCAGGTCTTCGATGAGCAGGACGTGCGGGCCCAGCGAACCGAGCAGTTCCCGGACGGCGCGGAAAAGCCGGTGCCGTTCGGCTCGCGGATCGCCGAGCCTCGGCGGCGGCTGGGGCAGGCATCCCGCGAGTTCCGGCAGGTAGGGCGCGAGCACACCGGTCACCGGGTTGAGGTCGCGCGCGGGGCGGACATCCTTCAGCGCGTCGAAGATCACCCCATACGGGAAGGGCTCGCGCAGCGGCTGGCAGATTCCGGTGAGCACCGGCCGTCCGGCCAGTTCCGGACGCGCCAGCAGTTCGAGGGCGAGCCGGGTCTTGCCCACCCCCGCTTCACCTTCGAGCATGAGCACCGACGGCGAGCGCATCGCGCCGTCGAGGAGCTCGCTCAGTTCCGTCTCACGGCCGACGAGCACCGGCGAACTCGTTTTGCGTCGGCAGTCACCGATCACCATGCCGGGTCACCCCCGCTTCACGAACCACACCGTTCGAGTGAACGCAGCTTAAGCGCCTGCTTAGTGATCACGGAACCCACTCGGACCGTCACAGAACTTTCGTAGGGACGGTGGGTTTTCCTATTAGATACGTAGTCCTACGGACCGTTGCCTCGCTTGTTCGCGCAGGTCCCGCCACCCGAAAGTGAGTGCAGCGTGACTGCACGTCACGGCGCCGGCCCGGAATCCTGCTGGCGCGAACCACCTGTTCGAGTGAACGGAGCTCAGGAAATGCGTGGAGAACTTCGACGTCACCGGATCGCGGGTGCGGTACTCGCCGGGGCCTGTGTGACGGCCTCGCTGGCCTTCGCCGGATCGGCCACGGCCGCCGAGGGACAGATCCGCGGCGCCGGTGTGCCGGGAGCCGTCACGGATGGGTACATCGTGTCGCTGAAGAGCGGCGACGCCGGCCTCGCGGCCAAGTACGGCGGCCAGGTGAAGGCGACCTACACCGCCGCGCTGAACGGCTTCTCGGCGAAGATGACCGAGGCGCAGGCGAAACGGCTCGCCGCCGACCCGAACGTCGACTTCGTCCAGCAGGACGCGGTCGCGCACATGACCGGCACCCAGACCAACCCGACCTGGGGCCTCGACCGGATCGACCAGAAGAACCTGCCGCTGGACAAGAAGTACACCTACCCGAACACCGGATCCGGGGCGACGGTGTACGTCCTCGACACCGGTGTCGACTACCGCCAGACCGAATTCGGCGGCCGCGCGACGAGCGGGTACGACTTCATCGACAATGACAGCGACGCCCGCGACTGCCAGGGCCACGGCACGCACGTCGCCGGCACGGTCGGCAGCGCCACCTACGGCGTCGCCAAGGGCGCCAAGATCGTCGCGGTCCGCGTGCTGAACTGCCAGGGCAGCGGCCAGTACTCGCAGATCATCAGCGGGATCGACTGGGTCGTGAAGAACGCCAAGGGCCCGTCGGTGCTCACCATGAGCCTCGGTGGCCCGGCCGACTCCGGGGTCGACGCCGCCGTGCGCCGCGCCGTGTCCGCGGGCATCACGAATACGGTGGCCTCCGGCAACTCCAACACGGACGCCTGCTCCACCAGCCCGGCCCGCGTCCGTGAGGCCATCACCGTCAACGCCACCCAGAGCGACGACCGCCGGTCGACGTTCTCGAACTACGGCGGCTGCACCGACATCTTCGCGCCGGGCACCGGCATCACGTCCCTGCGCAACGGTGGCGGCACCCAGCAGATGAGCGGTACCTCGATGGCGACGCCGCACGTCGCCGGCGCGGCCGCGATCTACCTGACCTCGAACCCGTCGGCCACCCCCGCCGCCGTCGCCTCCGGTCTCGCCAACGCCGCCACCAGCGGTGTCGTGACGAGCCCGGGCTCCGGTTCGACCAACAAGCTGCTGAACGTGGCGGGTCTCTGATGCGGCGCGGCGTGCGGGCCGGTGTGGTGGCCGTCGCGGCCACCGCGCTGGCCGCGCTCGCCGCGGGCAACGCCCTCGCCGCGGAGGCGGAAGGCGTTGTCGTGCAGGCGAAGCAGCACTACGGCGACCAATACATCGTGGAGCTCCACGACGTCGGCACGACGGCGGTCGAGCAGTCTTCGGCCGCGCTGACCGGCCGCTACGGCGGCGAGGTGCGGTCGGCGTACAAGAACGTGCTGCGCGGGTTCTCGGTGAAGGGGATGTCCGAGCGGCAGGCCCGCAAGCTCGCGGCCGATCCGGCGGTCAAGGCGGTCTACCAGGACGGCACCGCGCGTGCCGTCGGCACGCAGGCCAACCCGACCTGGGGCCTCGACCGCGTCGACCAGAAGAACCTGCCACTGGACAAGAGTTTCACCTACCCGAACACCGGCGAGGGCGTCACGGCGTACGACCTCGACACCGGGATCAACCCGGAGAACCCGGAGTACGAGGGGCGCGCGTCCATCGGCAAGGACTTCGTTGGCGGCAACGGGAAGGACTGCAACGGGCACGGCAGTCACACCGCGGGCACCATCGGCAGCAAGACCTACGGCGTGGCGAAGAAGGTCAAGCTCGTCGGGCTGAAGGTGCTGGGCAACGACTGTTCGGGCAACGGTCCCGACTCCGCCATCGTGGACGCGGCGGAATGGCTGACCGCGAACGGCACCAAACCGGCGGTGGCGAACCTGAGCCTGCGGATGGACCAGGTCGGGCTCGGCGACGACGTCATCAAGAAGTCCATCGCGGCGGGCTTCGTCTACGTGGTGGCGGCAGGCAACGAGAACCAGAACGCCTGCAACGTCAGCCCCGCGCGGATCCCCGAGGCGATCACGGTCGGCGCCTCGGACCAGAGTGACAACAAGTCCTCGTTCTCCAACCACAGTTCGTGTGTGGACATCTTCGCCCCTGGCAGCAACATCACGTCGCTGTCCACGTCCAACGGTGGTTCGGCGAACATGAGCGGGACGTCGATGGCCACGCCGCACGTGGCCGGGGCGGCGGCGCTGTACCTCGCCGCGAATTCCGGTGCCACCGCGCAGCAGACGCGGGACGCGCTGGTGAACAACTCCTCGGACGGCGTGCTCAAGGGCCTGCCGAGCGGGACGGTGAACAAGCTGCTGAACGTGTCGTTCATCGGCGGAGGCGGCCCCACGCCGACGTGCGGGGTCAAATCCAACACGACACCGGTGTCCATTCCGGACGCGGGTGACGCGGTGACCAGTTCGGTGACGCAGGACGGCTGCGACGGCAAGGCGTCGGCGACGCTGCCGGTCAAGGTCGACATCGCGCACACCTACACCGGTGACCTGGCGATAGACCTGATCGGGCCGAGCGGTGCGGTGTTCGGCCTCAAGCAGGCGGGAGGGACGAGCGAGGCGACCGGCGTGCACACGTCGTACACGGTGAACGCCTCCTCCGAACCGGCGAACGGGACCTGGAAACTGCGGGTCCGTGACGTCCACCGGTTCGACAGCGGGACGATCGAAGGCTTCTCCATCACCTTCTGAGTCCTTGCGAACGGCGGTGGGGGGGGGGGGGGGGGGGGGGGGGGCCGGGCCCGGGCGCGGGGGGGGGGGGGGGGGGGGGGGGGTGGGTTCGGGGGTGTAGCTGGGGGGGGGGGGGGCCCCGGC
>NZ_JBIUAQ010000025.1:0-129373 GCF_044547565.1 Amycolatopsis sp. NPDC052450 | reverse complement strand
ACAAAACTGCTCTACCTCGGACTCCGCAACATCACCAGCAACCGAGGCGGCCCATCAGGAACCGGCACCCGAGGCTGGAAACAAGCCCTCAACACACTCGCCGCACTCTTCCCCGACCGACTACCACTCCACTAGAATCAAAGAAGAAGTCATCCGTGGCTTACACGGAAATCATGACAGGGCCGATCATGGGCCAGAGACTCTTCAAGGCCGGTGATCGCATCTACCTGCGCGAGGCGCAGTCCATTCGGCTCCAACACCGGAAGTTCGCGCAGGGCGGCCCGGAGGGTGGGCACGGTAGGTGCTTCCTTCGCACGACGCATCCAGTCCGAGATCGTCTCTGGGCGGTGGAAGGCGAAAACCTCACGTGACCGGGCGTCAGGGTCGAGACGGTTGATGAAATAGGTCTCGGCACCCGTCGTGGCGTAACGGAAGGCGAAGGGCTCGCTCTCTCGCCAGACGGCGAGCCGATGTTCTTTCAGCACTCCGGCCGCATACCGGTCGTTCTGCTCCACAGCGCTGGAGAGGTGGTCACCTTCGCGCTTGGCTTCCACGACACCGACGATCTTGGCGTCTACGTAAAGAACGTAATCGGCCCGGCCGGTGGCGAGGGTGAACTCGCGGACGGCCACCCCTTGACCAGCAAGCGGGTTGAACTGGTCACGGTCTTGGACGAGCCAGCCGCATGCAAGCAGCATCGCGTCGATTGCGTCGCGAGCCTGCACTTCGTTGAGCGGCGCGGGGCGCTGTGCTCGGTGGACGATCGCGTCTCGACGCTGGGCGTCGACCTGGCGCGGCTGTTTGCGAGCCTCCTCATAACGCGCATGCTGGGCGCTTCTGAGTTCAACTACCTGACTGCTCAGCTGCTCGACCTGCGCGAGTAGCGCCTCCTTGTTGGCCGCAGCGCTGGCGATCAAGCGCTCGGCCTCAGCGCGGGCCTTGCGTTCAGCCTCCAGAGCGGTCTTGGACTCGGCCAGACGCACACGGGCCTGTGTCAGTGCTTGGCGGTGGCCATCCAGGGCTTCGCGCAGTTCGGCCAGCTCAGCCGGATCGGTGACCTGTACGTCGTCACCCGGGTCTGTGGGCGGGACGAATTCCGCGACCGTCCGACGGCCCTCGATCGCGTCGTGGAACCAAAGGCCAAGCTTGTAGCAGATACGTACGGCGGCCAGAGCGCGTGCAGTGTCGAAAAGGTGCCTGTGGGCGGCAGTGTTCCGGTCGCGGCGAAGCTGGTCGAAGTCTTCGCGGATTCCACTCACCAGAACGCCAGCTCTGGTCAGAGCGGTCAGGCGGTCGACCTGGCGGTCGCCTTCGATCCGCATCCCGATCCGGGCGACAAGCTCCTCGGCTAGGACCTCACCGAACTGGCCGGCTTGGACCAGCGAGGAGTTTGGGTTTGTGAAGACGGTTGCCTCGGCGAGGGCACCGTAGATCGACAGCAAGGGCTGGTGGCGGTACAAGAGCCCGAAGTTCGGTGAGCCCTTCCCGAAGTCACGAAGCCGGTCGTCCAACGTCGCCCCCTCCTGCCCCGTACGAGTACTAAGTGCCCCTACGAAGGCTATCGAGGCGCTGGTAGTACCTCGATAGGTGACCCCGTAGGGTGCGCGATCTTAGTTACGTGATCGGGGCTGAGCGAAGGTTTGCTACGGACGCTGCTAAGCCAAACGAGTGGCGCTCCGTGAAGTCCGCAGGGGGACGAACGAACTCCAGTTCACCAATAGGCACGTTCGTCACGCTACGTAGTGCCTTGCGACGGTCGGCGCTCCGGAGGGCCGATGTGCTCAGCTGGGGGTTGTCTCGGGTCGTTAGATCGGTCTAGACCGGTGTGCAGTAGTTGCGGTGCGATTTGCTCGCTCCTCGGCCTGAGGCGTGCGCTCCGCTGGTGGTTCTGAAGGCTTTGCCAACCTGTGGCAGGCCCAGGTTCGTGCCGCTGCGGTGAGTTCAGCACGCATGGGGAGGGGATCGGTGTGCTGCAGGTAGGTCCACATGCCGAGGAGGGCGACGGAGAACGAGGTCAGAGCATCTGTTGAAGCCCCTGACCAAGCGGCGGTGGTGGCTGCCCAGTGCTCTGCAGCTTCAGGGGTATGGCCCTGTCCGATCAGACGGACGACCAGGTGGGCGGTGTCGACCCAGGGAGCACCGGTCTGTGACCACGCCCAGTCGATCACCCATGCCGCCCGGCTGTCATCGACGAGGATGTTCAGCGGGTGCAGGTCAGTGTGCAGCAGGTTATCCCCGGCGACCGCCTCGATGCCCCTCGCCTCCCAATCCACGAGGAGGTCGAGCCGGTCCAGGCTCCACTGGTCCAGTCCGGCTGGTGGTCGGTGTCGCAGCCGTCGCCAGCCGGACATCCAGGCCATTTTGTCCGTCAGGGCGGGCACGTTCGGCGCGGGGCAGCCACGTAGCTCTCGCGACATGGCGGACACCGTGTCGGCCACCAGCGGTAGGTCCGGCGAGCCAGGGGACAAGTCAGCGTGGTGGCCGATGACGTGCTCGAAGCCCAGCAGCAGCCAGTCGTCGGCCTCAGCTCGCCACAGCAGGCGCGGCGCGACCGCCGGGGGAAGGTGCGGGTTGATGTCCGCCTCGTGGCGGTGCATCGTCCCGCGTTTGCCCCCGGCGTCGGCGATGCCCTTGCAGAAGACCAGGCCGCGGCCCGTGTGCAGGGTGGCGGCGAAGTCGGAGTTGCGCCCGGCCGCCGGCGCTTCGGCGCGGGTGACTGGCCCGGTCTCGGCTTCGATCGCGGCGCGCACGGCGGCGGGGAGGTCGTCCCAGGTGTGGAGCATGCGGCCTCAGCTGACGGGCGGCGGGTCGTCGGAGCAGCCGTTCTTGCACTGCGAGCAGTTCACGTTGCACTTGCCGTTCACAGCTGGCCACAGCGCGGGATCGACAGCGTATCCGGCCCGTTCGATGGCGGCGACCGTGCGCGCCAGCGTGGCGTGGGCGGCTTCGCCGGTCGCTGCCGGGTCGCCACCCTCGGTGGGCACGTGGTGCAGGAACCGGCCCGCGATGCGGTCGCAGAAGTTCGCATAGTCGCGGGTGTGCAGGATGAAAGTGTGCCAGCCGATGTCCACCAGCTCGCTGGGTGCCAGCGGTGTGCCGGTGTTGCGGGCGCAGGCGGCGAGGAACGCCAGTGCCTGCTCCACGATGCGTTCTGAGAGGTCGCGAGGCAGTTGCTCCTCGGCGATGATCCGGCCAGCGAGGCGGTCGAAGAGGGCAGCGGATACCAGCTTGCGGCAGGTGGCGGATGGGGTCAGGACAGCGGTCACGGGTTCTCCTCGGTTGAGCGGATAGGTAGTCACCGCGCTGGTCGCGCGGAGTTTCGGGGCGTCCACAAGCGGGGCGCGGTGGCTCTCACGAGCCGGGGCGCGCCCGGTGCTTCCGGGGGCGGCAGGGTGAGCAGGCCGTCTACGACGTCGGCCAGGCTGCCGTCGCGCTGCCACAGCACGCCGCCGGTGTGGTCGGCGCGCAGCGCGGCGGCGTCGGTGGCGTAGCGGACCATCAGCGCGTCGGCGATGCCGGTGCCCGGCCAGGCCCGTACACCGCGGACCTCCACCAGCTCGCCGTCGTGGTCGTGCACCGGCAGGAACAGCCACCCGGCGTCGAGCAGGTCGGCCAGGCGCCTCAGCTCGGGGAACGCCGCCAGCGCACGCTCGTGGTCGCTGGTCACGAGACGATCCGCAGGTGGGGCCCGGCTGGCACGGGGTCGGGGTCACCCGTGCCAACCGGGAGTTGGGGGTGTTCGGCGGGCCGAGGTGCTGGCACCGGGATGTCCCGCCGAGGGGGTAAGCCGAAGTGTCGGCGGAACTCGGCGTCGCAGCCCAGGCAGCCGCTGGCCTTCCGCGGCTTGGCCGTCTCAGTGACCTGGTACAGCTCGCCGCACAGCAGTCGCACGATCGTCCCGGCGGGCGGACGACGCTTGTGCCACGTCAGGTGCTCAACGCCGCCGATGACCGGCTGATAGGCGGTGGCGTTATCCATCGAGCCGGAGGTGAAGGTCACCGGCTTCGCCTGCCGCGCACGTCGGCGGAAACTGAACGCGAGGGTTGCCGTGTCGTAGCCACCTCTACAGCGTCGACATAGTTGACCAGCGAAAACACAGCCCCGGAGCATGTGTTCCCAGAGGTCGGCAGGCGTTCTCTGCCTTTCGAGCAGGGAAAGTGGGGATCGACCGGTGGCGGTAACCTGCGAAACCGTGGACCTCTTGCCTTTTAGCGAGTACGCGGCTTCGCTCAACCGGAAGCGCACGGCCGCTGGCGTGCTGCTGCGCGACGACAGGTCGCGCGTGCTGCTGGTGGAGACCACGTACAAGCCCGAGTGGGAGATCCCGGGTGGTGCGGTCGAAGCGGAAGAGGCCCCGTGGGTGACGGCGGCCCGCGAACTCCACGAGGAGCTGGGCATCACCCGCTCCCTGGGCACGCTGCTGGTCATCGACCACATCCGCACTCAGGGCGTGATGCCCGAAGGGCTCGCGTTCGTGTTCGACGGCGGCCTTATCACCGAAGACGAGGTTCGCGGTATCCAGTCCACTGACCCGGAAATTCAGTCCGTAGGGCTGTACACGCTGGGCGAGGCTGAAACGCTGGTGAAACCCACTCTGCACGCCCGGATCAGCACGGCCTTGCGCGCGGCCGACAACGGCGCGACCGTGTTCTGCGAAGCCGGTCACCCTGCGACGACCGTCCGGAACTAGCGCACGCCGAGGGGGAACAGTGTCCAGCTCGCTGGCGGAGAACCTGGCGCGCTTCCGCAAGGCGCGCAACCTCTCGCAAGAGGAGTTGGCGGCGGCTGCGTCGGTCGGGGTGGACACCGTGGGGCGCATCGAGCGCGGAGAACGTCGGACCACACGCCCCGCCACTGTCGCGAAGCTTGCGCGGGTACTGGCGGTCACCCCGGACGCACTGCTGGGGCTACTGCCCACCGCTCACGCTGCGCGGGACGCCGAGGTCGCGCGCCTGCGGCAGGCGATCACCGCCAGCGCCGAGGTGCCTGGCCTGGATGACCTCGCCGACACCGACGACATCAGCGACCCGACCAGCTTGGCCAAGGCCAGCCACTCCACTTGGCGGGCTTACGTGGACGGGCGTCACGGCGAGCTGCTGCACGCCCTGCCGGTCCTACTGACCGACGCCCGCCGCCTCGTCCACGCGAGCACCGGGGACGCGAACGCCGCCGCGCAGCAGTTGCTCTCCACCGCCTACCGGCTCGGAGCCGGGATCGCCGGACGCCTCGACATGGACGACCTCGCGTGGACCGCCGCCGAGCGCGCCCTGGCTGCCGCCCGCAAGTCCGGCAACCCGGAGATCGACTCGGCGATCTCGCTGCGCTACCTCGTGTGGACCCTGATCAAGCAAGGGCGCACCGAGGACGCCGAGCGCGTCGCCGTGAAGGCCGCGGAGCAGATCGAGCCCCGGATGCTCGACCGGGACAGCACCCGGGCGGGCGTGTTCGGCAACCTGCTGTTCAACGCCGCCAACGCCGCGCTCCGCTCAGGCAGCGGCGACCGCGCGAACGACCTCCTGGCAATCGCCCAGTCAGCAGCGCAGCGGGCCGGGCGGGACGACGCCACCGAGGCCGCCATCTTCGGTCCCCGGGTAGCCGCCTTCCAAGCCGTGGACCACGCGGTCCGGCTCGGCGACCCGGAGACCGCGCTCCGGCTCGCAGACCGCATCGCCGAACCACAGGGCCCGGTGCCCGCCTTCTGGGAAGCCGGTCACCGGCTGCACCTGGCCCACGCCGCGGCTCAACTCCGACGGGATCAGCTGGCCGTGGACCTGTTGAGCGAAGCCCGGGATCTTGCGCCGGATTGGGTTCAGCGTCAGCCGCTCGGGACCACAGTCATGCGCGGGCTGGTGGATCGGGCTACCCGCCGACGCGGGCGCCGCTTCGCTGAACTCGCGGCGCACTACGGCGTTCTCTGACATCTGCGCACGCGATCGCGTGACTGGAAGGCAGCGGTGCCTGACGCCGTGGCCGGAACCTGCGAGCTGTGACGGATGGTGTTCGACTGACTGGCCTGTGCGAACGCACTTACCGGGCTCTCCGGCTGGCTGTAGACGGTGGAGGCGGCTTATAAGCGGCTGGAGTGTGCACCGTCGGGCGGCTATCCGGCGCATATCGCCGCTGAGTTACGGGTTCGGGCGATGCTTGCGGGATGGGCGCCGATCGTCTGGCGTGCATGGTGGCCGCACGAGCAGCAGCGGCACGGTCGATGGGTAGCGCGTTGATCGTGCGTTCGGCGGCCGCGGCCTGGTGGATGCGGGCGTTCGCCTGTTGCCAGGCGCAGATTTCGGCGATGAGCCCGGCGAGGGCCAGGACCAGGGCGGCGAGTACGAACCTCTCGCTACCTCGTCCGTGTATTGCTCCGATCGCCGCCAACTTCCGTGCGGCCCGCCGCAACTCCCGGGCCAGGGGGCCGAGGTCGTGCGCCAGTACGCGATGTGGGCTGCGTGCGGCCCGGTCGTAGTAGTCGTGCGCGATGGTCAGCGGGCCGGGAGTCCGATATTCCTTCCCGAGCGCGAGAGTTCCGAGCAGTTCGCCGGCGGCGTGGGCGATGCCGTCGGGGTCTTCCTGTTTCGCGCGGATCGCCGCGGCCGCGGCGTCGACCACGGCGGTCGCTTCGGCAAGAACATCTTGCCGTGTGTGCGGGGTGGAGCGGCCGTCGTTGGTGCGTTCGACGGAAGTATCCGCGGCGGGTGTGCTGCTCCAGCGGGCAAGGAGTTTCGGCCAGGTGAGATCGGCGGCGAGCTTGCCGCCGCCGAACCACACCAGCTCGCCGCCGCGGGTCTGGTCGAAGCGCATCGCGTACGCGCAGCCTCGGACTTTTCCCGCCGCGGTATACGACAGCCTGTAGTTGATCTGCAGCTCATCGAGCTTGATGAAGAACCCATCCGGTCCATGGGCGGTGGCTGCGGCTTGGGAGATGAGCCGGTGTAGCTCGGACCGCGCGGTTTCGGGACGCCGGTTCCTGTTCGCTTTGCTGATCTCGCCGCGGGTGGGTTGCTTGGCCGCGGTGCGGTCGATATCCGGGGTCGGGGTGAGCCCGAACTCCCGCTCGAGTTCCTGGCACGCCTCGCGCAGCCGCGTCTTGTAGAAGGGCGGGGAGAACCGTGTGAGCCGGCCGCTTTCGTGCTGAGCGACAAGGACCGCCATCAGGTGGATGTGATCGTCAGCATGGCGGACCGCGACCCACCGGCACCCGGCCTGGTGGATCCCGGTCGCGTCCATCAGCCGCTGCGCAACGTGTTCCCACTGCTTGTCGGACAGCACCGGGTCGTCCGGGTGCAACCTGACCGGGCAATGCCACACGTACCCGTCCTTGAGCACGATCGCCTGTGCCTTCGGGTCGTAGCGGTAGAGCTTCAGCCAGTCCGGCGCGAGGGAAGGCGGCTTCCGCCTCCCGGCGATGCGCAACCACTGCACCCACTCCTCGGCGTTGGGGAGCCCTTCTGGTGTTGGCGCGGGGTTGGCCAGCGGCAGTCCGAATTCCTTCGGCAACTCCTGCATCACCCCGATCAGCTCACGCAGATCGAAGTCGAACTCGCCAAGGCCTGTCTTCAGTGGTTGGTGGAAGGCCGGGGCGCTGTCCCAGGACGCGACGACGCGCGGGTCGCGATGCTCCTCGTGTTCCCCAGGGCCGAGGAGGTAGGCGATCAGCCCAGCCGGGCGCCATCCGGTGACGACCTTCGCGATCACCGCAGCGCGTTCCGTAGCGCGGCTTGTAGCCCGTGTGCTTCGGCGACGCGGCGGCGCACGATCGTCATGATCGCCAGCGCCTCTTCGTGGACGGTTTCGATCTCGTGTGTGCTGTTCGCGTGCCGGGCGACGTCGTTGAGATTGCCGCCGATCTTCGCTAACTGAACGCTGTGGTGGCTGACTGCCTCCAGCAGCTTGGTCAGCAGCTCCCGGTCGAGCACGCGACCGTCCACCCGCATGCGAGCGGCATCCAGCGCTGCCTGCGATACGAACGAACCGGGCTGTATGCCATCGCGTCCCGCGGCTTGCACGATGATCAGCCACTCGGCGTCGTTGTACGTCAGCGGAGTGCGCGGCTTGCGCGGACCGTGCTGTGAATGCTCCCGCCTCTTCAACCGCTGGATCGAAGCCGACCCGGAGTCTGGCCGGGCGGCGGGTGCGCTCTCATTGTCGTTCATTGCGTTCGTCCCCCATGCGGCCCGCCGGCCTGAGGCACCCCCTGCACCTCACCGCGGTCCGCAAGGACCAGCCTGCCAGGACGCACAGCGTCCTGGGGAAGATCCATATGGATCTTCAACATCTTGCTCTGCCGTCACCCCAACGACAACGGCAAGACGCGTCGCACGGGGCGCGGGGAATCTGGTCTTCCTCTATCCAGCCAATCCCACGGCTGCTGACCTTGCTGACCAGTGACTTGAGCCAGACCGATGCGTCAAAGCCGGGAGTAGTAATCACGGGCGGTTCGGCCTTCCAGCATCAGCCGGCACGCCGAGCAAAGGACACCGCCGGGCCCGGGCGGGCGCAACCCGCACTTGCCGCAGCGTCTTGCTGAGACCCGGGGATGCTCGGGGTTGAGACACTCGGCGGTGTGGGGCGCGGACTGGCCGCGGGGCTTGGTCGGGCGGCCGGGCTGGTACTCGCCGGTTTGCTCGGTCATCTCCTGGAACAGTTCAAGGTCTGTGGGGGAGACGAGCCGCACGTCGCCGAGCAGGTCGCGCATCGCGACGAGCTCACCGGCCGGAAGACGTTCGGCCACGTCGTCGACGGTGAGCCCGATCCACGGCTCGGGGTTCGGGTGCATCCGCCCGCACACCCGCGGCGGGCGGGTGCGTTTGCCGCGGTGGCGGCCACCCGTTGGGCAGTAGTCCCAGGTGCTGATAGTGCAGCGAGTCGGGATCATCCGGCGCGGGCCGAGCGCGGTGGCGGCTCGTGGCGGCGGCAGTGTGGTCCAGGCCAGCTTGTTGCATCCAAGCGCCGGTACTTGGGTGAACCAGGGCGGGGTGCGGTCGGAGTCGAGGAACCACACCGGCAGCCAGCCCGCGCTGAACGACTTGGTGGTCCGGGATTTCACCAGCGTCGACTCGATGGCCGAGCGCTGTACCTCGATCCCGGTGCGGTACGGGCCGTCGATCGCGACGTCCAAGATCGTGCCCCGCCCCGTTCGGCGCTCCTGCGTCACCGGGTAGCCGGCGTCTTCGGCCGCCCGCTGCCAGTAGTCCTTCTGCCGTCGGTGCTCGACGGATTCCTCCGCGATCTCGTGGTCGCTGGTGCAGCTGCTTCCCCGGAAGTGGACCGCCCAGTACCGATCGCCGACCAACCGGACGAACATCTCCGCGCCATCGTCATCGACCGGCGCCTGCTGGCACAGCAGGATCCGGTCGTGGCGGCGGATCTCGCCTCGCAGCGACCGGATCAGCTCGAAGTCCCGCGAATTCAGGTGAGCCAGGTCGATCAGCCGATCGTCCTCGCCACGGATGTAGCGCACCAAGGTCGACAATCAGACGCCTCCCCGCGACAACAACTCAGGGTACGACCGTGCCTCGGCAGTTTCGGGCTCTGCCGGGGAATACCACCGTCGCAGGCGCTCCCTCTGATCGTCTACCGCCATCTCGGGTGGAATCAGCAGGTCTGCTGGAACGGCGGCTGCACGAGTCTCTCCGGCCGAGATGCGTCGAGTTTCCTGATCCGGGCGATTGGTGTTGGCTAGGTGAATGGCACGTTCATCACGTCGAACTGGGCCGCGGACTCCGGTGCCGTCAACAGTCGAGGAGTTCCTCGAAGCGCTCGATGACGCCGGTGGCGAGCTGCGGATCGTGTCGCCCACCGACGATGTGCGGGCCGCATGGCGGCGGGTGATCCACCGTGTCCGGCAGGGCAAGCACGTTCCTGAAGGATGGCATCTGCTGCACCGGGGTCGCGACAGCGGCGACCTCGTCATCGAAATGAGGCCTGGCGAGCACCCTGCTGACAAGTACCGCCTGCCAGCAGGGGAGCGAGTGTCGGTTCCCACTGAGTTGACGAAGCTGCACCCCGTGGTGCAGGCGTTGCGAGACACGCCGGAGCGGCTTCCGGCTTCGTCAGCGAACCGAAGTCGAGCATTGATGGTCATCCAGGCGTTGGCAGAAGAGGCAGGCCGCCGCGGACTGAAGGTCGCGCCCGGAACCGGCGATGTACTCCTTAATGTGGAGGCTCTGGAACTCCGGTACGCCGTGCGCGTCACTGAAGAGAGCACTACAAGGTGGAACTTGCGGCTCGTGCTTCAGGTGCATGGCCCGGGCGAGCCGACCGACACGCGATGGTGTGATCGCTCCGACTGGCAGGTCGAGGAAGCACTGGGGCAAGTACTCGATGACATCGTTCGGAGGGCGGAGTCCACACGACGTGACATCGACGAGAGGGATCGGCGCGAAGCGGAGAAGAAGGTCGCAGCACGCGCCAAAGTTGTCCGCGAGCACCGGGCGAAAGTCTTGCGAGCCCAGGTCGCCGCCTGGTGCGAGGCTGAGCAGATCCGACAGCATTGCGACCAGCTCGTGGCGGCAGGCATGAGTGAGCAGGATGAATGGGTGACATGGGCGCGGATGCGTGCAGCCGAGATTGACCCTCTTACTGAGCCGCCGGGCATGCCAGCTGAGCCGAGCAAGGAGCCACCGTCACAGCGGCCGACCCCGATGCGTGCGGCAAGGATCTCCCTACCTGAGCCAAAGCCATGGCACCCGAATCAGAAGTGGTGGTCGCGTTAGCTCGGGCCCCACGGACTCCACCCGTGCAGGTACGGCGCGAGGTCATCCCGCCCTGGTTCTGGCGTAGCCGGCATTCCGGCTTGGTTGCGTACTGGATCTATCTCGTCTGCATAGGTCTGTGCCCATGTCGCCCAGGCGACGACGTCGTCTCTTCGTGACGGATCGACCGTCTCGGCAGAGCTTCGCAGCGCCGCAGCGTACGCCTGGATGTCCTCGGCCGTCGCCGCTTCCTCAACTCGCTTGCGCAGCGCGTCCTTCCGGTGTTGCTCGGCGAACTGCGCCCGTGCCTTGGACATCGCCGCCTCCCAACGTCGGCGACGCTCAGCAGCCTGACGCGCTTCGTCCTCCCTCCGTTCGACCGCGGCCTTGATCATGAGTTCCAGGCGATCGAACATCGCCCCGAGCTGCTGTTCGAGTGGCTTGCTTTCGGTGTCGGACCACGTCAGGTTCTTTTGATTGCGCTGGTGTTCTTCGGCACGGAGCCTGAGCCACAACCCGTTTTGGCTGCCTCCACTCGTCAGCCTGAAATAGTCAGGGCCCGCCTCGAGCGTGACGTATTCGCCGCGTTGGCCTCCTGCCCAGACCCGATACCCTCGGAAGCCGGCCTCGTCCAGGATGGCTTGCCAGATCCGCAACATACGACCGGACTTCTGCCTCGGTACGTCTGGTATCCAGTCTGGAACGAAGCGGCGCGAATGGTAAGGACGCCACCGATCTGCCTCAAGGCGCGTCATCCCGTCCTGCATCTCGACGACCAACGAGTGAAGAACCTTCGGCAGCTTCGACGGTACCCGGATGGAGCGTCCCACGAAGTCGCTGTGATCCCGGCTCTCGGCCGCTGGCGGTTCGGAGGTGACCTCACTGATCGGCTTCGGTGGCGCGCTGGGGTCGACCACCGAGATCCGCAAAGTGTTGCCGGAAGTCCATTTGCTCAGTCGAGCAGTTCCAGCTCGTAACAGCCGAAGCTGGGCGGTTCGCGCCGCGTGGCGCCACGCGGCGAGCTCATCGGGCTCCAGGTCAGGGAGGACGAGGTGCCCGCCCGCTGCCGCTACCCGATCCAATACCTCTTCAGGCGTAATCTCCGGTGGCTCGGACGCGCCGCCATCTGCCATTTGGTCACTTTAGGTGGCGAGATGATGTGTCGCTAGTCAGTGCCACCGATCGAGGTCCGTACAGTACTTGGCGTAATCGGGGGTTTCGGCCAAAAAGTCAGTGGGGTCTCACGCCACCGGGCGCGGCTGCCCTTCCGTACCTTTCCCTGTCGTACAACAGCAAACGGAGGATCAATGTCCAAGCCGGAAGAGCCATGGATGCCAGGTCGAGACGACGTTCCCTGGACCGTCGCGCTCATCAATCCGCACGGCGATCGGCATCTTGCTTTCAATGGCGAGGAGGGCCGCTTCTACCGGCTTTGGCAACATCAGCGTCCGGAGCCGCTCCACACGGGCGATGCAATTCTCCTGCGTCCGAGTGACATCGACCAGATCATCAAGCATTGCGTCATCTGGATCACCGATCATCCCGGTCATCCGCGAAGCTATGCGCTGTCCGACGAGATGGCTGCCGGAGCCAAGGCTGTCGTGATGCACTTTGCCACGCAAGCGGGAGCTGTCTGATAGCCGAGTCACGGCGCCTCACGCGAAGTCGTTCGCGGTGTCCGCCCTGTCCGCCGACGTAATCTGGCGGACAGGGCGGACAGCGTTCGACGTCATTCCTCCGCTGGCATATGTAGACGCAGGAGACGGTCCCGGTTCTTGCCGACCCGTTCTTCGGCTACTTCGATCCCGCGGTCGCGGAGGGCAGGTGCCAGCCGACGGATCTGCCCACCGCCCTGGCTTGCGCCCCGTGGCCAACCCTTTGGGCGTGGATCCGGCATCTCAAGAGCCGCCAAGAGCTCTGTCGCAGTGCCTTCCCAGGACCTGGACTCGGTGACGAAGTCAAGCACGGCCTGGCCGAACGGGTCGTTCGCGAGCACGTCGGCCGAGACGGAATCAGCGCGCGAGAGGTACGCGTCGAGCGTGCACCATCCCGTGACTTCGTCGAGCGCCACGAGTACTCGTGCGAAGTCGGCCATGCGTGGCATCGAGTCCAGATGGACGCGCGCGAGCGTCGCGAGTACCGCTGAGAGAAGGTCAAGTAACTCAGCCAGGATGGCGGGTCGTGCGGCGGCGTAGCGCGTTTGGACGTCCTGTTCGCTGCGCCGCCGACTGCGTGGAATCAGCGGTGGCTCGACCAGCAGCAGGCGTTCACCGAGGTCACCGGCCAAAGCGCCGGCGTCGATCGTGGTGATCACGATCGCTCGGCGGAACGACAGCACGACGACGTCATCATCGGTAAACAGGGCACGGTCGACGAAGCCTTCGCCGGTGACCGCGCGACACAGCGTGTCGGACAGCCAAGGCTGGATCGTCGACACGTTGTCGAGGCAGACTGTCCAGGAAGCTGAAGCCGACGTGACCCAGGTCTTCGGGTCCCGCGGCGCCGTACGGAGAGGTGCTCCGCTGGGGTCGATCAACCCGAGCAGCAACCTGGCGGTCATCGATTTCGCCGTTCCTTGCTCGCCCTTCAAGGCCAGGATCGGGTGCGGGATCTCGGGGAGCATCGCTGCGAGCAGCCAACCCACCATGAGCTGGAATCCCTCGTCGTCGATGTTCAGGAGCTCGCGGAGAGGCTGAAGCCCGCGGTTATCGCGAATGGGGACCGGTAGGGGCTGCATCGCATTGGTGCGCCGGAAGACAACCGGTGATCTTGACGTCGTAGACCAGCCGCCAGGGCCGGCAACGACGCATCGACCATCGGGGCTGCCGAGATCGAGCACGATCTGTTCGCCGATGCTGCCGACTCTAAGATAGACGGGTTCAGGTTCGTGATCTGCGGCGAAGCCTTCGAGCACGATCAGCGCTTCGGCCAGGGCGTTCTGGGATGGCACCGTGCCGTACTCTTGTGCGAAGTGCTTGGCCAGCTTGGCTCGGAAGCCGCCATTGCCTCGTAGCTGGAGTGCGACGTTCGAGCCGTCTTGGCTTACCGCGTACGCGCGGCCGCTGTCGGATGAAATCAGCAGCTTGTATCGCCGGCGCGCGAGTTCGACCAGGAGCGTGGCCTGGCTTCGCTTGGGCCGCTTGTCGTCTCCGTCCTGAGTCACGCCGCCTCCGATCGCGTGTCTCGACCGCGTGGGGCCGCTCGGTGTGCAGTCAGCAGAGCTGCGAGTCGGTCTCGTTGCCGGGGCGACAAAGGTGGTGCGGCGTCGACAAGTCGGCGAACGTGGTCGTCGTGACGGCCGTCGTTCCGCGGGGTCTCTGACCGCTCTGCTGTCATCGGGACTCACCGCCAGTGACTCGGTGAGCAGCGGCGAACGCGTCCAGGTCAGTGAGCGCGATGCGGACCGAGCGTCCGAACCGGACGTGAGGCAGATATCCATGCTGGACGGCTCGACGGATCGAGACCTCGGAAATGCTCAGGTAGTTCGCCGCGTCGGTGATCTTCACATATGCGGCGGAAATCGGGTTGTCGTCTGCCACGGTGTGGCCCTTCTGGAACAGGAAGGTCGACGACGGGTCGTGGGACTACAGCGCTCCCCCGAACGCGCACGGCCCGCCGCGACCCTCGCTGCGCAGGACAGCAAGGGGCACGACTTGCCCGGGCGCTCTGGCTACGCGTGGCTTTGACCGCAGGTCGCGGCCCGGAGGTCGTGAGACACGTCCGGAGGTTCGCCTGTGACTGTCAGGCGAGGAAGGTTTCTGCGCTACCTGCGGTACTGCGAGCAGCAGGAAGAGCAGCAGCGGAGTCAACGTGGTGAGGAAAGTGCGCCGACTGGCCGAAGAGAGGAGGAGCAGCAGCTTGATCAGCTGAACAAAGGTTCGAGCTTTGGCGCGGTCCGCTGCCCGGACATCCGCTGGAAGTCCTGAGTCCCAGTCGACGAGCAAGTCGCTTTCAACCGACTGGGCGGCGATGGTCTTCGCTGTGTGGCGCAGAAGTTCCGCGTACGTCAGGTACGGCAAACCTTCTGCGCGTTTCAGGAGCTGAAGCCGTTGGGGATGGTTGCCTGCCAGCCGGTCGATTCCCGCTCGGAAGCTTGCAGAAAATGACTGGTACCCCTCGGCGTGACCCCGGGGAAGCTGAGCAAGGACGGCAGCCTGTTCGTGAGCTGGCAGACTTGCTCGCATCTCGCGGAGTGCTGCAGCGCGATCCAGGATCTCGCCAGCCGAGAACGATTCGGCGTGCGTGGCTGGGCGGGTCAACCTGTCTATGACGTGACTGATGGTCACCGCACTTTTTGCTTCATCCCCCATGAGACCAGCGTAGATCGCTCAGGATCACAAGTCGATCTACTCGGACGACTACGTTAGGTCACTGCCGGATTTCGGGGGCAGTCCAGCGAGGGTCTGCCCCCGAAGAGACCGACGATCAGTCGATCATCTTGTGCAGAGCAGCGGCGACGGCGGTCGCGACACCGATCGCGGTGACCGCTCCACCCACGGGGGAGCTCGCGACGGCAGCTAGTCCGGCGACGAGCACGATGACGGCCCATCGCGTAGGAAGCCTCCGTGCCGGGGCCTCACCGTCTGAGCTCTCCTGCGAAGGGGCTTCGGGCCGTACTGTGGACATGACTCCTCTTTCCTGATGCGGAGTAGGTGAGTTGCTGGGCGGTCTCCCGGGTGCATCCGGGGGCCGCCCTTCTCGAAGAGTGACGGCCTCTCGGCCGCCACTGACACCATCTTGCACAAGTCAGAGGGCGTGTGAGTGTAGGGTGAATTCACGGCTCAACCCGCCCTAGTACCGTAAGTACGGACGGGTGTCGTCACCTTGTAGGGCGGGTCAAGGTGGTAATTTCGTCGTGATGGAACCCGCGGCCGGAGATATCGAAGGTCCGCAGCTTCTTACGCCCCGCGCACCGAATACCGCAGAGCAAATCAACCTCAAGCGTCGGCTCGCACGCCTTGAGCGTGCGAAGGACTCAATCGCCCAGGCCACCGACAACATGCTCCGGCTCGCTGCCCGAAGACCCAAAGCCACCGTGCTCCGGATCAGAAGTAGCTTCGTCCGTCGCGACCATCCCGCCCCTGGCAACTTCTCAGACCGCTCGCTGCCACCTCCGCATCTTCGGCCCCCTTCGACACGGCTCATCAGCGCGAACGGTGCGGCGCTACGGATCTTCCTGACCGCGTTGTTCGAGGCACAGACCTCCACCGCAAAGGCAGGGACCCACCCAACAAATAAGCGTCCGCTCAAGGGCACGAGGGACGTCACGGGCTGGATAGACCTGATCGCTTCACCGGCCCAGCACGCACGACGGGGCGCTGGGGCGGCCACCATCAACGACAAGAAGCTCCGTCAACTCGACGCCACGCTCGTTCGCTTGGCTGCCGACGAACTGATCATGCTGCCCAACGTCGAAGCCGGTGCCAACAAGCGTGCTGGCTTCGAACTCCTCGACGAGGGTGGCCAACGCGCACAGGGACCGAATGATCGATACGTGCTACCCAAGCCCGCTGAGAAGGGCGTCTTCAGCATCCCGCTCACCCTCTTCACGCAAGGGTGGGTCCACTGCCTCGAGGACACGGAGCTCGCCATGCTCCTTCTTCTGGCCGAGGCCGGCGCCAAGAAAAAATCTGTCAAGATCCAAGGTGACTACCGGCTGCGGCACTGCGGTCTCGGACGCGACGCCTACGAGGCCCACAACATGCTCAACCGACTCGGTCTGATCACTGTCCTGCCGGACCCCAATCGGCGCCCGGACGGCAAAGTAGACGGCTACGGTATGAATTGGGCACGTCTCCACGAGTTCAACCTGTTTCCGGAGAACTTCGCGACACCTGCCTACGACGCAGTGACGAATGCGATCAACGAGGCGCTGCTGCAGGCCGAGATCACCTAGCTTCCTTTCTTGGCACAGAAGTTGTGGCGGAAGGAAGCTCCAAGTACTAGTTCGCCTTGCCTAGTCGCCGATCTGCGACTGTTGGTGACTCTCAGGCTCATGCTGACTACGTGACCGCAAGACGATCTACTTGTTCGAGCGCACTCCGTGGCAACTCAGTCTTGGTCTTCGCGCCATTCGATCGCTACGGACTCTGGATCGAACGCCTTGCGTCCGCGTGGAGTCGGCGCGACCTTGACGACGCACAGCGCGTCCACCACGTTTCGGCGGATCATGAGCGGTGCACTGTCGAACGCGGTCACAGGATCGGCCGCGGTGAGCGTCGACGCTGCAGCATGTCTCGTGCTCAGCCGGGCCTGGGTGAGCCGTGCTTCGGCCAGTTCAGCCATGACCTTCTGGGATGAGACCTTGTATCGGCGCCCGTCAATAAGCTCGGCATCGTAGTCCGCCTCGATGCGCTCCAGTCTCTTGGCCAGCCGTTTGACTTCCTCGCTTGCCGACTTCGCCTTGTCGGACTCGGCCGGCGTGATCAGTTCGACGAGGTCCGGACGCGCGAGCCGTTCGCGAACTGTCTTGAGTACGAGGTCGTCGATGTGCTGCTGGGCGCGGGTCAGGCAGCCGTTGGGGCAGCGGTACCGGTTCCCGGACCACGAGCGGAGTTTGGTTTCGCACTTCTTGCATTCGAACAAGCCGGCGCCGAGGTGCTTACGATCTGTTCCCTGCTGGGTCTTCCGGCGCGGGTCGGCGAGCTTGGCTTCAACTAACCGGAACACGTCGTCCTCGACGATGGCTTCCCAGGTTCCTTGCTTGCCGTTGGTTGTGCCTTGATACACGGCGTGGCCTGCGTACCGCGGGTTCACAAGAATCGTTCTGACGCTCGATGGATTCCAGGGTCGGCCGTGACGCGTCGACACGCCGGACTCGGTGAGCCACGCAGCCAGTGCCCGGAGCGAATCTCCGGCAGCGAAACGGTCGAAGAGCTGCTGCACGATCGCGGCCTCCTGCTCGATGACTTCACCTGCCGGGGTGTAGCCGGTCAGGCGAACACCGAGCGGGGGCTTGCCGCGCTCTGCTCGCTGAAGAGCGGCAGCGCGTTGACGCGCCGCCTTCCGCTCGATCTCGCCGCGGGCGACGGTCGCCTTGATCCGGGCGAACATACGTCCACCATCGGTGGACAAGTCCGCCTCGCCATTAGCGGTGACCAGGAGAAGGTCACGATCCTGCGCCGCGTCGATCCAGTCTTCGAGCTGGCGTGGTTGGCGGGTCAATCGGTCCAGGTCCCAGCACACCAGCGCGTCGAACTCGCCTGCTTCATATGCGGCGACCAACCGGTCGTACTCGGGACGGGCCTTGTGTTTGTCGGATGCCGACACGGAGTTGTCCACGAACTCGTCGACGACTCGCCATCCGCGCTGGTGAGCGATGCGCAGGCAGTCGGCACGTTGTCGCTGCACGGCCAGCTGCTCGCCGGTCACGTCGAGGCTGACACGTAGGTAGATGGCGCACCGGAGAGGATCGGTCACCGACCAATTGTTGCATTGCATTGCAAATAAGAAAAGATGCAATCAGCTCTATGGGTGCCTTGAGGCTACGCAGTGCAAGCGCCGTCAGCGGCTTTGCCGTCTCCTTGCCGACCTGGCTCTGGTTAAATGGCTGGCTGATCGAGTTGGCAGTTCTCGAGCGTCAGGGAGGGGCGATGGCCGTCGAGGATGATGAGTATGCGCGCATAATGGCGCAGCTCGAGAGGGTGATGCCGGGGTTGGCTGCCCAACTGGTTGACGAATTCCGGAGCGGGCGCGCGGTTACTGAACAGGGGCTTCGGCAGGAGGGAAGGTTTGAGGAGCGGGCAAGTCGGTTGGCGGCGAGTGAGTTGCCGCCCCTGGGTAAAACAGATGTTGCTGTGATCCCGTATACGGGAGATGAACGTATCGACCTTATTCGCGAGGCTCTGCTGACGTTGGCTGACACCATGTACGCATCGCGGCTGGCAGTGCTAGAACTAGCGCGTGAACTGAATGTAGACTCAGAAATTGAGTTCGGCGACCCTGAGCTTGAAGTTCCGTCGCAAGTCAACCTCGATGACGAAACGGAGCGAGCGAGGCGCGTGCAGGTTATTGTGCATGAGCTGCTTGGCGATACGGGCCAGGCGTACCCGGAGAATATCCGATGAGCCGCGAAGACTTGATACGCGATATCGAGGTCGCGATAGGTGCTCTGCAGGATGTGTATCGAGACGATGCTGATGAATCTGACCTCTATGAGGCGTCGTTGCTTGCTTTATGTGTAGATGCAGCCAAGGCTGCGGGAGGACGTGTGCTGCTGACCGATGATGGCAGGGGCCGGTCGGCGAAGCTGTGCTTCCGTAGGAGTCCAGGAAATCTATGGGCAGGCAATTTCTCGTTCGGAATTGTGAGTTTCCCTGGCACTTCGAAGCAGCTTGAGATTCATCTGGGTGTGTACGTCGCATCGGGTGGTTCCCGTGTGGCGCACGAATGTGACGTCGCTATTCTGGATCATCAGGAGGGTGAGAGGAGTCGTCAAGCCGCTGTGCATCCCAGGAGTAGGGCGCTAGTTGCCGCTATTGAAGCTAAGCACTACAGCGCTTCTCCTTCACTGGGCGTTGGTCGCGGATTCCTTGGTTTGGCGCAAGAGCTTGGTAGTAAGAACTGTTCTTTGGTGTTTCCGTCGAAGAGTTCGGTTAATCTTGCTGCGCTTATCGCGAAGCAGAGCAGTGAAGCTTACGGTGAGTTGCTGCCTGGTCGCGACGCTGCGGCGAGGCTCCGCTCGCGCCTTGATCAGTCAATCCGTAACTGGAGGGCGCGAATCTAACTGAGACATTCGATCAGCCGTCGCGGTTGGCCTAACTCTTGGTGGTCAGTCATCTGCGGAGAGCATCATGTTGCATAGTGTGGTAATCTGGTGGAGTTCCGCTTCAACGTCTAACCGAGGCACGCGTCATTTGTCACAACTCTACCGGTTTCGGTAGAGTTGTGACATGGCTTCCGAGGTCAAGTACCGGGACATCGTTCGCGAGATAGCGCTCGATCACTACGGATACGTGACTACGAACGACGCAGCCGAGGCAGGCGTTCCTGCCGTTGAGCTCCCGAAGCTGGCTGCCCGGGGTGGCTTGGAGAACGTCGCATACGGGCTGTACCGCGTGCCGGACGTTCCTCCCACGAGATATGACCAATTCGCGGAGGCGCTCCTCCGTGTCGGCCAGGGTGCCTATCTCCATGGCGAGTCGGTATTGGCACTGTTCGGGCTCGCCGATGTGAACCCCCGGCGGATCAAGGTGGCCGTTCGCCGGCGCGCGCGTCCGAAGCTGCCGGCATTTGTCGAGCTGACCCAGGTGAGAGGCGACGTGCGGACGACGTACTACGAGGGGCTTGAGTCCCAAACCGTTGCTGATGCCCTCCTTGAGTGTCGTGGACATATCGAGGCCGAACGTCTTCTGGCTGCCGCCGAGCAAGCGCGAGCAGAAGGGCTGCTGACGACCGCCGAGTGGCGGGGCCTGAAGAAAGGGATTCGGCCGTGAGGTATTCCGGCGTGCCGACGAGTGTGCGCTCCCTGGAGCAGCGCATCCGCAACCTCGAAGGTGGCGACGGCTTGGCGCAGCGTCGCGGGATCAGCATGGCGCTGGTCGTCGTCGGCCAGATGCTGCCTGGAGGGGCGGTCAAAGGCGGCAGCGCGATGGCGTTGCGCTACGGGCGCGATACAAGGTTCACCCAGGATTTTGACGCCGCGCGAGCGCAGACGCTCGGCCGGTTCCGCAGTGACTTCGAGGAGTCTCTGGTGGGTGGATGGGCCGGTTTCACCGGCAGATTGATCGAGAAGGCCGCACCCCGTCCTCCTGCCGTTCCGACGGCGTACGTCATGCAGCCCTTCGAGGTGAAGCTCGACTATCGGGGCAGAGCGTGGTGCACAGTGAAGTTCGAGCTCGGTCACAACGAGATCGGCGATGCCGAGGAGCCCGAGTTCCATCTCGCCGAGGACTTGGCTGAGCTCTTCACTGAAGTCGGCCTCGAAGCTCCTAAGCCGGTGCCTGTGATGCGCGCAGACCACCAGATAGCTCAGAAGCTGCACGCTGTTTCCAGTGAGGGCAACGAACGTGCGCGCGATCTCGCCGATCTCCAACTTCTCGAGAAGCGTGAGAGTCTCGACCTCGAACAGATCGCCGAGACGTGCGTGCGGCTCTTCGACTATCGGCGGCAGCAGGTATGGCCGCCGGGCATTGTCGCGGGTGAACGTTGGGACACGCTCTACGCCGAAGCGGCAGAGGGCCTGGATGTGATGCCGTCAATCGAAGAGGCCGTCGTCTGGGTCAACGACTTCGTGCGTCGCATCGTTGCGGCAGGCGGCGCATCGGCCACGGTCGTCGCTGATGGGGCAGGACGCTTATCCGGGTCTGCATGAAAAAGCGGCGGTTCTGCTGGAATCGCTCGTCCGCAACCACCCGCTGGTCGACGGCAACAAGCGGCTGGGCTGGATGGCGGTGTTCGTGTTCTACGGCCTCAACGGTGTCGACCTGGAAGCGCCGGAGGACGACGCGTACGAGCTGGTGATCGCGGCAGCGACCGGGGCCGTTGCCTACGAGGACGCTGCCCAGCGCCTTGCGGACTGGACTCGCCCGGAAGTCGCTTCAACGTCTGATCAGACGCCGTAGCGGCCTTGATGGATCGTCGCGGGCGGCTTGCCGTGCCGCGCCGTGTAGGCCGCCACGATCTCGTCCGTCGTGTCCTCCCCGGCCTGGAGGCGGACCAGGTACGGCACCGCCCAGTGCAGGTCCGCCTGGTCGAACTCCTCTGTCCAGTTCGGACTGAGCCCGGTCCGGGATTCGTCGAGCACCTGTGAGAGGGCGACCTGCCCACCCGCGTTCACGGGATGCGGTCCCACCGAGATCGAGACGCGGGAAGCGGCGCCTGCCGGGTGCAGCGCCACTTCCATGGGGTGCGGGTGGTGACCGGGTGCCGTGCGTGCGATGACGAGGAACCGCAGAGGCCCGCGTTTCGTCTTCTTCATGCGGCCATTCGAGCACGCCGCCACGGACCGAGGATGAACCGCATGACGAGCCCCGCCCTCTCACCGCTCGCCCATGCCCTGGCGCGCACGGACTTCGCGGAGAACTGGTACCGCTGGTGCGACGCCAAGCGTGACTGGGCGGCCGAGGCGACGGGTACCTATGAGGAAGACACCCTGCTCACCGCGAGCGGTGCGTTCGCCGCGCTCCCCGCGAGCGAGTTCATGCGGGCGTATCGCGCGGCCGGCGCCGAGGTCTCGCGAGGATCGAGGGTGCCGGACGCGCGCCATCGGTCGTTCACGGTGGAGGTCGCCGCGGGACCGGCCGTGTGCAGCCTGGCGGTCCAGCTCGGGCGGGGGCTCAACTCCCAGGAGTGCGGTCTGGTGGTACTCCTCGACAGCGAGCCGCAGGGGCAGCCCGAGACGCTGCACGCGGTCGCGCTGGCCATCCGCCGCACCCGGGGCGAGCCCGACCCGAATCCGCCTTACCCTCGGCCGATCATCGGCAGCCGCAGCCAGCTGGAGGTCGTGTCCAGCGGCATCGTCGACGTCCTTGGCCAGGTCGCCCGCGGCTGGGCGTCATGAGCGAGGTCCTTTTCATCCGCGAGAACTCCTGGATGCCGCGAGTGATCCGCGCGGACGGTGAGCTCAGGCTCGAACTCGACGCCGGAGCCAACGCCGACCATGATCCTCGCAGGTTCGCCTTCCCGATCTCGGAAACCCATCTCGAGGTGATCCGGGACGATCTGACCCGGCATTTGCTGCTGTGGAGCGCGATCCTGCCGCTGTGTGAGGCGGCCGGGAGCCGGGGGCCTCTCGACGAACCGGCGGCGGTCGCGTTGCTGGACCCGATCCTCCTCGGCGCGCCTTCCGACGTCGAGTCGTTGTTCCGGGACATCCGCTGGGACGAACGCAGGCTCGTCACCCAGGGCGCGGACGTCGAGCCGCTCGAACGCGGGCTGCTCTTCGAGGCGTTGCGCTCAGCGAACGCGTGGTCCGATTGGTCGCTCGTCCACGAGTTCGACGCGAACCGTGTTCGCGCCCGGCCGGCCCCGCTCGAAGAGGCGCTCCTCAAGTACACAGGTCGCCACGGCGGGAAGGCGGTCCGGGATCCGGGCGCCGTCGATCCCGGCCTGCTTCCCGAGGTCACGCGGGTGATCGCCACCGCGGAGCAGGCGTGTCCAGCATGCGGTTCGCCGCGCCTTCCCGGACCTCGCCGACGACGCGGTGCGCACGGTGAGCTTCCTGATGTGCTCCGAAGCCGCAGACAAGGCCAGAAAGCAAGGATGACGATGAGACCACTGACCTTCCGCGACGCCAAGGACAACGCGCAGAAGTGGGCCCCGGGCGACGCTCGATCCGCGGCCGACGCGTTCCAGGAGTTCGTCGACCGGCACCGTGCCGACGACAACGCGTCGTTCCGCGTCGAGGACGAGGGGAGCGAAGAGGCGCTGTCGCTCATGTTCGACGACGGCACCATCTGCCGGGCCAAGGGAGCGCAGGACTCCCGGATCGAGTACCGCCTCGTCACCAACCGCGGCGACTACCGGACCCAGGTGGCCAACTTCGTCCGCGGCGGTTTCAGCGCACTCGACCGCAACGGCCCCTGGTGGCCGGACGTCGCCGCCTTCGAGCGTGCCCGGCTCCGCTCCCGGTTCGACGAGTCGACGCTCCGGCGGACCCACCCCCGCGAGCTGCGCCGCCGGCTGGAGATCCTGACCCGCGTCGACGGACACGAGCCGGTGACGGTCGACGGGGTCACGCACTTCGGTTTCGGCAACGGCGGCGGCGACACCGTCAACGCCTGGTTCACCGCGGAGGGCCGCGGTCTCGTGGTGACGTTCGACCACATCGGCGACCTCAACTTCTTCGAAGACCCGCAGGCGCAGGCCGCGCTGTACGAAGGCGTACCGGCAGACCTTCTCGCTCTGGTGAAGAACGTGCCGGAAGCGGATACGACGCTCAATGCCTCGCACCCTGACGGAGGCACCCTCGTGGTCGCCTCCGGCGTTTTCACCTTCTCCGGTCCCTGCGCCATGGCGGACGGGCTGGTGTCCCGCTTGCAGGAGGAGCAGCTGGGTGTCGAGGACACCGGGGTCGGCTGGCTTCTGGAGGGCTTCCTCGCGCTGGAGGACTTCACTCCGGCCGCGGTCGCCGACGCCGTGGCTTGGTGGAGCGCCGAGGACATCGCGAAGGGTTTCGCCGCGGCGGGCGAGCCAGAGCAGGCCGTGCCGTTCGACCGGAAGACGGTGGACCGCTTCTGCGAGATCTGGGCCGACTCCGGGTACAACGATCGCTGGGACGTGCACTACGTCCTGTTCGACAGCTACTCCCTCGAGGACGTGGGCGAAGAACGGGACGAGCTTGTGGGGTTGGTCCGGACGCTCGGACTCGAGCGCGTGGACGCTCCGCCGGGAGCCGCCGGCGGCGAGGTGTGGGTCCGCACGGATCCGCGTATCGACGCCGAGCTCGGGCGCTGGTCATGAGTACTTCGGAAGGTCGTTTCGGGTATCACTATTTCGAACCCGAGGTCGCCGGCGGCTTGGGCCCGGGAATCGACTACGACCCACGGCGCGGGGACGAACCACTCGTCGGCCCGCTTCACTATCAGTTCGCCGGCTGGCTCGGCGACGACATCGTCACGACAAGCGGGTACTGGATCGTCACCGGCAGGCTCGCCGACGCGCTCCGGGCCTCGCCACTCACCGGCTACGAGCTCGGCGAGGTGGTGGTGACCACCGACGAACAGTTCGACATGTTCTACAGCCACCTCGGCCTTCCTCGTGACTGGGAACGGCTCATCCCCACCGGCACGGAGGAGGGTGGTGAGGACTTCGTGCTCGAAACCGTTGTCGACCTGCTCGTCAGTGACGCCGCACTCGAACTGTTGCGGCGGTTCCACATCGACGACGCCGACATCTCGCCGGCGGACGAGGAACCACAGGTCTCCGACGTCATGCGGAAGTACCTCGAACTGCGGCGCGCGAAGGGCGACGAGGTCTAGATGCGCGTATCGAGGACACCGATGCGCGAACAACCGCGCCCGGATTTCGACTGAGGAGAGCACGTTGGCACGAAAGCGGAAGACCCTTCCCAAAGACTTCGCGGAGATGCTGACTTCGGCCTCGATGGACGAACTCAAAGCCGTCTTCGGCAAGTGCGAGATCGACGCGCGGGGCGGCTATGCCAAAGGGACCGCCATCGGCTTCCCGGAGTGCCCGGACGAGCTCGTCGTCTGGCTGACCGGGCAGGGCCTCGCCGTCGACACCCCGGACAGCTACGGCAGGACACCGCTTCACGCGCGGGCTGCACGCGCTGCTCCGAAGCCGATCGCGCAGATTCCGTTGCTGCTCTCGCTCGGCGCGGACATCGAGGCGGCCGACAGCTCCGGGCAAACGCCGCTTCAGGTCGCCGTGGACGGATTGAAGGCCGGGGCGGTGCGCGTGCTGATCGAGCACGGGGCCTCGACCGAGGTGCTCGACAGGCGTGGCAACACGTTGTTGACGCGAGGCCTGGTCAGTACGCGAAACGCCGACATCCCCAAGTGTGTCGAGATCGCGAAGCTGCTGCTCGAACACGGTGCGAGCATCACGGCCGAGATGCGTCGGAAGGTCGAGCGGATCGGTAGTGGGTTCGAGTTTCACCGGGAGAACTTCAACCCCGATTTCCTCGAAGGGACCGACGCCGCGCTCAGTGAGCTGTACCGGATCTTCGAGGTCGAGCCGGTCGCCCGGCGGTCGACGCACGACGGGGTATCGCCGATCGTCGTGCCCGGCGGGCCCTGGCGGGAGCGGCACAAAGCGCTTTGGGAGCTGCTCGTGCCGTCGACCGGCGCGGGCGCGACAGTGCAGTGCGAGGCCATCCGCGTCACCGGCCGGATCTTCGACGAGATGTTCCGGAACGGCGGAGCGAACTGGGACCGTGATTATCGTGCGATGGCCGACGCGTTCCCGGGTTTCCTGGCGCGGGGCGAGTCTCTCGGCGAAGAAGAACTCCGAGAAGCCAAGGAGGTCGTGAAGCAGGTCAGGTCGGGCCGGGGCGCGGACGGCCACCTCGATCGCTTGAGGGAGCTCGCCGTCGTCTGGGTCGCGAAGAATCCGGGCCCGATCGCCTTGGGGCCGGTGGACTACACCCGTTGAGGGCGGGCCGCGTGTCCCCGACAAGGCATCGGGGACACGCGGCGAGACTCACTTCCGCAGCAGGCTGTACGCAGCCGAGCCGATCAGCTCCAGCGAAACCTGAAGCCGCTCAAGGGAAACGTTGTCCTTGATGGTGTCTTCCGGCGTGTGATACGTCGGTTCCAGCAACGCCGGGCCGGACTCGCCGCGCCAGCTGAAGTTGCCGGAAGCGATCCCGCGCTCGAAGAACGGCACGTGGTCGCTCGAACCGCGGGCGACCGGGCCCTTGACGCGCGGGTCGTAGCCGAGCCGCTTGGCGGCGGCGTTGACGGCCGCGGTCGTGGCGTTGTCGGCACCGTCGACCGAGAGCAGCCAGTAGGTGATCGCCGGGTCCCAGCTGGTGGCGACCATGTCGTTCTGGAAGCAGCCGGTGATCCGCTTCGCCTCGGCGTCGGACAGGTTCTTGACGTAGTGCCGCGAACCGATCAGCCCGTACTCCTCCGAGCCCCACAGCGCGAACCGCAGCGTCTTGTTCGTCGGCAGGTGGCGCAGGACGCGGGCGAGTTCGAGGCACAGCACGGTGCCGCTGCCGTCGTCGTTGGCGCCGGGTGAGCCGGGGACGCTGTCGTAGTGCGCCGTCACCATGACGACGCCGTCGTCCTTGCCGGGGAACGTGGCAGGCCGTTCGGCGATGACGTTGTACGACGTCAGGTTCTTGTGGTGGGTGGCCGTCGCCTTCACCGTGACCGAGCCCTTGGCGAGCCGTTCGCGCAGGCGTTCCACCTGCACCTGGGCCAGGCCGAGCACCGGGATCGTGACCGGGGCGGCGAGTGTCGGCGAGAACGCGGACAGCTTGCGTGCCGGGTCGGCGCCGATCCGGCCGAGCAGCACGGCGTCCGCTCCGCGCTGCGCGGCCGTCAGGTACGCGTCGGCCTTGTTCGTCACGGCGGCGATCAGCACGATCTTGCCGGTCAGGTCTTCGGGCAGGGTGCTGCCGTCACCGGCGTCGACGACGACGGCCTCGCGGGTGATGTCCTGCGCGCCCTGCGGCGAGGAGCCGGTCTGCCAGCTGTCGCGTCCGATCGACAGGGCACCCAGGAACTTGTCGGCGATCGGGAACGGCTGCAGCGTGACCTGGTAGCGCAGCTCGCGCAGCACCTTCGCGATGTACTCCTTGGCCCGCAGTTCGCCTTCGGTCCCGGCGATGCGGGGGCCGATCCTGTCGCTGAGCACCCGCAGGTGCTCCAGTGCCCGCCGCGAACGGACCCGCGCGACCACGGGGTAGTCGCCGAACTCCAGCGACGGCGGGAACTGCGCGCCCGGACGTTGCTGCGTGGCCGCGGCGGCGGCGCCGGGGTTCAGCCCGATCGTCGCCGCGCCCGCCAATGCCACCGCGCCCGCGAGCACCTCACGTCTGCGCAGACCTGCCATGGAACACCCCTCACTCCTCGGAGAAACTCGTTCGAGTAGCTAAGAGTGACGGAGCCGCCGGGGCAACCTCCGATCGTCCCCTTTTTCCGGTTCAGCGCACGGCGAGCCGTCGGTAGGCATGGGAGGCGGCGGCGATCCCGCAGGCCGCCGCGGCGATCACCCCGCCGATCAGCAGCACGGTCCCGACGAACGGCCCGAAGTCGCCGACGTCGGCGAGCCGTCCCCAGAACGAGCCTTCGAGCAGGGCACCGACGAGGATGAACACCGGCGCGGCGATGCCGAGGAAGAGGATCCACCGGTACCGGGCGGCCAGCGTCAGCACGAGGATCCCGGTCACGCCGAGGATGAACGGGCCGGGCGGGACGTCCGGGAAACCGGGAACGCCCGAGGCGATCTGGATGATCAGGCCGGCGACGCCGGCGAAGAGGAAGAAGGCGTTGGCGACGGCCGCGGTGGAACGGTTCATGGTGAACTCCTCACTGGATTTCAAGGCCACTGAAGAGTCCCGCTCGCGGCCGCGCGGGGCGTCGGCCCGGAAGCGGCAATCGGGCCTACGCGGATCTGCGTAGCGGCTTGCCGAGGATCAGCGTGAGTTCGGCCGAAATCGCGGTCACCAGTTCTTCGCCGAACACGCAGATCGTGTACTCCCAGGGGTGCCCGAACGTGCCGAGCCGGAAGTCCGGAGTCAGGTAGATGTGGTAGTCGCGTACAACTCGTCGGCGCACGAGGTCAGGCCTTCCCGGATCACCGAAACCATCCAGTCCGGCAACTGGTACTCCGGATGCTTGTCGAGGGCTGCCAGACGTCAGGTCACCGACCCCGGGGGCTCTGCGATCCCGGGCCACTTGAGCGGGTCGTTGCCTGCTCGGAAGGAGAAGTCCGCGAAGAAGCGATGCTCATCGGCGGAGAATACGCGCCGCGACGTGGGCGAGGGTGACTTCGGACCGGTGAAGCCGTTGAGTCCCGACATGTTCGCCCCAGGTTGCCCGTCGAACCTGACCCCGTTCCGGATCGGCGACAAATGGGCGGGGCTGGTCGTGCTGTGCCTGGAAGAAGGGCCGCGCCGGTGCGGTGCCGCTGAGGGGCGTCACGTCGAAGGTGCTCACGGAGGCTCTCCGGGCGCTGGAGCGCGACGGCATGATCACCCGCACGGCGTACGACGAGACGCCGCCGCGCGTGGAGTACGAGCTCACCTCGCTCGGCCGGACGTTGTTCGAGCCGATGGAGGCATGCCGGGAGTGGGCGGCGAAGCACCTTCCGGAGCTTGTCGCCGCCAGCGAGGCCTATTCGGGCTAGACGCGGCTAGCCGAGGAGACCGAGCACGACGATCGTCAGCAGCGTGATGGCCGCGGCGAAGGTGGTCACCCAGGCGCGCTGGGCGGCGGTGATCGAAGCGTTGTTCACGGCGGTTCCCCGGGGGAGAGAAGCGACAGGTCCGCCGTGAACAGCGCGTTGATCAGGCTCCGCGTTACCTGGTGGACGCCCGTGTGATCAAGATCACTGGTCGTGTTGGTGATGCCGGTCGCGGGCCGTGTACCAGAGCACTCCGGCAGCGGCCGCCACCATCGCGCCGAATGCGGAGAACCCCACCACGATCGCCTGTGTCATCACTCGTCCTTTTCTCGTCGGTCGTACTTGCTGGACGTCCGAGAAGCGGGTTCGTGTCGCGATCGTCGCGGACGTCACATGCCGCCGAGTACCTCGTCGATCTGCGACGCAAGCGTGAAGTCCTTCTCCGTCAGCCCTCCGGCGGAGTGGGTGCTGAGCCGGAACGTCACCGTCCGCCAGCGGATGTCGATGTCGGGGTGGTGGTCGGCCGCCTCCGCCAGTTCGGCCACCTTGTCCACGGCTTCGATGGCTTTCGGGAAGCTCGGCAGCTTCGCCGTCCGCTCGATCGTGACGCCGTCACGGGTCCAGCCGGAGAGCTTGGTCACGGCTTCGCCTGCTTGCTGGTCGTTCAAGATTTCCGCCATGACTCCATGGTGGTACGCCGTCGGCTACGCTGCACTTTTGCCACGGGTCCCCCTTGAAAATCGCAGGAGGCTAGATGAAACGCGCCCTCCGCACGGTCGTTGCGGCTGGCACGGTGGCCGCCCTCGTCGCGGGCTGCTCGCTCTCCGGGAACTCGGGGAACGACCCGCAGGCGCCGGCAACGGTCACGCTCGTGACACACGACTCGTGGCTCGCCCCGCAGGACGTCCTCGACGCGTTCGAGCGGCAGTCCGGGATCAAGATCTCCGTGCTCAAGCAGGGTGACGCGGGCGCGCTGACCAACAAACTGGTGCTGACCAAGGCGAACCCGATCGGCGACGTCGCGTACGGCATCGACTCGACGTTCGCCTCCCGCGCGCTCACCGAGGGCGTTTTCGAGCAGTACACCAGCCCCGAGGCGGATCGCGGCCCGCAGCGCTACTCCGTCGACCCCGGGCACCGGCTCTCCGCGGTCGACCTCGGCGACGTCTGCGTCAACATCGACACCCGGTACTTCGTGGACAAAGGGATCCCGGAGCCGAAGTCGTTCGCGGATCTGGCCGACGCCAAGTACAAGGACCTGATGGTCGCCGAGAGCCCCGCGACGTCCTCGCCGGGGCTGGCGTTCCTGCTCGGCACCGTCGCCCAGTTCGGCGAGCAGGGCTGGCAGGCGTACTGGACGCAGCTGAAGGCCAACGGGCTCAAGACGGTCAGCGGCTGGGAAGAGGCCTACACCAAGGAATTCTCGGGTTCCTCCGGCAAGGGCCCGCGTCCGATCGTCGTCTCCTACGCCTCGTCGCCCGCCGCCGAGATCGGCGATGACGGCAAGCCTCGGACGAAGGCGCTGCTGGACACCTGCTACCGCCAGGTCGAGTACGCGGGCGTGCTGGCGGGCGGCAAACAGGTCGAGAAGGCCCGCAAGGTCGTGGACTTCCTGCTGTCCCAGCAGTTCCAGGTGACCGTGGCGGGCAACATGTACGTGTACCCGGCCCGTCAGGGTGTCGAGCTCCCGCAGGGCTGGGCGCAGGCCGCGCCGCTGCCGCAGCAGCCCAAGACGCTCGAACCGGCCAAGATCCAGGCCGGGCGCGAGCAGTGGATCGCGCAGTGGCGCACGCTACTCGAAGGCTGAGCACCGGGCTGACCTTTCGTGGGGCCGGGCTGGCCGCACTCGCCGTGCTGCCGCTCGGTTTCCTGGTGGTGTTCTTCGCCTGGCCGGTCGCGGCGATCGTCGGCCGCGGCTTCGGTTCCGGTGGGGTCGGCACGGCCATCGGCGACCCGCTGACCTGGAAGCTCGCGGGGTTCACCGTGGCGAGCGCGGGGGTCTCGACGATCGTCGCGGTGCTCGCCGGGCTGCCGGTGGCGTTCCTGCTCGCGCGGGTGCGGCTGCCGGGCGTGTCACTGGTGCGGACGCTCGTGCTGGTGCCGTTCGTGCTGCCGACCGTCGTGGTCGGCCTGGCGTTCCGCGCGCTCTGGCCCGACGGCGGGCTGCTGCCGCTGGTGCTGGCCAACGCCTTCTTCAACGTCGCCGTCGTCGCGCGCACGGTTTCCGGGCTGTGGAGCCACCTCGACCCGCGCACCGTGGACGCGGCGCGGGCACTCGGCGCGTCGCCGTGGCGTGCCTTCCGCTCGGTGACGCTGCCCGCGCTCGCGCCTGCCATCGCGTCGGCGGCGGCGGTGGTGTTCCTGTTCTGCGCCACCAGCTTCGGGGTCGTGCTCATTCTCGGCGGGGCGAAGTACCGCACCCTGGAGACCGAGATCTACCTCCGCACGGTCGAGCTGCTCGACCTCTCCGGCGCGGCCGCGCTGTCGCTGGTGCAGTTCGCCGCCGTCGTCGCGGCGCTCGTCGTCGGCGCGCTGGCGAGGCGGCGCCGGGAGAGCGCGGCGCGGCTGCGTTCGCGGAGCGAGACCGCGCGGCGGCCCAGAGGCGGCGAGTGGTGGGCGGTCTCCGCGGGCCTCGCGGTGATCGCGCTCCTGATGACGCCGATCGTGGCGCTGCTCGTCGAGTCCGTGTCCACTTCGGACGGTTTTAGCCTCGCCGGGTACGAAGCACTCGCCGGACAGGGATCGCGGGGCGCGCTTCAGGTTTCAGGCTGGGACGCGGCGTCGATGTCGCTGCGGACGGCGTTCGACGCGACGACGCTCGCGATGATCGTCGGCGTGCTGGCCTCGGTCGTGCTGGTGGCGTTGCGCCGCACGCCGGGCAGGCTGGCGCGGGGCATGGGCGAGACGATGGACGCCGCGCTGATGCTGCCGCTGGGAGTGTCCGCGGTGACCGTCGGTTTCGGGTACCTCGTCACGCTCGACGCGTTGCCGGGCGATCTGCGGACGTCGCCGCTGCTGGTGCCGCTCGCACAGGCATTGGTGATCATCCCGCTGATCGTGCGGATGGTGCTGCCGGTGCTGCGCTCGGTCGACGTCCGGCTGCGTCAGGCCGCGTCCACGCTCGGCGCGAGCCCCGGCCGGGTGTGGCGGGAGATCGATCTCCCGCTGACGGCGCGTTCGCTGGTCGCGGCGGCCGGTTTCGGTTACGTGGTCGCGCTCGGCGAGTTCGGCGCGACGAGCTTCCTCGCCAGGCCGGACGCGCCGACGCTGCCGGTCGCCGTCGCGACGCTGATCTCGCGGCCGGGGGAGCTGAACAACCAGATGGCCTACGCGGCCTGCGCGCTGCTCATGATCGTGACCGTGGTGGCGGTGGTGCTGATCGACCGGTTCGGCGCGGTCCGCGGGCAGAATTCGGTAGGGGAGTTCTAGTGTCGCTGTCGGTACGGGATCTGACCGTCCACTATGGATCGTTCGCCGCGGTGAAGGGCGCCGGGCTGGACATCGCCGACGGCGAGGTGCTGGCGCTGCTCGGCCCGTCCGGTTCGGGGAAGTCGACCCTGCTGCGCGCGATCACCGGGCTGGAGCCGCTGACGTCGGGGACCGTGCGGTGGGACGGCGAGGACCTCGCCGGGGTCCCGGTGCACCGGCGCGAGTTCGGGCTGGTGTTCCAGGACGGGCAGCTGTTCCCGCACAAGGACGTCGCCGCGAACATCGCGTTCGGCTTGCGGATGCACGACATCCCGCGCGCGGAGCACACGGAGCGGGTCGGTGCGCTGCTCGACCTGGTGGGGCTCAGCGGTTACGAACGGCGGAGGGTCACCGAGCTTTCCGGCGGGCAGGCGCAGCGGGTGGCCTTGGCCCGCGCGCTGGCGCCGGAGCCGCGGTTGCTGCTGCTGGACGAACCACTGTCCGGTTTGGACGCCGGCCTGCGGGAACAGCTGGCGATCGACCTCGCGGCCCTGCTGCGGCGCAGCAAGATCACCGCGCTGCTGGTCACGCACGACCAGGAAGAGGCGTTCACGCTCGCCGACCGCGTCGCCGTGCTCGACGGCGGCGAGATCCGGCAGGAGGGCGCGGTGCGCCGCGTCTGGCGGCAGCCGGTGGACGAGGACGTGGCGCGGTTCCTCGGCGTGACCACGTTCGTCGACGGCGAGGCGACGGGCGGGACGGTGCGGACGGTGCTCGGCGACGTCACGCTGCCCGACGTCGAGGACGGCGCGGTGCGGCTGGGTCTGCGGCCGCACGGCCTGCGGGTCTCCCCGGACGGCGTCGAGGGCGAGGTCACCGCCGTGGTGCACCGGCGGGAGCACGTACGGCTGGTGGTCGCGCCCGGCGGCGATCTGTCCACTGTGGACGCCGTCGCGCCGGTCACGGCCGACCTCCGCCCCGGCGACCGCGTCCGGCTCGCCCTGGACCCCGACGGCGTCGCCCGACTCCGCAATTAGTCACCTGGTTGCGACGATTCGTTGTCGCAAGCAGGTGACTAATTGCGTGGTGGGGTCAGCCGTCCCGCGTGGTCAGGCGCGCGTAGGCGATCGAGAGCCCGATGGCGATGTAGCAGGCGGCGCGGAGCGCGCCCTCGCCGAGCATCGCGGTGTCCACCGGATCCATCAGCACCGAAGCCGGTGCCTGTGCCCAGTTCTCGTTGAGCAGGAACGGATGCAGCCACGAAACCGCGTCCAGGAACCCGAGGATCGTGAACACGATCGTCCCGGCCAGCACCGAGGCGACGACCAGCATCGGATGTTCGGTGAACGCCGAGATCGCGAGCGCGACCGCGCCGACCGCCCACAGCTGCAGGATCACCCACGCGGCCACGAGCAGGATGCGGCCCAGCGCGTCCCACACGCTCAGTGTCGAGCCAGTGAGGGTGAACATCGAGTCGGCACCGCTGATGATCAGGCCGGTGACGAAACCGGTGAACGTCATGGCCAGTACGGCGATCGCCGAAACCGTCGCGACGCCGAACGCCTTGATCGTGAGCAGCCTGCCCCGGCCGACCGGCGCGATCAGCCAGCCGCGCAGCGTCCCGTGCGCCGCCTCGCCGGCGATCGCGTCCGCCCCGGCCATCGCCGAAGCGAGCGGGAGCAGCAGCCCCAGTGTCATGGTCAGTGCCGCGACCGGCAGGATGAAACCGTTGTTGACCGCGGAGGCCAGCAGTGCGCCGTCCTGTCCGCCGCTTGTTTCCGAAGAGTCGACGAGGGTAAGCGCGAGCCCGATGATCACCGGGATCACCGCGAGCAGCCCCAGCACGGCCAGCGTGCGCGGGCGCCGGAAGATCCAGCGGAGTTCGGCACGGTACAGCCGGAGCAGGCCGACGCTGTCGTGGCCGGTCCGCGCCGCGGGTGCCGCGGCAAGAGCGTGGGTCACGATTCCCCCTCACCGTCTACAGTGGACTCCGGCTGGGTCAGCCTGGCGAACAGGTCCTCGAGCCCGGTGCGCGCCCTCGCCGCCTCGTGCACGGCCACCCCGGCCGTCACCAGGTGCCGCAGCACGTCGGGGGCCTCGGTCGCGGTGAGATCGACACGGACGCCGTCCGGTGTGAGCCGGGCGCCGATCCTGTTCTCGCGCAACGTTTCCACCGCGAGTTCGGCGTCGGGCGTCCGCACCAGCAGCGCCGCGTTCCCCGACTCCAGCAGTTCCGTCAGCTCGCCCTGGGCGATCACGTTCCCCGACTGGAGCACCGCGACGTGCGTGCAGGTCGCTTCGACCTCGGCCAGCAGATGCGACGACACCAGCACGGTGACGCCGTCGGCGTGCAGTTCGCCGATGATCCGGCGGATCTCCCTGGTGCCCGCCGGGTCGAGGCCGTTGGTCGGCTCGTCGAGGATGACCATCCGCCTCGGCACGAGCAGCGCGCCCGCCAGCCCCATCCGCTGCTTCATCCCCAGCGAATACCCCTTGTAGCGCCGGTTCGCGGCGTCGGTCAACCCGACGCGCTCAAGCGCCGCGTCGACCGCGCCGGGGATCCCGGCCGAGGCCAGCCTCGGCTCCGCCGCGGCCACGCGCAGCAGGTTCTCCCGGCCGGAAAGGAAAGGGTGGAAGCCCGGACCTTCGACCAGCGCGCCGACGCCGGGCAGCGCGTGCGCCGCCTCGTCGGGCATCCGCTTGCCGAACAGTTCGACCTCGCCCTCGGTGGGCCGCACGAGACCGAGCAGCATCCGGATGGTCGTCGTCTTGCCCGATCCGTTGGGGCCGAGCATCCCCAGCACGGCGCCTTCGGGAACGTCGAGATCGACGTGGTCCACGGCCACCGTGCGGCCGTAGACCTTGCGCAGGCCCCTGGTGCGGGCCGCCATGGGTACCGCCGGAGCGGACGCCTCCCGAGAGGCGTCCGTCCCGGCTTCGAACGTGGTGGTCACTTCGCGGCCAAGGCCTCGAAGAGGACCTGCTCCGGCACCGCGCCGACGGCGTAGCGGCCGTCGTCGGTCAGCACGCCGCTGCCGACCTTGGTGGTCAGCAGCCAGCCGCTGCCCCAGGCACCGCTGACCGGCTTGGCGAACCGCGAAAGCAGCGCCTTCGGGTCGACCTGACGGCCTTCGTCGTCTTTCGCTTCGCCGGCCTTCGCCAGCGCGTCGGCCGGGATCTTGCCGGTGATCGCGGTGTCCCAGCCGTCGCCGACGACCTTGACCTCGGACTTCGCCTGCTCGGCGAGTTCACGGTTCTTCGGGTCGACCTCGGCGGCCTTCTCGGTCACCTTCGCACCCTTCGGCGGGGTGAACTCGAAGTTCGACGCGGGCTGGTTCGCGAAGTTGATCTCGCTGAACGAAGCCTCGAACGCGGGCGAGGACGTGCCGTTGGCCAGCACCGTCAGGCGCAGCGGCATCCGGGTCTGCTCGTCGATCGCGACGCGGATTTCACGCAGGAGCGTCCGCTCGGTCGGCTTCGGGGTCAGCACCAGTTCGTACGCCGAACGGTTCGCCACGGACGACGTCCCGTCGACGGCGATCGTGCTGCTCTCGCGCACCTTGCCGAGCAGCTCCGAGGCGACCGTCGCCGGGTCGACGGCCTTGCCGTCGACCTTGTTCTGGTGCTCCTTGGCCAGGTCGGCCGGGATGGTGATCTTGGTTGCGGAGTTGTCCTTGGAGTTGTACTCCCAGACGGCCTCACCGTTCTTGACGATGGTCTGCTGGCTGGAGCCCTCGGTGAGCGACACCTTGCTCTTGCCCGCGCCGTCCGTCGACACCTGCGCCGAGTCGATGCTGAGCGCCGACGCGCCGGGCAGCGTGCTGCCGACCTGCGGCAGGCCCAGGTCGTTGTTGACCTTGACCTTGCCGTCGAACGCCAACGGCTTCGCGTTGAGCGTCGACTGCACGAGCTCTTCGGCACTGATCTGCGGCAAGACGGGCGCGTCGCCCGCGGTGGCCGGCATCGCGACGACGGCGAGCCCGCCGACACCGAGCGCCGTGCCCACCACCGCCGCGGTGATGGCCTTCCTCTTCGGATCCATGCTGTCTCTCCCTGTTTCCCCGAACCCCAGTGTGCTCGGGTCTTGGCGACAACGCTTCCCCGGAAACGCTGAGATACCACTCAGACTCCGCCGCCGGAGCTGAGATGGCGCTGAGAGCTCGCGCGTGAGCTGGTGAAAGCGTGAATGATGAGGGACGTGAAACCTCGAGTATTGGTGGTCGACGACGAGCCCGGCGTGCGCAAGGCGTTGCAGCGGGGACTGCGCGCCGAGGACATGGACGTGGTCACGGCGGCCGACGGGCCCAGCGGCCTGCGCCTGGCGCAGACGGGCTCCTTCGACGTCGTCCTGCTCGACATCATGCTCCCCGGTCTTTCCGGCTACCGCGTGCTCGAACGGCTGCGGGCGCTCGGCGTCACCACCCCGGTGCTGATGATTTCCGCGAAGGACGGCGAGGTCGACCAGGCGGACGGCCTCGACCTCGGCGCCGACGGTTACCTCGTGAAGCCGTTCTCGTTCGTCGTCCTGGTCGCGCAGGTGCGCGCGGTGCTGCGGCGGGCGACGCCGGACGCGATCCGCGGGCCGCTGCGGATCGGCGCCCTCGAAGTCGACCGGAGCCTGCGGCAGGTCCGCTACGACGGCATCGAAGTGGCGTTCAGCCCGCGCGAGTTCGCGCTGCTGGAGGTGCTGGCGGGCCGGGCGGGCACGGTGGTCACGAAGGACGAGCTGCTGCGTGCCGTCTGGGGTGACGAACAGGCTGCGACCCGCAACGTCGTCGAGGTCTACGTCGGTTACGTGCGCCGCAAACTCGACGCGGTCGGCGCGGGCGCGCTGGTCCGGACCGTACGCGGGCACGGCTATCTGGCTTCGGACGCGCAGCTCGACGAAGTGATCGCCCCGGCGGGACAGGGGTGATCGGCTCGCCGTCTTGGTGGCGCCGCCGTTCGCTCCAGGTCCGGATCACCCTGCTCGCCGCCGCCGTCACGCTCGGTTTCCTGCTCGGGCTGGCGGCGGTCGCCGGCGACCGCCTCCAGCCGCTGCTCATCGGGTCTGTCGACGACGAACTGAGCGCTCAGCTGAACACCGCGAAGGCCGACGTCGCCGCGGGACGGACGCCGTCGGGATCGGCGGTCACCGTCCGGGTCCTCGACACCGGGGGCGGCCCGGTGGACGGCCTGCCGCCCGCGAACCTCGGCCCTTCGGAGGTTCGCGCGCTGAAAGCGGGTGAACCGGTCACGACCGGCGGCGAACACAGCTGGCGCTGGGCGGGCACCGTGGTCACCGCGCCCGACGGACAGCAACGGCTCGTCGTCGCGGGCGCGGGTCTGGTCGGCTTCGCGACCGCGGTGCACTCCGGCGGGCTGTGGCTGTTCGTGGTCGCGTCCGTCGGCGCGGTGGGCGCCGGGATCGCGACCTGGCTGCTGGTGCGGTTCGCGCTGCGGCCGGTGGCCAGGATGCGCGGCTCGGTGCGGGCACTCCCGCCGGGCGCGCGGCTGCCGCTCCCGGATTCGCACGACGAACTCCGCGCGCTCGCCGAGGAGTTCAACGCCCTGCTGGCCAGGCAGGAGGAGGGCGCCGAACGGCTGCGGCGGTTCACCGGTGACGCCGCGCACGAGCTCCGTTCGCCGGTCGCGTCGATCCGCGTGCAGGCCGAGGTCGCCGTCACGAATCCCGATCCCGAACTCGCCCAGGAGACGCTGTCCGACGTCCTCGAAGAGGCCGAACGGCTTTCCGCGCTGCTCGACGGGCTGCTGGCGCTGGCGAGGTCGGACGCGGGGGAGGTCCCGCCCGCGGAACCGGTCGAGCTGGTGAGCGAGGTGCGCGCGGCGGTCGCGCGGATGCCGGCCGACGCGCCCGAAATCCGGGTGAGCGGCACGGTCGGGAGCGCCTGGGCGCTGGCGACGCACGCCGAGGTCGAACTGGTGCTGAGCAACCTGCTGCGCAATGCCTGCCGCTACGCGCGCGGGCAGATCGTGGTGTCGGTGCTCGCGGCGCGGTCCACCGTGCGGGTGGTGGTCGACGACGACGGGCCGGGTATCGAGCCGGAACATCGGGAGCGGGTCTTCGACCGGTTCTACCGCGTCTCCGATTCGCGGGCGCGGTCCTCCGGCGGTACCGGGCTCGGGCTGGCGATGGTCGCGGAGGCCGTCCGGCGGCGTGGGGGCCGGGTGCGTGTCGGCGAATCACCCGACGGCGGGGCGCGGTTCCAGATCGTCTGGCAGGCGGCACGGCCTCATTAGGGTGTGCCGTGTGGTGATCGTGGGTGCCGCCATCGTGCGGAACGGACAGGTGCTGGCGCAGCAGCGGGCTTGGCCCGCCGACCACGCCGGGCAATGGGAGTTGCCGGGCGGACGGGTCGAGGACGGCGAAAGCGACGAAGCCGCGCTGGCGCGGGAATGCCTGGAGGAGCTCGACGTCGCCGTGACGGTCGCGGGCCGGGTCGGCGACGACGTTCCGCTGCCGAACGGGAAGCTGCTGCGGATCTACGCCGCTTCGCTGGTCAGCGCGGGGGACGAGCCGCGGGCGGTGGAGCACAAGGACGTCCGGTGGGTGTCCTCAGCGGAGCTTTCCGGTCTCGACTGGCTGCCCGCGGACCGCGTCCTGCTGCCCGCGCTACACGACTTGCTCTCAAGCGCGTGAAGGCCCCCTTCCTGGAGAAGTCCGGCGGCCCGGACGTGTGACCACCTTGACGCCGCCGGCCAAGGCTGTCCGTGTGTCGTGGCGCGGGGCCGGTGTCGCTTCTGCGTACGTGTTCTCCTGGTAGTGAGGGCCTCCTTGCCTACTCTGACGGTAGTGAAGGAGGCTTTCGCTACTTTCAGATGTGGTCCCTGGTGACCGTGGGACGGCTGTGACCTCGGCGGCCGGTCGTGAAGTACATGAAGGACTCCTTCCTTGCGTCTAGCGCAAGGAAGGAGGCCTTCATGTACTTCGGCAAGGCGTGACTCGCGTGCCTGGATGCCGCACACGGGTCCGCCGTCTCGCCCGAGACACGACACGTTCGCCTTACCCCTCGACACGGACCTTCAGCCGGCGCCGATGAGCCGCAGCGCGGACTGCAACCGGTGCTCACCCCGCTCCGCGGCCCGGACGGCGCCCGCCTTGCGCACCCGCTCCAGCTCGCCGGGATCGGCCAGCAGCGCCAGCGCGCGTTCCCGGACCGGCCGCAGCTCCTCGATGAGCGCCTCGGCGACGGCCTCCTTGACCTGGCCGTAGGAGTCGAACCGGTCCGCGAGGACCTCGGGTTTCTCCTTGACGCACGCCGCGAGGATGTCCAGCAGGTTCGCCATCCCCGGCCGGGCTTCCGGCGCGTAGGCCGGCTTCGACCCGCCATCGGTCTTCGCGCGTTTGACCTTCCGCCTGACGTGGTCGGCCTCGTCGAGCACGAAGATCACCCCGGCCTCCTCCCGCGTCGACTTCGACATCTTCCGCGTCGGCTCGGCGAGGTCCATGACCCGCGCCCCGGCGGGCGGCAGCACCGCCTTCGGCATGGTGAACACATCGCCGTAGGTGGAGTTGAACCGTTTCGCGAGCGTTCGCGCCAGCTCGACGTGCTGCCGCTGGTCTTCGCCGACAGGGACCTCGTCCGCGCCCTGCAGCAGGATGTCCGCCGCCATCAGCACCGGATAGGTCAGCAGGGACAGCCGGACCCCGGCCTGTCCCTTCGACTTCTCCTTGAACTGGATCATCCTGGCTGCCTCGCCGTAGTTGCAGGTGCACTCGAGGACCCAGTTGAGGGCGCCCAGCTCGCGGGCTATGTCGGACTGCACGAACACGCGGTCCGGCTCGATCCCTGCCGCGATCAGCACGGCCAGCTGCTCGGAGGCCATCGACCGCAGTTTCGCCGGATTGTGCGAGTTCGTCATCGCGTGCAGGTCGGAGACGAAGTACAGGTCGTCCGGCCCGCCCTCGTCCGCCCAGCGCCGAATGGCCCCCAGGTGGTTCCCGACGTGGACGTGGCCGGACGGGGTGATCCCGGACAACCTGATCATCTGCCTTCTCCCTCTCGGATTCGGGCCGCCCCAGGGTCCGGGCACGAAAAAGGCCGCCCGGTGGGGCGGCCTGGTGGTGCGCTCGTCTGGTTCAGCGCAGGACTTCGGGGCCGCCGGAGGGCGGCCACCACTGGGCGTTCTGCGTGCGCATGCCGACGATCCTACCCACCCGGCGCAAGCAGCCCTCGAACCATCGCGTCGAGAGGACTACATACGGAGTGAAAAGAAGGGAAGAGTCACTCATTACGGGCAGGTAGCGTCAACACTTCATATCGGCCGGCGCAGTACGCCTGTCACATTGGAGATCCGGGTCTACCGTCTTCACATGTTCGTCGTGCTGCTGACCTACACCGCCCCTATAGAAGAAATCGACTACGTGCTCCCGGATCACGCCGAATGGCTGACCAAACAGTACGAGCACGGCAATTTCCTCGCCTCCGGCAGGCGCAACCCGCGCATCGGCGGCGTCATCATCACCAGGCCCATGGCCAGGGGAAAGCTGGACGCGATCCTCGCGACCGACCCCTTCTCGATCAAGCACATGGCCGCCTACGAGGTGATCGAGTTCTCGCCGACCCGCACCGCTCCGGAACTGCGGGCGGTCAACGAGGCGGTGGTGCACTGAGGGAGATCCGCTAAGCCGCTTTCGCGATCTTCGTCTTCGCCTTTTTCAGGGCGAGAACGGGGCATTTGCCGCACCGCGACTTCGACCGGCAGCATTTCTTCTTGACCTTGCCGGACTTCATCCACTTGCGCACGAGTTTGTGCGGATCGTCGGGTAGTTTCTTGCCCACTCGCACTCCTCGTCGGACGGCGTCGGCGACACGCCCACGTTAGGTGAGGCTAACCGATCTTGGGGCGTGGGGGTGCTCACAGTTCGGCTACAGGTACCCTGGTGTGGTCCGCGTATGGCCAAAGCCGGCCGACGTTACCCGATCGCGTCAATGAGCAACTCGATCGAGCCACTCGTGAGCACTCGGGGCGGCGCGGGCACCACACCCGAACTTGAAACCTTTGGAGCCTTCGCGTGCCCGCAGCCAGCGCCACCGCAGTCGATGCCGGCCGCTCGTCCGGCAAGACCCGGCCCGACCTGCGCAACGTCGCCATCGTCGCACACGTCGACCACGGCAAGACGACCCTCGTCGACGCGATGCTCCGGCAGTCCGGGGCCTTCGAGGAACGCGCCGAACTCGTCGACCGCGTGATGGACTCCGGGGAGCTCGAACGCGAAAAGGGCATCACGATCCTCGCGAAGAACACCTCCATCCACCGCGAGACCGAGAACGGCCCGGTGACGATCAACGTCATCGACACCCCCGGCCACGCGGACTTCGGTGGCGAGGTGGAGCGCGGGCTGGCCATGGTCGACGGCGTCGTCCTGCTGGTGGACGCCAGCGAGGGGCCGCTGCCGCAGACCAGGTTCGTGCTGCGCAAGACCCTCGAGGCCGGTCTGCCGGTGATCCTCGTGGTCAACAAGACCGACCGCCCCGACGCCCGGATCTCCGAGGTCGTCGAGGAGACCCACGACCTCCTGCTCGACCTGGCCGGTGACATCGAGGACGCCGACCTCGACGCGATCCTCGACCTCCCGGTCGTCTTCGCCTCCGCCCGTGCGGGCAAGGCGAGCCTCGAGCAGCCCGCCGACGGCGCGGTGCCCGGGAGCGAGAACCTCGACCCGCTGTTCGAGACCCTGCTGCGCCACGTGCCGCCGCCCTTCGCCGACCGTGAAGGCCCGCTGCGCGCACTGGTCACCAACCTCGACGCGTCGAACTTCCTCGGCCGGATCGCGCTGATCCGCATCCACTCCGGCAACCTGCGCAAGGGCCAGACCGTGGCCTGGATGCGCGAGGACGGCACCATCCAGAACGTCCGCATCTCCGAACTGCTGGTCACCGAGGCGCTCACCCGCGTCCCGGCGACCGAGGCCAGCGCGGGCGAACTGGTCGCCATCGCCGGCATCCCCGAGATCACCATCGGCGACACCCTCGCCGACGTCGAGAACCCCGAGGCGCTGCCCCGGATCGCCGTCGACGAGCCCGCCATCTCGATGACCATCGGTGTCAACACCTCGCCGCTGGCCGGCCGCAGTGGCGGCGACAAGGTCACCGCGCGCCTGGTCAAGGCCCGGCTGGACCAGGAGCTGATCGGTAACGTCAGCATCAAGGTGCTGCCGACCGAGCGTCCCGACACCTGGGAGGTCCAGGGCCGTGGCGAGCTGGCGCTGGCGATCCTCGTCGAGCAGATGCGCCGCGAGGGCTTCGAGCTGACCGTCGGCAAGCCGCAGGTGGTCACCAAGATGATCGACGGCAAGCTGCACGAGCCGTTCGAGCGTCTGTCGATCGACGCCCCGGAGGAGCACCTCGGCGGCATCACGCAGCTGCTGGCCGCCCGCAAGGGCCGCATGGAGCACATGGGCGGGCACGGCTCCGGCCGGATCAAGCTCGACTACGTCCTCCCGGCGCGCGGCCTGATCGGCTTCCGCACCGACTTCCTCACCGAGACCCGCGGCACCGGTATCGCGAACCACGTGTTCGAGGGGTACTTCCCGTGGGCGGGCGAGATCCGCACCCGTCACTCCGGTTCGCTGGTCGCCGACCGCTCGGGCCCCATCACCGCGTACGCGATGATCCAGCTCGCCGACCGCGGCACCTTCTTCGTCGAGCCGGGCGCCGAGGTGTACGAGGGCATGGTCGTCGGCGAGAACCCGCGCGCCGAGGACCTCGACATCAACATCACCAAGGAGAAGAAGCTGACCAACATGCGTCAGTCCTCCGCCGACGTGATGGAGACGCTGGCCCGCCCGCGCAAGATGGGCCTGGAAGAGGCGCTGGAGTTCTGCTCCGTCGACGAGTGCGTCGAGGTCGCCCCCGACGTCGTCCGGATCCGCAAGGTCACGCTGGACGTCAACCAGCGCGCCAAGGAGCGCAACCGCAACAAGAACCGCGGCTGACCAGGGGCCCGGACCGGGCCCGTCGCGTGTCGTCCGGCTGGACACGCGTGTCGTCCACTGAGGCACCTGTGTCGTCCGTCGGATCACCCGTGCTGCCCGACGGTAGGGGCCCAAGGCACGCTTGGCTCTAGCCGGAGTCCTCACTCACGACTCGTATCCGGCCGGGGCGAAGGCTCCTTTTGTCGCATAGGACGCGGTGAAGGGAGCCTTTAGCCCATCCACGTCCTTTGTGGACGGCCGCTGCCGGGTTCTGCCGCCTTGGGCTCCACTTCCGCGCCGGAGGGCGTCTGCTCACTCACCGTGAGTAGACGCCCTCCGGCTCTTTCGGCTTCGAACGCGGTCACGCACCGTATTCGGTCGGGCGATCCCGGTTAAAGAAAGGTCCTTTCCCGACAATTTCTCCGGAAAGCGGAGCTCCTTTTCGGACGGTGTTCACATCACCGGAACGGGCCCGGTGCGCCGGGGCCCGTGAACCCGGCCGGGAACGCGGATCCGGACCGGCGCGAAACAAAAGAACCCGAATGCGTCCGGATTGGACTCGAGTTCGCGATCGTTTCGGTCATCAATCGTGCGGTGGCGAACATTCCGGCGAGGCGTTCCGGAATGTTCCGGGTTTGCGGAACCCATTACCGGAGGAACTCGATCGGGCTCGCGCGAAATGCTTCGGCCCGGACAGGAACCTTCGGGGCCTCCCGGACGTCCACCGGAGGAGGCGGCGGCCGGTCGGGCGACGACCGGGCCGATATGGGAATCTCGCTGCCGAGGCCATGCCCGGCGTGATAGCTCTATGGCGACGGGGCGAGGGACAAACCAGGAGGATCAAGGCGTGCGGGTAGTGAACACAGCGGCACCCATGCTGGCGTGCGCGGCCGTGCTCCTCGCCGCCTGCAGCAACACCCCACCGCCGCCGGTGGTCAGCTCCTCGGCCTCCCCGGTGAGCACGTCGACCACGAAGGCGCCTTCGCAGGTCGTCGTGGGTGTGGACGACGTCCTCGGCGGCTACAACCCGCACAACCTCGCCGACGCGTCCCAGGTGACGTCGGCGCTCTCGCAGCTGCTGCTCCCGTCGGTGTTCCGCCCCAAGGACGACGGCAGTTTCGAGCTGGACAAGAACCTCATGAAGTCCGCCGAGGTCGTGTCACAGCAGCCGTTCACGGTCGCGTACACGATCCGCCCGGACGCCTCCTGGTCCGACAGCGCGCCGATCGCCGCCGAGGACTTCGCGTACCTCCGCGAGGCCATGCGCGACCAGCCGGGCGTCATCGGCGCCGCGGGCTACCGGCTGATCTCGGACATCCAGTCACGTGAAGGCGGCAAGCGGGTCGAGGTCACCTTCGCCAAGCCGTACCCGGGCTGGCAGACACTCTTCAACAACCTCCTGCCCGCCCATCTGCTCAAGGACGCCCCGAACGGGTGGCAGGGCGCGCTGGCGACGACCTTCCCGGCCGTCGCCGGGCCGTACTCGATCAAGGGCCTCGATACGGCCCGCGGAGAGGTCACCCTGGAGCGCAACGAGCGCTATTGGGAGAAACCCTCCGCCCTCGACCGGATCGTGCTCCGTGCGGCCGATCAGGACGGCACACTGGCCGCCCTGCGCAGCGGCAACGACCAGTTCGCGATGACCAGGACCGACGGCACCGGCCTCAAACGGCTCGGCGAACTCGGCTCCGCCGTCCAGCTGCACACGGTCGCCCGCCCCACGGTCGCGCAGATCCTCCTGCGGCCGGTGAGTTCGACGCTGTCGGATCCGAAGGTGCGCGAAGGTGTCACCGCGCTGATCGACCGCGGCAAGCTGATCACCGAGGCGACCGACGGCGGCCCGTCGGACAAGCTCCGCGCCGACGCCCAGGTCCGCGTCCCCTCGGCCCCCGGCTTCCAGCCGACGATCCCGGCACCGGGACCGCCGTCGGCGGCCGATCCGGCCAAGGGCGAGGAACTGCTCAAATCCGCCGGATACACCAAGGAAGCCGGAACCTGGCGCAAGAACGGGAAGAACCTTTCGCTGGTCGTGGCCTCGCCCGCCAAACAGGAGCCGTACGCGACGATCGCCAAGGAGCTGACGGCGCAACTGGTGGCCGCGGGGATCGAGGTCAACGCGATCGCGCCGCAGCCGAGGGAGCTGTTCTCGACGCTGCTGGCCATGCCCGTGCTCAACGGGATCCAGCAGACGACCCCGGAGGGTGCGGGCAACGTCGGCATCGACATCGCGGTGATCGGCCAGGTCAAGGGCGGTGCGGACGTCGCTTCGGCGCTGGCGTCCACCTTCGGCTGCCGTCCCGATCAGCTCACCGACAAGACCAAGGCCGTCGTCCCCGGCAACCCGCTGGGCTTCTGCGACCCGGCCCTGCAGCCGTCGATCGACGCCGCGCTGACCGGCGCCACCCCGGTCGCCGACGCGCTTTCGGCCCTCGAACCGGAATTGTGGCGTCGGAATGTTGCCATTCCGTTGTTCCAGCTGGCCGATACCCTCGCCATCGGCTCCGGTATTTCCGGGGTAACCGCAGGTCCTCCTATGGTGGGCCCTTTCGGGTCCGCGGTGAACTGGACGCGCGGTCCGAAGTAGCCGTTTCGAGTCCGAGTCCGACCCTGGAGGGTGACCTTTCCCGGCACGTTCGAGTGGCGGACTGATTCCTCAAGGTAACCACTGTATTTCCCGAAGTCAGCCGCAAGTTACCCTTTGGTCACGATCCCCCCGTAACTGGTGACTGTTCGTGCATTTCCTTTCTAGCGTGCACCCGCAGTGCGCCAAATGAGTGTTGCTTGGCGTGTCATAGGCTCCGGGCCATCTCACCGGAGCGGTGTGGGGTCCTGTTCCGATCTCAGGAACCCAGTGCTAGGAGGGCACACTTCATGAGGAAGTCCAAGGCAGTCTCCGCCTGGTCGCTGGTCGCGGCCTCCGCGCTTGTGCTGAGCGCATGCAGCGGTGGCGAAGGTGGCAGTTCCGACCAGAACGGGTCGTCGACCGACATCAAGAGCATGGCGGTCGGCAAGGCGCAGAACGGCGAAAACTTCAAGCTCGCGGACACCCCGGGGTACGAAGGCACCGTCACGGTGGGCATCGACGACGGGTACTCGGGCTACAACAACGACACGCCTGACACCAACACGTCGTACAACACCTACATCCTGACCGCCGTGCTCGCCGGCGCCGATGTGCTCGACGGCAACAACAAGGTGCTGCTGAACAACGACGTGTTCGACTCCTGGGAGGTCACCTCCAAGGAGCCGCAGACCGTCGTCTACAAGATCAAGCCGAACGTGAAGTGGTCGGACAACGAGGCGTTCGACTGCGACGACATGTACCTGTCGTGGCTGGCGCACTCCGGTGCCGCCAAGACCTCGGACGGCAAGCAGGCCTTCCTCGCCGCTTCGACGACCGGCTACCAGCTGATCAACTCGGCGGTCTGCAAGGACGACCTGACCTTCGAGACCAAGTACACCGAGCCGTACCTGGACTACAAGGGCCTGTTCAACTCGACCGCGATCATGCCCGCGCACATCGTCGAGAAGAACTCGGGCGTCGCCGACATCACCAAGCTGACGCCGACCAGCGACGCGGCCCAGCTGGCGAAGGCCGGTGACTTCTGGACCAACGGCTTCAAGGGCTTCAAGGCCGAGAACATGCCGGCTTCGGGTCCGTACAAGATCACCGCGTTCGACGCCAACCAGAAGGCCGTCACGCTCGAGAAGAACCCGAACTGGATCGGTGGCAAGGGTGGCCCCTCCAAGATCGTCGTGAAGGCGATGGAGGACACCAAGGCCATGGCGACCGCGCTGCAGAACGGTGAGATCGACATCGCCGCTTCGACCCAGCCCGACGCCACCGCCGCCGGCACCCTGAAGGGTCTTTCCGCACAGGGCGTCACCTACGGTTCGGCCTCGCAGCTGACCTTCGAGCACATCGACCTCAACTACAAGCGCATGTTCAAGGACAAGAACCTGCGCAAGGCGTTCTTCGAGGTCGTCAACCGCCAGGAGATCACCGACAAGCTCCTCAAGGAGGTCCAGGCCGACGCGACCCCGCTGAACAGCATCGTGTTCATGCCGGGCGAGCAGGGTTTCAAGGACCTGTACGGCAGCAAGGCCGGTCTGGGCGCCGAGGCCGCGGCCAAGACGCTGTCCGACGCCGGCTGGGTCAAGGGTGGCGACGGCATCTTCGCCAAGGACGGCCAGCGCGCGTCGTTCAAGATCTCGCACAACCAGAACGCCCGCCGTCAGCAGACCGTCGAGATCATCATCTCGCAGGCCAAGGCCGCCGGTATCGAGATCACGGACGACCAGGACGCGAACTTCCTGAAGGGTGGCCGTCTCGCGGCCAGCGACTACGACGCCGCGCTCTTCGGCTGGTCCGCCGCTCCGTTCAAGGCCGAGCAGAAGTCGATCTACATCACCCGTGTCGACGACAGCAGCCAGAACTACCAGGGTCTGTCGAACCCGACGATCGACTCCGCCTTCGAGGCGGCCGTGAAGGCCACCGACGAGAAGGTGCAGCTGGAGAGCTACCAGAAGGCCGACCAGGCGATCGCGGACGAGTACGCGACGCTGCCGCTGTTCCAGACCCCGTCCATGTGGGCGTTCAAGGGCATCGACCGCACTTACATGCAGTCGTACAACGGTGTCCTGTGGAACGTCGGTGAGTGGGAGCAGAAGAAGTAGGGCTTACGCCCCGCTTTTTCACCACTCGCTTACGCGATCCTGGTGGTACGGGGGCCCGGCCACAAGCCGGGCCCCCGTACCCGCCGGAAGTAGCTGTTGACCGTAGGGTTACCGCCACTACGGTGGACAACCGGGCAGCGGTCCAGCACTTCGGCGACCAGGCCCGGATGAGGAGCAGTTCGTTGAACCTGGTGATCTACATTCTTCGCCGTCTGGCGATATCGATTCCCGTCCTGTTGGTCGGGACTTTCCTGTGTTTCATCATGGTCGCCGGCACCGGCGACCCGCTCGCCGAGATGAAGAGCAACCCGGCCATGAGCAAGGAAGCCATCGCGCAGATGGCCTCGCAGCTCGGCCTGGACCAGAGCATCGTGCCCCGGTACTTCACTTGGCTCGGCAACTTCGTCACCGGCGAATGGGGCGTTTCCATCGCCCAGGGGAACGCGCAGGCCCCGGTGTTCCCGAAGGTCATGGCCGCGTTCGAGGTCACCCTGAAGCTCGTCGTCGGAGCCGAGATCCTCGCGCTCGTCCTCGGCGTCCTCGTCGGTGTGGTCGCGGCGGTCAAGCAGTACTCGATCCTCGACTACATCGCCACCACGCTGGCCTTCCTGCTGTTCTCGATGCCGATCTTCTGTGTCGCCATCGTGCTGAAGGGCTACGCGATCCAGTTCAACGGCTGGGTCCGGGATCTGGGACTGTCCGATGTGCTCGGTAACCCGTGGATCCGCACCACGAGCCCGGAATCGCTGAATTTCGACGGTCCAGGCGGTTTCCTGGCCAGTTACGTCGGCGCGTATCTGCTGCCGACACTGTCCATCATGGCGATCAGCTTCGCCGCGTACAGCCGGTTCCAGCGCGCTTCGATGCTGGAGACGCTGAACGCGGACTACGTGCGGACGGCACGCGCGAAGGGGCTCGCCAACGGCCGGGTCATCTTCCGCCACGCCTTCCGGAACGCGCTCATCCCGGTGACCACCCTGTTCTCCGTCAACTTCGGTGCCGTGCTTTCGGGCGCGATCATCACCGAGACGGTGTTCAACTGGAATGGCATGGGCAAGCTGCTCGTCGAAGCCGTGACCAAGAGCGATACCCAGGTGATGATGGGGTGGCTGGTGCTCATCGCCAGCAGCATCATCGTCGCCAACCTGATCGCCGACCTGATGTACGGCATCCTGGACCCGAGGATTCGCGTTGGCTGACTTGAACTCCCTTATCGCGGCGGAAGACTCCAAGTCCGCCGATGGCAAGCTTCCGGACGAGGCACTGCCCGAGCCCCGGAGCCAGGGCAAGCTGGTCCTGCGCAAGTTCCTCCGGCACAAGCTGGCGATGGTCTGCACGGGCATCCTGCTGCTGCTCGTGCTGACCGTCATCATCATGCCGATCTTCTGGCCGTACAGCTACGAGGACAGCTCCTTCCCGTCCTTCGCCAAGCCCAGCGGGGACTATCCGCTCGGCACGACGCAGGTCGGCAAGGAAATGGTGTCGCAGATCCTGCGCGGCACCCAGTACTCGCTGCTGATCGCGCTCATCGTGTCGATCGTCGCCACCACCATCGGCACCGTCTTCGGCGCCATGGCCGGCTACCTGCGCGGCTTCACCGACTCGGCCATCTCGCGCGTGACGGACCTGTTCCTGATCGTCCCGCAGATCGCCGCGGCCGCCATCCTGGCGAAGGTGTTCGGCGGCGGTAGCTGGTACATCGTCGCGATGGTGCTGGCGGCCTTCGGCTGGATGCCGATCGCCCGTATCGCCAGGGCCGAGTCGATGTCGCTGTCCCAGCGCGAGTTCGTGGACGCCGCCCGCGCGTCCGGCGCCGGGACGTTCCACATCGTGTTCAAGCACCTGGTGCCGAACATGGTCGGCCTCATCACGGTCAACGCGACCCTCGCGATCGCGCAGGCCGTGCTGATCGAGGCGGCGCTGTCCTTCATCGGGCTCGGGGTGCAGCTGCCGGACACCTCGCTCGGCCGCGTCATCCTCGAGAACTACTCGCAGCTGCAGAACCGGCCGGCGTTGTTCTTCGGCCCGTTCGTCGTGCTGGTGCTGATCTCGCTGACGATCAACTTCATCGGTGACGGCCTGCGGGACGCTTTCGACCCGCGCCAGCGCCGCATGAAGGCTTGATTTTCTCCGCGCGCTGACGCAAACGCGCCGAAGGGGCGCCGACCCGCTTCAACCTCAGGTTGGGCGGGGAGGCGCCCCTTCATCGCGTCTCCGTGGGCCTCCGGCCCGAAAGAGGGCGCGCGGGGTGAAGTCTCCGGTCGGGCGCTGGCGCGCCCTTCCCGGAGACCCTGGGGTGCTGTCGGCGACGCATTCACGCGCTTCAGGACCGGGCTCAAGCCGTAACTCGCGTGTTCGGAGCCGTATCTCACGTGTCTGAAGCCGTATCTCACGTGATTGAAGGCCGAACTCGTACATCCGGCTGGAAACACGCGAGTTACGGCTTCAATCACGTGAGTTACGGCTCCAATCACGCGTGATCCGGCTCGGGACACACCGTGCCGTAGCTACACGAAGGCCCCCTTCACCGCGTCTGACGCGGTGAAGGGGGCCTTCGTGTACTGCCAGAGGTCAGTCGGCCACCGGGGCCAGCTTGCCCGCCTGCCAGGCCGCACGCCGTTCGGCCTGCAACACCGGGTCCGCGACCGGAGCGGCCGACAGCAGACGACGGGTGTAGTCCTCGCGCGGCGAGTGCAGCACCTGGTCACGCGTGCCGACCTCGACCAGCTTGCCGTACTGCATCACCGCGACGCGGTCGGCCAGCAGGTCGACGACGGCGAGGTCGTGGCTGATGAACAGGCAGGCGAACTGCAGCGAGCGCTGCAGGTCGAGGAACAGGTCCAGCACGCGGGCCTGCACCGACACGTCCAGCGCCGAGGTCGGCTCGTCCGCGATCAGCAGCGCCGGGTCGAGCGAGAGCGCTCGCGCGATGGCGACGCGCTGGCGCTGGCCGCCGGACAGCTCGTGCGGGTACCGGTTGCGGTAGTGGCCGCCGAGCTCGACCTTGTCCAAAAGGGACGCCACGCGCTCGTTCAGGGCCTTGCCCTGCAGGAACTTGTGCAGCACCATCGGCTCGGCGATCGATTCGCCGATGGTCATCTTCGGGTCCAGTGTGGACGCCGGGTCCTGGAACACGATCGAGAAGTAGCGGCGCAGCGGGCGCAGCTCCTTGTTCGACATGTTCGTGATGTCCTTGCCCGCGATCGACACGGTGCCCGCGGTCGGGCTCAGCAGGCGGATCGCGCAGCGGCCGACCGTCGACTTGCCGGAGCCGGACTCGCCGACCAGGCCGACGATCTCGCCCTTGGCGATGCTCAGCGAGACGTCGTCCACCGCGCGGTTCTTCGCCTGGCCGCGGCGGCCCGGGTACTCCAGCACGAGGTTCTTGATCTCGAGCGCCGGGGCGTCGGCCTCGATCACGGCCTCCAGTTCGGCGTCGGCGAGACGGATCTCTTCGGCGATCTTCGAGGCCTCGTCGCTGTCGGCGTCGATGCCGGAGTCGTCGAGCAGGCGGCGTCCTTCGGGGCGCTGGCCGAGCACGGGGACGGCGGCGAGCAGCTTGCGGGTGTACTCCACCTGCGGCGACGCGAACAGGTCGCGCACCGGCGCCTGCTCGACGATGTTGCCCTGGTACATCACGACCACGCGGTCGGCGAGGTCGGCGACGACGCCCATGTCGTGCGTGATGAGCACGATCGCGGTGTTGAGGGTGTCGCGCAGCTTGCGCAGCAGGCCGAGGATCTCCGCCTGCACGGTGACGTCGAGGGCCGTGGTCGGCTCGTCGGCGATGATCACCTTCGGGTCGCACGAGATCGCCATCGCGATGACGACGCGCTGCCGCAGACCGCCGGAAAGCTGGTGCGGGTACTGCTTGAAGCGCAGCGGCGGGTTCGGGATGCCGACCATCTCGAGCAGCTCGATGGCGCGCTTGTCGGCGGCTTCCTTCGAGATGTCCTGGTGCGAGCGGAGCGCCTCGCGCAGCTGCCAGCCGACGGTGTAGACCGGGTTCAGCGCGGTCATCGGCTCCTGGAAGATCATCGCGACCTGGTTGCCGCGGATCTTCTGGAGTTCCTTCTCCTTGAGGTCGGCCAGGTTGCGGTCGCCGAGGCGAAGCTCGCCGGCGATCCGGCTCGTCTTCGGGAGCAGCCCGAGCACCGACATCGAGGTCACCGACTTGCCGGAACCGGACTCACCGACCACCGCGACGATCTCGCCCGGCTTGACGTCGAATCCGATGCCCTTGACGGCGTCGACCACGCCGTCGTCGGTCGGGAACGAGACGCTCAGGTCGGAGATGGACAGAACCGAACCCGACACGCCGCCGAGGTCCGACGATGCTGCTTCAGTGCTCACCAAGATGCCCTTCGTGGGGGTACATATGGTCACGGCGCAAAGCCCGTGACTCGCGCGAGGATAACCGAGAGTCGCCCGACTAAGGTCGGTGCTCGGGGCTTCCGTTCCCGACACCCTATAAAGGAAAGCGCGCCGTGTTCGAATTAGTCTTCAAGCCGTGATCTCCGACCGGCCCAAATTGCTCCTCGTACACGCCCATCCGGACGACGAGAGCATCACCACCGGCGGCACCATCGCGCGCTATGCGGCGGAAGGCGCCGAAGTGACCGTCGTCACGTGCACTCTCGGTGAGGAAGGCGAGATCATCCCGCCGTCCCTCGGCGGGCTCGGTTCGTGGGCTTCCGATCAGCTCGGCGGCTACCGCGCGGGCGAGCTGGCGTCGGCCTGCGCGGCGCTGGGCGTCTCCCGGCACCGGTATCTCGGCGGAATCGGCCGCTGGCGTGACTCGGGGATGGCCGGGACGCCGTCCGCGGCCCATCCGCGCGCGTTCTCCGGCGGTGACCTCGGCGAGCAGGTGGCTCAGCTCGCGGAGATCCTGGACGAGGTCCGGCCCCAGGTCGTCGTCACATACGACGCTTTCGGGGGCTACGGGCACCCTGACCACATCCGCGCGCACGAGGTCACCATGGCCGCGGCGCCGGAGGCCGAGTCGGTCGAGCGGGTCTTCCACACTGTTTCTTCCCGCGACGCGGTCGCGGCCGGGCTCGCCGCGCTGCGCGGACGCTCGTCGTTCCGGGTCCCGGAAGACGGCGAACTGCCGGTGACGCCGGACGAGACCATCACGACCGTCCTCGACGTCGGCGCACACATCCCGGCGAAGGCCGCCGCGCTGCGGGCGCACGAGACCCAGGTCAGCGTGCCCGCCCCGCCCGCCTTCGCCGACCACTTCGCGCTGAGCAACGACGTCGCGCAGCCGATCACCCCGAACGAGTACTTCGTGCTCGCGCACGGACCGGCCGAAGGTGCCGCGGCCGATCTGTTCGGGGGACTCGCGAAGTGACCGAGCCGTCACCGCCGCTCACTTCGCGACAGCGCCTGCTGCTCGCCTTGCTGACCTTCGACGCCTTATTGCTCGGACTGCTCGAACTGTTCTTCCTGCCGCTCCGGCTCGACGGGATCGTGCTGCCGAAGCTCGGTGACTTCCCGATGCCGGTGACCGTGGTGCTCGCGGTGATCACCACCCCGTTGCTGGTGCGGACGACCGCGAAAGTGGTGCGGCCCTCCTTTTCGGTGATTCCGCTGCTCGTCTGGGTACTAGTCGTACTCGGAATGGGCGTGACCGGACCAGGTGGTGATCTGGTGCTGATACAGGACTGGCGCGCACTGCTGCTGATCGGCGGCGGGGCGTTGCCGGGAGCGCTGGCGCTGGGTGGCGGTCTGGGCAGTGCGGCGAAGGTCGCGAAGGGAGTCAGCAGTGGGTGAAGCGATTTCGGACCGCCAGGTCGTTGCGGTGCTGCGGCCGTTCGTCCGCGCCTGCGGGCCGATGGTCGACGCGCTGCGTGACGCGGATCCGTTCGGTCTGCAGGCCAGGGGGCGTCGTCACGAGGATCTGGACGGCGTCGAACCGGGGCTGAAGGACAAGCTGCTCAACGGGATCACCTCGGTCAAGGTGCCCGGCACCGCGGCGTGGGCCGAGATGTCGAACTATCAGCGGACCGACTGGTGGGTGAACCGGGTCGGCCGGTTCACCGCGCTGATCACCGCGATCCCCGGTCTCGGCGGCGCGCTCGCCGACCGGCTGCCCGTGCAGGACGCGCTCGGCTCGGCGGCGCAGGGAATGCTGCTGTGCGCGATCGCGGGGGAGTACGGCGTGACCGACGTCGGCGCCCGGGTCCGGCTGATCGCGTGGGTGCTTTTCGAACGCGACATCGATCCGGTGATCGCGGCGGGCAAACACGCCGAACACGACAAGGCCGCGGAAGACGACGAAGCGGCGAAGCTCACCGAAGAACTCGACGACGCGAAGAAGAAGCACGGCAAGGTCACCCTGAAGGCGGCCGCCGGCACGCTGTGGCGGCTCGGGCGGGGACTCCTGGGCATCGTCGACGAACTCGAGAAGCGGCCGCGCGGCCGTCTTTTCCACCGTGCGCTCGGGAAGCTGCCGGTGGTCGGCATGGCGGGCGACTACCTCGGCGAGCGGTCCGGCCTCAAACGCGTCTGGAAGCGGGCGCACGCATGGTTCACCGAGCACCCCGAAGGCAAGTGACCGCTCACTTCCAGAACATGAACGCGTCTTGTCCATATTGGGCGGCGAGCGTGAACCCTCCGACGGAGTCGAAGACCGCGTAAGACCCCTGCCACAGCAACGAGCTGGCTCCGGGTACGAGGAACAGCACGGCGAACAGCACGAGCGGCGCCCACGGCCGGGCCTTCGCGCCGAACTCACGCGCGCCGGGCGAAAGGTAGGGCTCGATCGCGCCCCAGCCGTCGAGACCGGGGATCGGCAGGATGTTCAGGATGAACGTGACGATCTGAAGCAGCGCCAGGAACGAGATCCCGATCACGAGACCGGACGTCATCGGCACCAGCGCGACGAGAAGCGTCAGCACCACGCCGACGCCGAGGTTGCTCAGCGGCCCGGCGAGCGAAACCCACGACTGGACACTTCGCGACCGCAGGCGCCCGTGTTCGATCCAGACCGCGCCACCCGGCAGCGGGATGCCGCCGATGAAGAGGAATACCAACGGCAGGATGATGGACAGTGCCGGATCCGTGTATTTCCGGACGTCCATGGACAGGTAACCCTTGTGGGCGACGCTGCTGTCACCACCGCGGAACGCCACGAGCGCGTGGCCGAACTCGTGGAGCGTCAGTGACGCGACCCAGCCGCCCGCGACGAGCAGGACGACGCCGATGATGATGAGCGGGTCGTACTTCTGGCTGGAAATGGTGGTCGTGTCACCGAAAGCCGCCAGTACACCGCCAAGGACGGTGACCGCGAGGATGCCGAGGAAGATCGGGCTTGGCCGCACTGCTGATCTCTGCACCCCTCCAGTCTTCCGTATGCCCGATGTGAAGTTCTCGGCGTGTCCCCTTGCGCGATGGGGCGCGGGTATCCCCCGAACTCGCTACTCCGCTTGACCTGACCGCACTACACGGGTGTAATCACAGTGATGTCATTCGTCGCTGGAAGGGGGCGGCGGATGGTGTTTCAACACCGCCAGCCTGGGGAGTGCGTGGACAGCGAGGAGGCGGACGTGCGGTTGGAAGCAGATGGAAGGGAATGGGGGCAAGTCGTGGGTTGGGGTGAGGTCCCGGAGCAGCAACTGGGCGATCTCACCGAGCTTTTCGACGATGCCTCCGCGGAAGAGCAGGACTGGCAGGAACGGGCCCTCTGCGCGCAGACGGACCCGGAGGCGTTCTTCCCCGAGAAGGGCGGCTCCACCCGCGAAGCCAAGCGGATCTGCCTCGGTTGCGAGGTCAAGGACGAGTGCCTCGAGTACGCCCTCGCGCATGACGAGCGGTTCGGTATTTGGGGCGGGCTCTCCGAACGTGAGCGTAGGAAACTGAAAAAGCGAGCTGTGTGACGGCGATCTCCGGTGGCCCCGTGCGCCGGAGATCGCTTCCGCCCGCTTCCACATAGTGGGGCCACCAACGGGTGACAGGGTCGCGTCGTAGGGTGGCGGCACTCGACTTCGCCGCCACATCTGGAGTGCCCGTTGTCTCGCACTGCCGCGTCACCTGCGCTGCGCACGGTCCCCGTACTGGCCATTGTGGTCTGTCACAACGGCGAGAACTGGTTGCCACTGGCGCTTTCCGCGCTGCGGCGCAGCGGCGTCCGGCCGCGGCACATCCTCGCGGTCGACACCGGTTCCACGGACCGGACCGCGCAAATCCTCGCCGACGCGGCGTCGGTCGGCGAAGCGCCGGTCTTGGACGGAATTCTCACACTTTCCCGTGATGTCGGCTTCGGTGCCGCCGTCGGCGAGGCCGTCGAGCACGCCGTCGAACGCTGGGGCGATCCCGGCGGCTGGCTCTGGCTGCTGCACGACGACTGCGCGCCGGAACCCGACTGTCTCGAAAATCTGTTGGCAGCGGCCGAAAATGAGCCCGCGGCGACGGTGCTCGGCCCGCTCGCGGTGGACTGGAGCGATCCGCGGCTCATCGTCGAAGCCGGGCTGTCGACCGACGCCATCGGCCACCGACAGCAGATCTCGCCCGACGAGACCGACACCGCGGTGCTCGCCGTGCCGAGCGCGGGATCGCTGGTGCGGCGCGAAGTCTGGCACGACCTCGGCGGCTACGACCCCGGATTTCCCTTGCTGCGCGAGGATCTCGACTTCGGCTGGCGTGCCAACGCCGCGGGTGGCCGCGTGCTTTCGGTGCCGGCGGCCCGGCTCCGGCACGCTCGCGCGCTCAGCACCGGACAGCGCGAACCGGACGCCCTCAGCCTTCCTCTCGCGACGGCGAACCGCGCGCACGGGCTCCGGGTGTTCCTCGTCAATTGCTCCCCACTGTCCTTTTGGTTCGGCCTTTTTCGAATTCCGGTGTTCGCGGTGTTGCGGGCGCTGGCGTTCCTGCTGTTGCGGCGCACCGGCGAGGCGGGCGCGGAACTCGCGGCCACCTGGTACCTGCTGCGCGGTCGCGGCGGGCTGCGCGCGGCCCGCGCCGGACGCGGGAAGATCGGTGGTGTCCGCGGTCTGTTCACCGGGCGGACGACGCGGCTGCGCAACGCCGTCCGCGCCGGTGTCGTCGGCCTCGTCCGGCGCGGGGTGGAACGGGATTTCGCGCTCGGGACGGTGCCCGAAAGCGCGGATCAGGAAGGGGCCTGGATCCCGCCGGAGGCGGTGAAGGCCGGGCAGGATCGTCCCGTCGGGCCCGGCGCGCTGCCCGCGGGCGCGATGCGCGGGGTCGGCTCGCGGGGGACGGGTCTGCGGCGGCCCAGCGCGGTCGTCGCTGTCGCGGTTCCCGAGAAATCCACTTCGGAGGGTCCGAAACCATCCCCGGTGCCGCGTGACGGCGGACGGCGGCCGGAGCCGGAACTCGTGTTCGTCGAGGTCGACCGGAAGCGCGTGCTCGGCGCGACCGTGTTCGCGCCGCCGGTGATCGTGCTCGTGGCGCTGACGGCGCTCGCGTTGGTGATCAACGGTTCCCGGCTCGGGCTCGATCTCTTCGGCGGGAAGCTGCTGCCGGTCGGCGGGCTCGGCGAGATCTGGTCGTCGTATCTCGCGCCGTGGCACGCGGTCGCCGGTGGGACGGCGAGTCCGGCGCCCGCGACGCTGCCGGTGCTGGGCACCCTCGGCGCGATCTTCACGCCGATCGGTGGACCCGCGGCGCTGGTCGCGATCCTGATGATCGGCGACATCCCGCTCGCCGCCCTGAGCGCGTACGCCGCCACTCGGCACCTTCGCGTGCGTCGCTGGGTTCGAGCCGTCGTCGCGGCGGCGTACGGCGTGCTTCCCGCGGCCACGGCTTCGGTCGCGCAGGGACGGCTCGACGTCGTCGTCGTGCATCTGCTGCTGCCACTGGTGATCGCGGGCATCGTCGGGCTGCTGGTCCGCGCGGACTCGCGCTGGCTGCACGTTTCCGCGCTGAGCGCGATCGGCCTGGCGCTGATCGGCGCCTTCTCGCCACTGGCGCACGCACTGGCCGTGGTCGGGCTGGTGATCGGGTTCGTGGTGCTGCCTTCGCCGACCGGGCTCGCTCGGCGGATCGCGTCGGTCGGCATCGTGGTCTTCCTGCCGCTGGCGTTGCTGCTGCCGTGGCCGAGTGTGCTGCTGCGGCATCCGGAACTACTGCTGCACGGGCTCGGCGGTGGTGCCACGGCCGCCTCCGGCGCCGACCTCGCCGGACTGGACCCCGGCGGTCCCGGCGCGTGGCCGATCGGGGTGGCGCTGGTCGCGGCCGCGATCGTCGCCTTGGTCGTCCGGCCGTCGAAGGGCGCGGGCGGCGGTGTCGCGGTCGTCGTGCTGGGAGTACTCGGCCTCGTGGCGGTGCGGTTCGTGGCGGTGACTCCGATGTCGGGCGGCGCGCACGCGACCGGGTACGCCGGGGTGCCGCTGCTGGTGATCAGCGCGGGACTGCTGTGGACGGTGCTGGCGACCTGGCAGCGGGGTGGGTCCGGTGTCGATCCGGCGCCGTGGCTGGCGAAGGTCACGGCCGTGGCCGGGGTGCTGGTGCTGCTCGCGCTGGCGACCGGCGCGGTCGTCGCCGGACGGGAAGGACCTTTACGGGCGGGTGAGCGTCCTTCGCTCGCCCCGGAGATTTCCGCGGAGCTGGCTTCGAGCGGCCGATCCGTGCTGGTGATCGGCGACCTCGCCCGGCAGACCGGTGGGCGGTTGCCGAGTTTCGGCGACGACGAACTCGCGCCGACGCCGGGCAGCGCCGATCGGCTCGCCTCGTGGCGCCGGGACCTTCTGCAAGGCTCGCCGGACGCGGTCAAACAGGCCTTCGCGGCGGCCTTGGCCTCGGGGGTCTCGTATGTCGTTCTGCCGAGCGGTGCCGGCGGCGGTGTTTTCGTCGAACTCGCGCGGGATCTGGTCGCCCCGGCGGCGCCGACTTCGGACGGGCGTCCGGTGCTTCGCCTGGTGCCCGCCGGTGGGCAGGTGGCGTTGATCTCGCCGGAACTGGCGCAGGCGGCCGTGACCGGCAAGGGCGCGCCCGGCGCGTCGCCCGGGGTGGCGCCGGTGCAGGCCGGGCTGCCCGACGTGCGGGTGCGTGTCTCGGAAGGCCCGACCGGGCGGCTGCTCGTGCTGGCCGCGGAGCTCGAGGCCGGCTGGCAGGCGAGCGTGGACGGCAAAGCCGTGCCGATCGTGCGGGCTTGGGGCCACCAGGTTGCGGTCTCGGTGCCGCCTACGCCTTCGGAGGTGGTGGTGGAGCACCAGGGCACCACGCGGAACCTGCTGCTGCTGGCGCAAGTGGCGGCGGTGCTGTTCACGCTGCTGACCGCCGTGCCTACGCGGAGGCGACCTGCGGTTTCTTGAGGCTTTCGGCTTCGCGCTGTCCTGAAGGTGCCCTTTGAGACGTTGAGCGTCCCAAAGGTGCCCTTCAAGACACTCGCGCTGCCGAGCTCCCACTCCAGCCCCGGCCGGCCTCCTGGCGCCGGGGCCCTCTGGTGCCGGACGCCCCCAATGTGGCATTGGGGACGGTGAGTGTCCCCAATGCCACATTGGGGGCGCCCCGCCTTCAGCGTCCGACCACGCTCCCGGAGTTGCCCACAGCCCCTTCCCCTTGTGGACAACTCGGCGCTCCAGCCCCGTTTCCGCAGGTCCCGTCGCTACTCTGCGATACGCTGGGCTGGGGACGCCCCCCGGGGAAGGGCGGGGGCTGGGGTGCGGAGGTGAGGGTTATTCGCCTTCGATGACGTCGGGTTCGACGCCCAGGTAGCCCGCCACCTGTTCGACGAGGACGTCGTGGACGAGTTCCGCGAGTTCGCCGGGGTCTTTCGCGCGTGCTTCGAGGGGGCGGCGGTAGAGGACGATGCGGGCCCGCGTGGGGAGGCCGGCGCGGTCGACGCCGGCGGGCACGAGCCGCGACAGCGGGACGGCGCCGTCGTGCAACACGCCGTCCACTCCGGCCGGTGCGCCATCCGAGCGAACTTCGGGGACGTCGTCGACGGCGACGTCGAGCTTCGTCAGCTCGTGCCGCCACCGCGCTTCGATCGGTTCGAGCGCGTCCAAAACCAGCGCGTCGAACCTTTCCGCCCTGCTAGCGGCGGCGGGAAGGGTCGACGGATACAGCGCTCCGCGCAGGCCCCGGCCGTGCCGGTCCCGGCGCATCCGCCGTCGCTGTCGGGAATCACGAGCCGTCGCCACGAACCGAAGGGTACGCGCTCGGCGAATCAAAGCGCGTGTCGCCGGTACGCCCGGCCCGTGACGCGCTATCGTTCTCGATCGTGCGGAGCGTACGAAAGTGTTCGCGAACGGGTTGCCTCGAACCCGCTGTCGCCACGCTCACGTATGCCTACAGCGATTCGACAGCCGTCGTGGGGCCACTGGCCACCGCGAGCGAACCGCACTCCTATGACCTCTGCGAAGCCCACGCCCTCCGGCTGACCGTGCCCAAGGGCTGGGAAGTCGTCCGGCACGAAGGGGCCTTCGCCGCTCCGGACCCGTCCGCGGACGAGCTGACCGCGCTGGCCGAGGCCGTGCGTGAAGCGGGCCGTTCCGACAAGCCCGCGCCCGAGCCCGAACCCGAGGGACCCTCGGGCAGGCGCGGCCACCTGCGCGTCCTGCCCGGCCGCGCCTGACGCGAGTGCTCGCCGGTAGGCTTTCGAGCGCGCCAGAGGGCGTTGTAACGAGACTATTGGCGGGGAGCAGGCGTGCCAGACCTTTCGGGCATCGTGAAGGCCTACGACATTCGCGGCGTGGTCGGTGAGCAGCTGGACGCGGCACTCGTCCGCGACCTCGGTTCGGCCTTCGCCCTGTTGATCAAACCCGAGTCGGACGCGATCGTCATCGGCCACGACATGCGCGACTCCTCGCCCGAGCTGTCCGCCGCCTTCTCCGACGGCGTGACCTCGCAGGGCCTCGACGTCGTGTCGATCGGCCTCGCCAGCACCGACCAGCTCTACTTCGCGTCCGGATCGCTCAACCTGCCGGGCGCCATGTTCACCGCCAGCCACAACCCGGCGAAGTACAACGGCATCAAGCTGTGCCGCTCCGGCGCCGCCCCGGTCGGGCAGGACTCCGGTCTCGCGGAGATCCGCGACACCGTCGAGCAGGGCGTGCCCGCCTTCGCAGGCCAGCGCGGTTCGGTGACCGAGAAGGACGTTCTCGCGGACTACGCGGCATACCTGCGCAAACTCGTCGACCTGTCCGGCAGCCGCCCGCTGAAGGTCGTCGTCGACGCGGGCAACGGCATGGGCGGCCACACCGTCCCGACGGTCTTCGCGGGCCTGCCCATCGAGGTCGTGCCGATGTACTTCGAGCTCGACGGCAACTTCCCGAACCACGAGGCCAACCCGCTCGACCCGAAGAACATCGTCGACCTCCAGGCGAAGGTACGCGAAGAAAGCGCCGACGCGGGTCTCGCCTTCGACGGCGACGCGGACCGCTGCTTCGTCGTCGACGAGCGCGGCGAGCCGGTGTCGCCGAGCGCCATCACCGCGCTGGTCGCGATCCGGGAGCTGGAGAAGGAGCCGGGCGGCACCATCATCCACAACCTGATCACGTCGAAGGGTGTCCCGGAGATCGTCGCCGAGCACGGCGGCAAACCGGTGCGCACCCGGGTCGGGCACTCGTTCATCAAGGCCGAGATGGCCAAGACCGGCGCGATCTTCGGCGGCGAGCACTCCGCCCACTACTACTTCCGCGACTTCTGGCGCGCCGACACCGGCATGCTGGCCGCGCTGCACGTCCTCGCCGCCCTCGGCGAGCAGACGGGCCCGCTGTCCGAGCTGACCGCGGAGTACTCGCGTTATGCGGCCTCCGGTGAGATCAACTCGACGGTCGACGACCAGGTCGCGCGCATGATGGCGGTCAAGGACGCGTTCGGCGCCCGCGACGGCGTCGAAATCGACGAACTGGACGGGCTCACCGTGCAGCTTCCCGGCGGCGGCTGGTTCAACCTGCGCCCGTCCAACACCGAGCCGCTGCTCCGCCTGAACGTCGAGGCCGCCGACGCCGAGGCCGTCCGGGCGCTGACCGAAGACGTATTGGCGATCGTCCGTGGGTAACGAATGTGTCGTGAAAACACACATCGAGACGTCCCACAGGTAGGGAGTAACCATGGCCGTCACGTTCGACGCACAGTTGCTGGAGATCCTGGCCTGCCCGTCCCCTGATCACGCGCCGCTGCGGCCGGGGACGACGGCCGACCCGGAGGCCGACGCGCTGACCTGCACCGAGTGCGGTCGGGTGTATCCGGTCCGTGATGGAATCCCGGTACTGTTGCTGGACGAAGCCACCGAGCCGACGACCCCGGATGGCGATCATGCCGACGGTCCCTGACGATTCCCTGCTCGACGATCCCGCGAGGCTGGCCGAGGCCGACACCGCGGGGCTTCTCCGTGCCGCCGCGATGGCGGGCGCCCAGGTCCGGGCGATGGCCGAAGCCGCGGCCGAACTCGAGCTGAGCGACCGGCTGGACGTCGGCCGCCCGCGCTCGCTCGTGCTGATCGACCGGCCGGGCGTCAGCCGGACGCTGACCCGGCTGATCGGCGCGCTCCTCGCCCCGTCGTGCCCGGTGCCGGTGGTCGTCGCCGAGGTGGTGCCGAGCTGGATCGGCGCGCTCGACGTCGTCTTCGCGCACACCGACGACGCCGGTGACCGCGAGCTGGCCGCGTCACTGGAACGTGCCGCCCGGTTCGGGGCGACCGTCGTGCTGTCCGCGCCCGCGGAAGGCCCGGTGGCCGCCGCCGTCGCGGGCAAGGGGTTGCTGCTCGCGCCGAGGATCCCGGTTCCGCCGGAGATGGCCTTCCCGCGCGGTCTCGCGGCCGCCCTGCTCACCGCGAACGCGCTCGGCCTGCTGGTGGCCGACCTGGAGCAGCTCGCCGACCACCTCGACGCGGAAGCCGAGAAGGACTACCTGTCCAGGGATTCGTTCGCGAACCCGGCCAAGGCGATGGCGCTGAAGATGGCCGACCGGCAGCCGCTGCTGTGGGGGCTGGACCCGGTCGCCGTCGCCGTCGGCGAGCACGCGGCCCACGCGTTCGCCGCGCACGCCGCCGTCGTCTGTGACGCGGAGGACTACCGCCAGGCGCTGGCCAGGCCCGCCTTGCGGCGGGCGGCGTTGTCCGGCGGCCGGGATCGCGATATCTTCGCGGACCCGGAGGAGGGGAACGGTTCGGCGCCGAGGGTGTTGCTCCTCTCGGTTCGGACGGGACCGGCCGCGGACGCGGCCCGTTTTGAGGCGGAAGACCTGCTGCCCGGTGCGGATGTGATCGCCCCGGCCGAAGAGATCGAAACGGACGAGATCGTGCGTGCGGCCGTTCTCGCGCTGCGTTTCGAGCTGGCCGCGGTCTATCTGGGGCTGGCCGTCGGCAGCATCGGCGGCGCCGGGAGGTACACGCCCGCAACGGCGTGAGTCCCGAGCGCGACGTAAGCAATGAGGGCCGGCACCACCCGTGCCCGGCGAGGAGTTGAGGTGACAGTGGAGCTGCTGCGCAATGCCGTGCGGCCCTACGCGTGGGGATCGAGAACGACGATCCCCGAGCTGCTGGGACGTCCGGTGCCGGCGCCGCATCCGGAGGCGGAGCTGTGGATGGGCGCCCACCCCGGTGACCCGTCCCACGTCATCGGCCCGGACGGCAGCGAGCGGAGCCTGCTGGAGCTCGTCGAAGCCGATCCGGTCGGCCAGCTCGGCACGACCTGCGCCGAACGCTGGGGCGGCAGGCTGCCGTTCCTGCTGAAGATCCTCGCCGCCGAAGAGCCGCTTTCGATGCAGGCGCACCCGTCGGCCGCGCAGGCGGCGGAGGGGTACGCGCGCGAGGAGTCGGCGCGGATCCCGCGTGACGCCTCGAACCGCAACTACCCGGATCCGACGGCGAAACCGGAACTCGTCTGCGCGCTGACCGAGTTCCACGCGCTGGCGGGCTTCCGCGACCCGGAACGCACGATGTCGCTGCTGAAGGCGATCGAGACACCCGGGCTGGCGAAGTACGCGGTGCTGCTGGAGGCCCAGCCGGATCCGGCCGGGCTGCGCGCGCTGTTCACCACCTGGATCACGCTGCCGCAGGCCGCGCTCGACGAACTGCTGCCCGAGGTCCTCGATTCGTGTGTGAAACACGTCCAGGGACGCGGCGAGTTCGACGTCGAATGCCGGACCATCCTCGAACTCGGCGAGGCGCATCCGCGGGACGCGGGGGTGCTCGCGGCGCTGCTGCTCAACCGGCTCACCCTCAGCGCGGGCGAGGCGATCTACCTGCCCGCCGGCAACCTGCACCTGTACCTGCACGGCACCGCGGTCGAGATCCTGGCGAACTCGGACAACATCCTGCGGTGCGGGCTGACCCCCAAGCACGTCGACGTGCCGGAGCTGCTCCGCGTCGTCGACTTCGCGTGCGGCGAGATGCCGGTCCAGAGTGGCGAGCGCGAGGAGCGCCTGTCGGTGTACCGCACCGACGCTCCCGAGTTCGAGCTGTCGCGGATCGAATGGGAGGCAGGGGACTGCGGCGAGGTCGCCGTCCACGACGTCGGCCCGCAGATCCTGCTGTGCACCGCCGGTGGCCTGCAGGTCACGGCCGACGACGGCGAACAGGTCGAGCTCCGCCGCGGCCAGTCGGTGTGGCTCCCGGCCGCCGACCCCGCCGTCCGTGTGCGGCCGCTTTCCGCTGAGCGCACGCAGGTGTTCCGCGCCACCGCCGGCACCTGCTAGCCCCTCGACCCCGCAATTCGGCACCTGGTTGCGGTACTTGCACGCGCAAGTACCGCAACCAGGTGACGAATTGCGGGGTTCTTGGGCTACGGAGTGCTTGCCGAAGTGTGTGCGTTCCGTGTGGTGGCTTCCGCAACTATCGCCCGAAGGGGTGACCCGGCGCTTGGCGTCGGCTCGTCCCGGATGTCGATAGCCAAGGAGCAGCAGTAGTGACTTCCCATCCCGACGCGGCGAGCGGACGCGCTTACCGGGTGCCGGTCTCCGCGCGCCCCACCGCTCTGCTCGCCGCGCTCGGACTCGCCGTCGTGACCGTGCTGGTCCCGGTCGTCGACCTGGTGCTTCCCTTGCCGAGCGGCCAAGACCTGGCCGGTTCGGCGCAGGCGCTGGCGGGATTCGCCGGCGACACGATCGAGTCGATCAAAGCCGCGGGCTCCGGCCTGCACGGCCTCGCCGCCGGCGCGGAGAGCAGGCTGAGCCTCCCGCTGGTCGTGCTCGTCTCGCTCGGCGCGCAGGTCCTGCTCACCGCCGCGCTGGTGGTGACGGGCACCCAGCCCGTCCGCGTGATGCTGACCGTCGCCGGGCTGATCAACGTGTTCGCGGTCGCGCGACTCGGGCCCGCCTCGCCGCCGGTGTGGGACGCCGCGGCCAACGGGGTGCTGGTGATCGCGCTGGCCTGGTTCTCCGCCGGACGGCGTGAACCACGGCTCGCCGCCCAGTGATCCCGGACTGATGGTGATTTCCGGGTGGTGCCCGTCTGAGGGGTCGGGCACCGCTCGGTCAGGCCGGGGCGGGTTCGGTGAGCGACAACAGCAACCGGACGAGGGTCGAAGCGTTGGCGTCGTGGGGGACTTCCAATCGCTTCGCCTCTTCACCCGCCGCCTCGGCCGCTTTTGTTTCCCCGACGGCCTCGTACGCCCTGCGCAGCACGTGCAGGGTGAGGCCTGTCGCGGGTTTCCCGCCCATGGCACGGAATTCGTCGAGACAGCGGCGCAGCACGGGGATCGCGCGATCGGCCCGGCCGTCGCCGATCCAGCTGGCGGCGATCGCCCGCGTGCAGGAAAGTTCCCTCGGCCGTTCTTCGAGCGCTCCGGCCAGCCGCCGCGCGTTCTCGTAGGCCTTCACCGCGCCGTCGCGCCGTCCGGCGCCCGCGAGGATCGCGCCCTGGGTACGCAACGACTTCGCCAGTGCCGATTTCGCCGTCGTCCGGCGCAGGACCCGCACCGATTCCTCGATCGTCGCCAAGGCATCCTCCGGGCGTCCGTCGAGCATCAGCGACCACGAAAGTCCTTGCAGGGCAACACCGAGCTGTCGTTCGTCGCCGCTTTCGCGCGCCTGGGCGAGAATCCGGCGATCGATCTCCAGCGCCTCGGAGACCTTGCCCAGTCTGTGCAGCGCGGCGGATTCCGCTCGCCTCGCGTGGGTTCCGGAATCCTCCACAGTGGACAGTTCGCGCGCCTGGGTGGCGGCGTGCAGGGATTCCCCGGCCCGGCCGAGCCCGACCAGGCTGTGCGCCAGATTGGTCTCCACCCACGCCTGCGTGGCCAGATCGCCCAGCTCCGCCAATTCCTTCGAACATTCGCGATAGCCCTCGACGGCGCGTTCGTACTCGCCGCGAACATGCAGCAACACCGCCAAATTCGCCTCGGCGATGACCACGATGTGCCGGTCACCCGCCTCGCGGGCGGCGTCGCGCAACGTCTCGTACGCCGTCCGCATATCGGTGTAATGGCTGTGCAAGTACAGGTACGCGCTCAGTCTTTCCAGTATTCGCAAGGCTTTCCGCAGCCAGCCGACGGCACACAGCGACGAGACGGCGGCGACCAGGTTGGCCCGCTCCACCGAGAACCAGGTGCCGGGATCACGCAGCAGCCGCTCGACCAGTTCGCCCGCCAGGGGTTGCACGGGGACATCGTGATCCGACAACGGCATCGGCACCGTCCTCGGCAGGCGGCGGGCCGCCGTGTCGGCGAGACACAACGCCGCGTCCGACACCTTCGCGACGGTGGCCACCCGCTCGGCGCGGGTCTCCAGTTCCCTGCCGAGTTCCGTGGCGAACACCCGCACCAGGTCGTGCACGCGGAACCGCTGCTCACCCGTCGGATCGAGACCGGTGGCTTCGAGCAGGCTGGCCTCGACGAGTTCGTCGATGGCCTCGTCCGAGCGTTCGTCATCGACCAGGGCCGACACCGCCCACGCGGGCAGGTCGAGCGTGCGGCAGCGGCCGATCAACCGGAACGCGCGCCGCGCCGCCGGGCTCAGCGCTTCATAGCTCAACGCGATGCTGCCGCGCACCTGGAGATCGCTGACCTGGAGCTCGTCGAGGCGCGAGACCTCGTCTTCCAGCTTCCCGGCGAGCTTCCCGAGCGGCAGCCCCGGCCGCATGGCGAGCCTGCTGCCGGCGATCCGCAGTGCCAGCGGGAGATTGCCGCAGGCCTTGGCGATCCGCTCCGCGTCCGCGGCTTCGGCGCCCACGCGGTCCGGCCCGGCAAGCCGTGCCAGCAGGGCCATCGCCTCGGCGCCGGACAGCGGTGCGAGGTGGAGGCGATCCGCCCCGGCGAGCCCGGAAAGCCGCCGCCTGCTGGTGATCAGGACCGCGCTGCCCGGCGTTCCCGGCAGCAGCGCGCGGACCTGATCGGGACTCGCGGCGTCGTCGAGCACCACGAGGACCCGCCGATCGGCGAGGCGGCCGCGGTACACCGCCGCCCTGGCGTCGACGTCGTCCGGGATGGCCGGGCCGGTGACGCCCAGCGCGCGCAACAGGTCGCCGAGCACGGTGGCGAGGTCGCGCGGGCTGGAGGCGCCTGCCAGCGGGACGAACAGCTGCCCGTCCGGGAAGGAGCGGCGGAGCCTGTGCGCGGTGCTGACCGCGAGGGTGGACTTGCCCGCGCCGGGCTGGCCGGTGATCACCGCGACAGGGACCCCCGCGCCGTCGCCGAGCAGCCCGGAAAGCTTCGCCATCTCGTCCTCGCGGCCCGCCAGATCCGCGATGTCCGGCGGCAGCTGGCAGATCGGGAAGACCGGCGACGGCTTGGCCGGGGGCACCGGATCCTCACCGCGCAACACGGCGGCGTGCACGCGGCGGACCTCGGCGCCGGGTTCCACGCCCAGTTCCTCGACGAGGGTGGCACGCAGATCGCGGTGGACGGCCAGCGAATCGGCCTGCCGCCCGGCGCGGTGCAACGCGATCATCAGCTGCGCGGCCAGCCGCTCGCGCAGGGGATGTTCGGTGATCATCGCCTGGAGTTCGCCGGTGAGCTCGCCGTGCCTGCCGTCGGACAGTTCGGCGTCGACACAGTCTTCGAAGGCGGCGAGCCGTTCCGACTCGAGCCGGGCGACGTCCGCGTCGAGCCGGGGGATGTGCAGCCCGGACAGGACCGGCCCGCGCCATTCCGCCAGCGCCCGGCGGTAGTGCCCGGCGGCCGCCGCCGGATCGCCCGCCCGCGCCGCCGCCTTCCCGGCCGCGGCGGCTTCGCGGAAGGACAGCAGATCGAGGTCGCCGGGCTCGACCACCAGCCGGTAGCCGTGGGGATCCCGCTCGATCTCCAGTCCCTCGAAGCGGGCCCGCAGACGGGAGACGTACGTGTGCAGATTCGAGGAGTACGACTTCGGCGGCGTCTCCGGCCAGAGGGTCTCGACCAGCGCGCCGACCGGGACGGGCGAGTTCGCGTTCAGCAGCAGGACGGCCAGCAGGGCACGCTGATGATCGCCGCGCGGCGTCGTCCGCCGCCCGGACGGGCTCTCGATCGTCAACGGTCCGAGCACGCCGAATCGCGGCACGGGCACCTCCCAGGTCATGAGAGGGGCGAGACTAGCGAGGGGGCCCGACAATTCTGTGACCTGTCCCGCCCGCCGTGTACGGGCTCATCTGCACTGCTAGCCTTCGAACCCGGCATATCGGGACACCATTTGGGGAGTTGCACGTGTCTGCAGGTGGCGGAACCAAGGCGATCATCGCCGCGCTCGTGGCGAACGCCGGAATCGCGGCCGCGAAATTCGCCGGCTACCTCATCACAGGGTCGTCTTCGATGCTGGCCGAGTCCGTGCACTCGCTCGCGGACACCTCGAACCAGGGCCTCCTGCTGCTGGGGCAGAAGACCTCGCAGCGCAAGGCGACCCGCACCCACCCGTTCGGCTTCGGACGGGACCGGTACTTCTACTCGTTCATCGTCGCGCTGATGCTCTTCAGCCTCGGGTCGATGTTCGCTCTGTGGGAGGGCGTCCACAAGATCACCGAGCCGGAGGCCCTGACTTCGCCGCTGGTGGCGGTCGGCATCCTGGTGGTCGCGATCGGGCTGGAGTGCTACTCCTTCTACACCGCGATCCAGGAGTCGAAGAAGATCAAGGGCGACGCGGGCTGGTGGGCCTTCATCCGCCAGGCCAAGACGCCGGAACTGCCGGTGGTGCTGCTGGAGGACGCGGGCGCGCTGCTCGGCCTCGTGTTCGCGCTCGCGGGCGTCGGGCTTTCGGTGATCACGGGCGATCCGGTGTGGGACGGCATCGGCACCTTCACGATCGGCGTGCTGCTCGGGATCATCGCGATCATCCTGATCATCGAGATGAAGAGCCTGCTGATCGGTGAAGGCGCCTCCGAGACCGACCTCGACTCGATCGTCGACGAACTCGCCGCCGGCAAGGTCGAGCGGGTCATCCACATCCGCACGCTGTACATCGGCCCGGACGAGATGCTGGTGGCCGCGAAGCTCGCGCTGGTGCCCGGGCTGGACACCGCGGACATCGCGCAGGCCATCGACGACGCCGAAGCGCGCGTTCGCGCGAAGGTGCCGACGGCGAAGCTGATCTACCTGGAGCCGGACTTGGACCGCGCGCTGGCCTGAGCCTGGCCGGCGGTTCGCTCCTCAGATGTCATGAAAGGGTCGTTCAGGACGTTTTTCGTCCTGAACGACCCTTTCATGACATGGGCGGAAGGTTTCGCAGTCGCTTCGCGAACGCGTCCGGAGCAACTGTCCGTACACCGCCGATTACCGCCGCGACCTCCGGGTACTTGGTTGCTCTCCCACCGCGCTGCCGTGACGGCCGGGCGATAGGGTCCCTTGAACCGCAGTCAGGTGTAGGAGGTCAAGGGTGCCCGGAAACGGTCTGTGGCGTACGAAAACCATCGAGCAGTCCATCGCGGACACCGACGAGCCGGGGACGAAGCTCCGGCGGAACCTGAGCGCGTGGGATCTCACCGTCTTCGGTGTCGCCGTCGTCATCGGTGCCGGGATCTTCACCCTCACCGCGCGCACGGCCGGTGACTTCGCGGGGCCGTCGGTCTCGCTCGCGTTCGTGTTCGCGGCCATCGCCTGCGCGCTGGCCGCCCTCTGTTACGCGGAATTCGCGTCGACCGTCCCGGTGGCCGGGAGCGCGTACACGTTCTCCTACGCCACGTTCGGCGAGTTCATGGCGTGGATCATCGGCTGGGACCTCATCCTGGAGCTCGCCGTCGGCGCGGCCGCGGTGTCGAAGGGCTGGTCCGCCTACCTCGAAACCGTGCTCTCCTACATTTTCGGCAAGGGCACGAAGACGACGTTCGAGCTCGGCCCGATCCCGGTCGACTGGGGTGCCCTGCTCGTGGTGCTCGTACTGGCCACGCTGCTCGCCGTCGGCACGAAGCTGTCTTCGCGCTTCTCCATGGTGATCACCGCGATCAAGGTCGCGGTGGTGCTGTTCGTGATCGTGCTCGGCATCTTCTACATCAAGGCTTCGAACTACACCCCGTTCATCCCGGAGGCCGAGTCCGCCGCGGAGTCTGCGTCCACCGGGGTCGACCAGTCGCTGTTCTCGCTGTTCGCCGGTGGCGGCAGCAGTTCGTTCGGCGTCTTCGGCCTGCTGGCCGCGGCGTCGCTGGTGTTCTTCGCGTTCATCGGGTTCGACATCGTCGCGACCACCGCCGAGGAGACCCGCAACCCGCAGAAGGCCGTGCCCCGCGGCATTTTCGGTTCGCTCGCCATCGTCACGGTGCTGTACGTCGCCGTGTCTCTCGTGGTCGTCGGCATGGTGAACTACAAGGAACTCGCCACCTCGGCGGGTGACGGCGGCAAGAAGACGCTCGCGTCCGCGTTCGCGGCCAACGGCGTCGACTGGGCGGCCAACATCATCTCCGTCGGCGCCCTCGCCGGGCTGACGACCGTCGTCATGGTGCTGATGCTCGGCCAGATCCGGATCATCTTCGCGATGTCGCGTGACGGCCTCATGCCGCGCAGCCTCGCGAAGACCGGGGAGAACGGCACGCCGAAGCGGGCGACCATCGTCGTCGGCGGGCTGGTCGCGGTCGCGGCGACGTTCTTCCCGGCGGACAAACTCGAGGAAATGGTCAACGTCGGGACGCTGTTCGCTTTCGTTCTGGTCTCCGCGGGCGTGCTGGTGCTGCGCAAGACCCGGCCCGATCTGCCCCGCGCCTTCCGGGTGCCGCTGGTCCCGCTGATCCCGATCCTGGCGATCATCGCCTGTGTCTGGCTGATGCTGAACCTGACCGTGCTCACGTGGCTGCGGTTCCTGGCCTGGATGGCGCTGGGCGTCGTCATCTACTTCGCCTACAGCCGTCGCAACTCGCTGCTCGGCAAGCAGAACAAGGACGAGGTCCCGACGTCCGTTCCGGACTGATCTTTCTCGTTTCGGCGGCCCACCATTCCTTTGTGGATGGTGGGCCGTTCTGTCGGGGGCCCCGGTTTCGGTGTGAAATCGGTGTGCGATAGCGTCCGGTCTCTGCTTCCCCCTGACGGGTGAACGGGGCTCGTGCAGACCTACCGCGAGTTGACCTTCATCCCTCCAAAGAGGCGCCACGCTTTGCTCGTTTGTCCCCCGATCGGTACAGGAGAGCTCTGAATGCAGATCATCACCGGACGGCGTGTCCGCTCCGCCGCCACCGTCGTCGCGCTGGCGACCGCCGCCCTGCTCGGGGTCACGGGCACCGCGCTGGCGTGCCACACCGACGACCCCCGCGCCATCCCGACGCCGAAGAACGTCAGCACCTGTGAGAAGGCGAAGCTGCCGGGCACCGAGATCTCGACGAAGGACCTGACCTTCACCGGTGGCACGGAGAAGGACAAGTACCTCAACATCACCGCGGTCGGTGAAGGCGTCACCGTCACCGCGATCGTGGTCAAGGGCGGCGACGGCTACAACATCTACGAGCCCGGCAAGCGCGGTCTCGCCGAGACCCCGCCGTGGGAGAAGCTGCGCTCGCCGATGAACGGCGGCGGCAAGCAGGCCGACATCAGCCACTGGTTCGCCTGCGGCGAGAAGAAGACCAAGCCGACCGAGCCGACGAAGCCGAGCGAGCCGACGAAGACCTCGACGGTCAAGCCGCCGACGACCGCGCCGACCACCACGGACAAGCCGTCCGAGACCTCGGCTCCGTCGAGCACCGCGGTGCCCGCCCCGAACGTCGGCGGTAACGGCGGCAACGGTGGCGGCCTCGCGGACACCGGTTTCGACAACGCCTGGCTGCTGTGGGCCGGTGGCCTGCTGGTGCTGGCCGGTGCCGGCGTCCTGGTCCTGCTGCGCGTGCGTCGCAAGGCCGACTGAAACTAGCTGACGCCTGAAGGCTCTCTTCCTCGCGAAGGGGGCCTTCAGCGCATTTGCGGGAAGTCGCCGAACAGCGATCCCTGCTCGCCCCAAGGGTTCGTGGGGCGGGGGCGGCCGAGACCGGCGGCCATCGCGACGGCGTTGTCCCATTCGGCGTCGACGACGTAATCCGTGTGCTTGAGGACGCCGGGCGCCCAGCGGTGCCGTCCGGTCGGCCCGCGCATCGGATCGGGCAGCCAGTGATCGCCGCCGAGCACCAGGACACCCTGCTCGTCGGCTTCGGCGGCCAGCGGCCCCGTCCCGCCGCCGGGCAGGTAGCCGTCGCCCAGCAGTTTCCCGGACACCACGCGATGCCGCCACGTCGTGACGCCGCCGCCGAAGATGTCCGTGCCGCGGCACAGCGCCCGCCAGCGGCCGTCGAGATCCTCGTACAACCCGGCGAGCTGCTCCTGCGGCAGCATCGCGGGGAAAGCACGCTGATAACCCCATTGGAGGGGAGAGCCCGCGGTCAGCAGTCCGACGCGGTCGCGGTCCTCCGGCGGCAGATCGGCGATCACCCGCGCCGCGGCGAGCACGGTCAGCAGGCTGCCGAGGTTGTACCCGGACAGCACGACGCGCGTGCCCGGCTCGGCCAGATGCTCCTTGACCCGGTCCGCGAGTTCCGGGACGACCCTGAGCGCGTAACTCGGCGGCACGGTCGGATGGGCGGCGCGCGGCCAGAAGCACACGAGATCCGCCAGCGCGCCGAGGTGACGGCTGCGCTTGGGGGTGGTCGCGGCGGCGAACACGACACGCAGCAGTCCCGCCGCCATCGCGCCCAGCGCGAACACGCCGATCGCCGAAATCGGTTTGAACCAGTCGGGCAGCGGGCCGAAACCGAAGCGCAGCACCAGGAGGGCGCCGCCGCCCGCCGCCATCGCCAGCGCGACGGTGAGCGCGAGATGGTGCAGATGCTTGCGTTCCCACGAAGCGCGGGCCCACGCACTCGCGGCTTCCTCTTCCTGCGCCTTGTCGATCTCCATCAGCGCGACGATCTTCGGGATGCCGCGGCGCAACCGGCGCAGCGGGACGGCCACCGCGAAACCCAGCACGCCGAGCACGACGGCGAGCGCGAGCCCGGCACCCCACAGCACCGTCACCAAGGAGTAGGTGTCGGGCAGCCGGAGATCGGTCGCGCCGACCAGTTGCCGCAGCGCGACCGCGAGCCCGGCGCCGAAACCGCCGCCGAGCAGGCCCGCCAGCGCGACCACCGGTGCCGCCGCCCAGCCACCGAGCCAGGGCCGCAGCCGGTGCGGCAGATGCTTCCAGGCCGACCGGCCGAGCAGCGCCGCCGGGGCGAGCACCAGCGCGAACAGCAAGGTCACCGCCACCATGGCCGCGCCGAGCGCCTCGACCGTCCCGTCCGCTCCGCCGAGCCCGCCGCCCGGCAGACCCGCGGGCAGCGGCGTCCGGCGTACGACGGCGATCCCGACCAGCGCGACCGCGACCGCGATCACCCCGCCCCTGATCACCGGTCCGGCGGAGAAACCGACCGTCGAGGCCACCAGCGCGGCGAGGACGAGCGCCAGCGCGCAGATCCAGACGATCAGGTCGAACGTCACCGTCGGCAGCCGGAACGGCCCGCCGAGCAACGGGAGCGCGACACAGGTCAAGGCGGCGACGGTGTGCAGCGTGCGCAGGCCCGGCGTCCGCGGCAGGTCCTGCGGTTGCAGCGGGCTCGAACTGTGGGCGCGGTGCCGCCTGTTGCGTGACCGCCAGTCCGACGACGGGATCCGGTCGAGCACGAAGATCAGCACCAGTAGCGGGACCACCCCGATCGCGATCCGCAGCGGCGCGAAGTCCCGCAGGAACGACGGCGCTCCTTCGAGACAGGTCGAACCCGGGGCGAGGCACTGCGCGGCGAACAAGTCGAGTGAGACCACCGCGAGCTGGCTGATCAGCAACATCGTCAGCAGCAGTGAGGCCACCCGCAGCAGCCCCCGGCAAACCGCGCCGAGCAGTGCCGCGGACCGCCTGCCGTCCGGGACCGGCGGCAGCATCCAATGCGCGACGTTCGCCAGCGAGAACGGGAACAGCAGCGCCCACGTCGCCTTCGCCGCGCCACCTGAGGTCATCCCGCTCCACAGGTAGCCTTCGAGGATGCGCGGGATCGAACGGCCGAGCGCGGGCAGCACCGGACCGGGAGCGGGACGGCGCAGCCGGTCCGACGGCCGGATCAGCCTGCCGACCCCGTCGCCCGCTACGTCGACGACAGACGTCGAATCCAGCAGGCTTTCACCGCTCGTGCCCACTAGCCCGGGTACGCGTATTTCGACGACGCGGGTATCGGGACCCGGCATGACCACGGTGAAGGCCTCCAAACCGTTTCAGTGGGGACTGAGCCGACAACGGTACTGTTCCGATGTCATCCAACCTTGGAGGAAGCGCGCATATGACCCCCGAAAGCGTTGCCAAGCGGCACGACACCCGCAACGGCATCGAGTTCGCCGTCGCCGATCTCGAGGCCGCCGAGTTCGGCCGCAAGGAGATCCGCCTCGCCGAGCACGAGATGCCGGGCCTGATGGCGCTGCGCCGCGAATACGCCGAGGTGTATCCCTTGCGGGGAGCCCGGGTTTCGGGCTCGCTGCACATGACGGTACAGACCGCGGTCCTGATCGAAACCCTCGTCGCACTGGGTGCCGAGGTGCGCTGGGCCTCCTGCAACATCTTCTCCACCCAGGACCACGCGGCCGCGGCGATCGTCGTCGGCCCGCACGGCACCCCCGAGGAGCCCAAGGGCGTTCCGGTGTTCGCCTGGAAGGGCGAGTCGCTGGAGGAGTACTGGTGGTGCACCGAGAGGATGCTCACGTGGGACGGTGAAGGTCCCAATATGATCCTCGACGACGGCGGCGACGCCACCATGCTGGTGCACAAGGGAACCGAGTTCGAGAAGGCGGGCGTCGTCCCCGCCCCGGACGAGGACACCTCGGACGAGTTCCGCGTGTTCCTGCAGCTGCTGAGTGCTTCGGTCGCGGCCGACACCGGCAAGTGGACCAAGATCGGCGAAGGCATCCGCGGCGTCACCGAGGAGACCACCACCGGTGTGCTGCGGCTCTACCAGCTCGCGGCGGCCGGTGAACTGCTGTTCCCGGCGATCAACGTGAACGACGCGGTGACCAAGTCGAAGTTCGACAACCGCTACGGCATCCGGCACTCGCTGATCGACGGCATCAACCGCGGCACCGACGTCCTCATCGGCGGCAAGGTCGCGGTCGTCTGCGGTTACGGCGACGTCGGCAAGGGCGCCGCGGAATCGCTGCGCGGCCAGGGCGCGCGGGTGATCATCACCGAGATCGACCCGATCTGCGCGCTGCAGGCGGCGATGGACGGCTACCAGGTCAAGAAGCTGGAGAACGTCCTCGGCGAGGCCGACATCATCATCACGACCACCGGCAACAAGGACGTCGTGCTCGTCGAGCACATGGCGCGGATGAAGCACCAGGCGATCCTGGGCAACATCGGCCACTTCGACAACGAGCTCGACATGGCAGGCCTCCAGCGCTACCCGGGCATCCGGCGGATCACCATCAAGCCGCAGGTCGACGAGTGGGTCTTCCCGGACGGCAAGAGCATCCTGGTGCTGTCCGAGGGCCGCCTGCTGAACCTGGGCAACGCGACCGGGCACCCGTCGTTCGTGATGTCGAACAGCTTCTCCAACCAGGTGATCGCGCAGATCGAGCTGTTCACCAAGCACGAGGAGTACGACAAGGAGGTCTTCCGCCTCCCGAAGAAGCTCGACGAGAAGGTCGCGAAGATCCACCTCGACGCGCTCGGCGGTGAGCTCACGAAGCTGACCAAGGAGCAGGCCGAGTACATCGACGTGGACGTCGAAGGCCCGTTCAAGACCGACCACTACCGGTACTGACGGCTGCAATGAAAGGCCCCTTCATTGCAAAATTTGCAATGAAGGGGCCTTTCATTGCACGCGCTAGCGCCACTCGACCTCGATGCCGGCCAGCCCCGGCCCGGCGTCGCTGAAGAAACCACTGGTCACGCCGCCCATGTCGAGCGGCAGTTCCTCGGACTCGACGGGTACGGCGTCGTCGCGGGTCCGGAACTGCCGCGTGCAGCGGGCGGGCAGCGCGCCGAGCGCGAACTTGAGCTGCACCAGATAGCTCGAGCACTGGTCCCGCAGCATCCGGAAGTAGCCGGGCGACGCGGTGCCGGAATCGTCGCGGACCTCGAAGCAGAACACGTGGATCTCGCCCTCGGCGAGCTTCCGGTCGAAGAGCAGCTCGGTGGCCATCGTCTCGGCCTCGGCGTTGCGCCGGATCCGGCCGACGCGGCAGCCCTCGGCGGTGATCAGTTCGACGTCGCCGATGTTGCAGCCGGGGTCGCCGTTGTAGACGGTGACGTACCGGTCCGGGCCGTGCCGCCGGGCCCGGCACACCAGCCGGGTCTGGAGGCCGACCTGCCGGTGCGCGGCGTCGAAGGTGATCGTGTCGTGCACCGCGAGCATCTCGAGGTCGGCGTTGTAGCGGTTGGACGACGGGTACGCGCCCAGTTCGGCCAGCAGCTGGTCGACGATCGAGCCCATGTCGCCGGACCGGATGTCGTGGAACGACGCGGCCATCTGATGCCCGCGTGCCCGCGTGGCCCGCGGCCCGATCAGTACGACGAGCGCGTCCGCGGGCAGTTGCAGCACCGATTCCAGCGCACGCACGGCCGGGAGCGCCTTGGGTACCTCCGGCTGGCGCAATCCGCGCTGCCAGTAGCTCAACGTCGACTGTCCGATTTGGACACCGCGGAGCCCGAGGTGGGCCCGGAGCCGGGCGAGGGACAGCCCCCGGTAGGCGATCGCCTGCCGCAGGGCGTGGTGGAACTCGCCGCTGCGGAGGGCCTCGACGAGCTCTCTGGGCAGGGCTTCGAGCGATTGACGGCGCGTGCCGTCGATGATCGTCGGGGTGTCGGCTCTAGTCGAGGCATGCTCTCCCGCCGAGAACGCATCGACACCGTCTCGTGTCACCGCTCGTCCCTTCACCAGACCAGTGTGTGCGCTGAGCGTGAACGCCGCGGAACGTTCACGTTAGCAGCGCACTGTGAACACTACGTCCCCCGTTCGGGGTGGTTGACCCCGGAAGAGTGACCGTTCCGGGGTGTGGAAACGCCCCGGAACGGTCCGTTCCGCCGAGTGCCCATCTTGCTCTGCGTGAACCTTCTGTTCACCGTTGTGACCACATTGGTTCGCCATGGTGACCAGGAGGCCCGTCGTGCCTGTGTTCTCGAGCAGGGTTTGCGCCGCCGGCGCCGCGAGTCTGGCGGCGTGGCTGGCGATCCAGACCCCGGCGAGCGCGCTGCCCTCGCCTGCCGCCGTCCGGCACCCCGTCGCCATGCAGGCGCAGGAGAAGTCCCAGTGGTGCTGGGTGGCTTCCGGCAACACCATCGCGGCACACCACGGCGTGGCCCTCACCCAGAACGAATTCTGCCGGATCGCCCACGACGAGCGACGCCGGGAGTGCGCCGACAAGCCGGGAACGCTGGGCGACGTCCGGCGCGCCTTCGGCAAGCTCGGCTTCTCGGCCCCGGGGAACTACGTCAAGGGCCGCATCCCCTTCGCCACCGTCCAGGCGCAGACCGGCGCGGGCGAGCCGGTCCAGACGCGGGTCGGCTGGGCCGCGGGTGGCGGCCACATGCACGTGCTCTACGGCGCCGAAGCCGGCCGGAAGTGGGTCTCGTGGGGGGATCCACTGCCCACCGGGAGCCGCCACAACCGGTCGACCTACGACTTCTACGCCGGCAACAAGTCGTTCACCTGGACCCACACGCTTTCCGGGATCCGGCGATGAGCGCGCGGCGTTTCCTCGGCCTCGCCGGGCTGGTCGCGGTCGCGTTGCTGGTCTCAGCGCCCGGAGCGCGCGCGGATCACCTGTCCAGTGAAGATCTCGCCGCCGCGAAGGCGGCCGCGGACGACCCCACGCTGCGTGCCGAAATCGGTCGCTTCCTCACCCAGACGAGTGGTTCGAGCCAAACGCCGTCGGTTAGCGTCGTTGACGAATCCTTCCCGGTTTACGAGCTTTCGAGGGACTTCGTCGCCGGGGACGGCGCGGTCGCCGGACGGCTCGCCTACGTCGCGGTCCCGGTGACGGCGTCCGACGGGCAGACCGCGACCCTCTGGTCTGTCCGCGGCGACGACGGCGCCTGGCGCGTCGGCAACATCGCCTCGGGTGACCGGGAAAGCGCACTGGCCCGGCGGCTGCCCGCCGGCGCGGCGTTGCTCCACGAACCCCAGGTCGACGCCTGGTACGCGCTGCGCGATGGCCAGGTGACGTTGCTCGACTCGGGCGCCAGCGGTTCCGCGGCCGGTGCTTCGGTCACCCTCGCGGAGTACCAGAAGACGGTCTCCGGGCGCTATGGCGACCTGCTCGCGAACTCGCCGTACGCCCAGGAGGGCAAGGCCGGCGGTTACAACGCCCAAGTGATGCCCCGCGGCGACGGTGGCCCCGCGCCCGACGCGCAGGACACCGGCTTCGTGCCGCTGCTGATCTTCGGCGGCTTGCTCCTCATCGGTGTCGCCGGCTTCTTCCTGCACTCGAAGAGGCGCGTCCCCTAGCGGACCGGTGGGCCGGACGTGTGCTGACCCCGTCTGGCCCGCCGGTCGACCACGGCGCCTTAAGGTAGGCCCGTGGGACGACTCGTGGTGATCGAAGGTTTGGACGGCGCGGGCAAGCGCACCCTCGCCGACGCGCTGACCGGTGCGCTGAACGCGGCCGGGGCGAGCGTCACGTCCATCGCCTTCCCCCGTTACGGCGAAAGCGTGCACGCCGACCTCGTGAAGGAAGCACTGCACCGCGGCCACGGCGACCTCGCCGACTCCGTCTACGGCATGGCGATGCTCTACGCGCTCGATCGGCGGGGCGCGGCCGGCGAGATCCGCGCCCGGCTCGGCGAGCACGACGTCGTACTGCTCGACAGGTACGTCGCGTCGAACGCGGCGTACGGTGCCGCCCGGCTCCATCAGGGCGCGGACGGCGAGTTCGTGCGCTGGCTCAAGGAACTCGAGATCGACCGGTTCGGCCTGCCGGTGCCCGTCGCGCATCTGCTGCTCCGGGTCACCGCGGACGTCGCCGCCGATCGTGCGCAGCGCCGCGCGGAGAGCGACGCCGACCGCGCGCGGGATTCCTTCGAGACCGACGACGCCCTCCAGAAGCGGTGCTCGGTGGTTTACGACGAACTCGCCGCGACGGGCTGGCTCGCGCCCTGGCACGTTCTCGACGGCGTCGCCGGTGTCGACACCGCCGCTCTCGCCACCTCCCTCCTCCGCAATTAGTCACCTGCTTGCGATGTTTCGCATGCGCAAGGATCGCAATCAGGTGCCGAGTTGCGTGAGTAGCCAGGAGTGGAACTCGCCGATGTGGTGCTCGGACGGCATCAGCACCCCGCCGCCGCGGTAGGCGCGGGACGCCATCGCGGGCTGGCAGCGTTCGCAGGCGCCGAAGTCCTGCTCGTTGACGCGGTGGAACAGCTCCACCGAGCGTGACACGTCCCGGCCCGAGGCCACGACCTCCTCGGAATAGAGCCAGTCGCATTCGACGACCGTCCGGTCCGGCGCGAGCGGGTACATCCGGTGGAAGATCACGTGGTCCGGCACCAGGTTCACGAACACCTGCGGCCGGATGGTGATCGCGTAGTACCGCCTGTCCTGTTCGGTCGCGACGCCGTCGAGCCGGTCGAACCCCGAACCGCCGTCGATGGTGAACCCGTCGACGGCCTCGCCGAACTCGGCGCCGTGCCCGACGTAGTACTGCGCCGCGTACCCGTCCGCGAACTCCGGCAGCACCTCGGTGAGCTCCGGATGGATGGTCGCGCAGTGATAGCACTCCATGAAGTTCTCGACGATCAGTTTCCAGTTCGCCTTGACGTCGTAGGTGATCCGGCGGCCGACCGAGAGCCGGTCGAGGCCGTAGCGCTCGATCGATTCCAGATCGCCCAGCCGTTCCCGCACCGCGCCCTCGACGCCGGCCTCGAACGACGGCGGGTCCGCGGCGAGGCACACCCACGCGTAGCCCAGCCATTCCCGCAGCAGCACGGCGTGCAGCCCGTACTCGGCGCGGTCGATGTCCCGGAGGTTCGCCAGGTTCGGCGCCGCGATCAGCTTCCCGTCGAGCCCGTACGTCCACGCGTGGTACGGGCACTGGAACGCGCGTTTCACCGTGCCCGACTCCTCGGTGCACAGCCGGGCGCCGCGATGGCGGCAGACGTTGAGGAAGGCCCGCAGGCCGCCGTCCCGTCCGCGGCTGACGATCACGCTCTCCCGTCCGGCTCGGACGGTCCGGAAGTCGCCCGCGAACGGCAGATCCGCCGCCCGTACCGCGCAGAACCACTGGCGTTCGAAGATCTTTTCCTGCTCGGCCGCGAAGATCGCGGGATCGGTGTAGTAACCGCCGCCGAGTGTCGGGATGAGACTCGTCATCCCGGGACTCCGGCGAACCGGGCGGGATCGAACAGGGCGACCGGATGCCCGGTCGTGCCGTCCACGACCAGGTCGGCGAGGATCTCACCGACCACCGGGACGAACTTGAAGCCGTGCCCGGAGAACCCGCAGGCGACCACCACACGATCGCGGGTGGGATGGCGGGAGATGACGAAATGCTCGTCGGGGGTGTTCGTGTACATGCAGGTCGCCGCACGGAGGAACGCGCCGGGCAGCGATGGCATCTTCCGCCCGACGAACTCCGAGATCTCGTCGACCTCACCGGGGTGCACTGTCCGGTCGATGGTCTCCGGCGTGCACGTCTCGCCGCCGCGGAAGAACGCGACCTTCACGCTCCCGGCGTCGTCGTGTGAGGGGAAACCGTAGAACTGGCGGCCGTTCTCGCCTTCCCAGACGTAGATCGGATGCCGTCCGGCGCGGAACGGCTCCGCCCCGCCCGACGGCGCGAACCAGTACTGGACCTGGCGTTCGATGGTGAAGCCGAGCCCGAGTTCGGCGAGCAGCTCCGGTGCCCAGGCGCCGGGGCAGATCACCAGCTGTTCCGCCGTGTAGAAGTTCTGTGACGTGCCGACCCGGACACCAGTGGAAGTCTGCCGCCACGAAAGGACCTTCTCCTCGTGGTGCAGCTCCGCTCCGGCACGGGCGGCGAGCTGGAGGTGCGCCGCCACACTGCCTTCCGGCACCACGAACCCGGCGTTCTCCTCGTACAGCGCGATTTCGTGGTCCGCGGGGCGCATCGTCGGAAACCGGCGCCGGATCTCCGCCGCGTCCAGCAGTTCATGCGGCAGCCCCCATTTCCGGGCGCTGGCCAGGCTTCCCGCCACCGTCCGCGAATCGGGGCCGCCGAGCATGATGCCGCCGCAGCGGGTGAAGATCTTCCGGCCGGAGTCGCGTTCGACGCCGTCCCACAGTTCGTGCGCCCGCAGCAGGAGCGGCACGTACGCGGGATCCTCGAAGTACGCCTGCCGGGTGATCCGCGAGCCGCCGTGGCTGGACCCGAGGTTGTGCACCGGCGCGTACCGGTCGATGCCCAGCACGCGCTGTCCTCGCCGGGCGAGCCGGTACGCGGCCGCGCTGCCCATCCCGCCGAGGCCGATGACGATGACGTCGTAGTGGCTCATGCGGCGCTCCTGATCCGGGTCATGCCGGGGTCGAACAGCGGTTCACGCGCGACGACGGCGGGGATCCGCTCGCCGAAGTACTCGATCTCCAGTGGCCTGCCCGGCTGCGTGAACTCCACCGGAAGCCAGGCGTACGCGATGTTCTTGCCGACGGTGTAGCCGTACGCGGCGCTGGTGACGTACCCGGCCGGACGGCCGTCGGCGTACACCGGTTCCTTGCCGAGCACGACGGAGTACGGATCGTCGACGGTGAGGCAGGTCAGCTTCCTGGTGACGGTGTCCTCAGAGCGGCCAGCCAGCGCGTCGCGTCCGATGAAGTACCCCTTGTCCATCCGCACGGCGAAACCGAGCCCGGCCTCGTACGGATCGTGTTCGGCGGTGACGTCCGTGCCCCACAGCCGGTAGCCCTTCTCCAGGCGCATGCTGGAGAAGGCGTCCCGTCCGGCGGCGATGATCCCGTGCGCCCGCCCGGCTTCCCAGAGCGTGTCCCACAGCAGACGGCCGAGGTCCGCGCTCGTGTACAGCTCCCAGCCGAGTTCGCCCACATAGGACAGTCGCATCGCGGTCACCGGCACCTGACCGACGTACGCCTGCTTCGTCTTGAAGTAGCCCATCGCCTTGTGTGAGAAGTCCGTTGTGGACAGTGGCTGGAGTACCGCTCTGGCGAGCGGGCCCCACAGTCCGACGCAGCAGGTGCCCGGAGTCGTCTCGTGGATCTGCGCGGCGCCGTCGCCGGGGAGATGGCGCCGCAGCCAGTCGATGTCGATCGGGCTGTTGAGGCCGACCTGGAACCGCTCGGCACCGAGCCGGGCGACGGTCAGGTCGCTGCGCACGCCTCCGTCCTCGTCGAGCAACAGCGTGTACGTGACCGAACCGGGCTTCTTGTCGAGCTGGTTCGTGGTCATCGTCTGCAGGAACGGCAGCGCGCCGGGACCTGTGACCTCCACGCGTTTCAGCGACGTCATGTCGAACATCGCCACCCGCTGCCGCGCTACCAGCGCTTCGGCGCCGCCGATCGGCGACCAGTACCGCGCGGCCCAGTCGTTGCGTTCCGGGATGAGAGCGACCTCCGGGAGATCCGCGTTCGCCTCGTACCAGTGCGGCCGTTCCCAGCCGCTCGCTTCGAGGAAGAACGCGCCGAGCTCCGCTTGCCTCCCGTGGAAGGGACTCGTTCGCAGCGGCCGTGGTTCTTCCATGGGCTGTAAGGGATGAACGACGTCGTAGACCTCGACGAAACTCTGACAGCTACGCGCCATGACGTAGTCCGGGGCCAGCTGCACCCGCTCGAACCGCGCTAGGTCGCAGCCGTGCAGATCCGCGCCAGGCCGCCCGTCGACCAGCCACCGCGCCATGGCCCTCGCGACCCCGGCCGAATGCGTGATCCAGACGGCTTCGGCGACCCAGAAGCCGTCGAGGTCCGGATGCTCGCCCAATAGCGGCATACCGTCCGGGGTGAAGGAGAACAGGCCGTTGATGCCTTCCTCGACCTTGGTCTCACCCAGCGACGGCAGCAGGTCGACGGCGGCAGCCCAGGACGGCTCGAAGTCCTCCGGGGTGAACGCCAGTTCCGACGGCATGCCCTCGCCCGCCCCGATCTCCCCGGCGGGCAACGGCATCGGCCGGTGCCCGTACGCGCCGATGCCGATCCGGTCGACGTGTTCGCGGAAGTAGAGGTCGGCGTCCTGATGCCGCAGGATGGGCCGGGTGGCCTCCTCGGTCACCCCGGCGAGTGACGGCAGCGGGCTGGTGCGCGCGTACTGATGCGCCATCGGGACCAGCGGGATCGTGAGGTCCACCAGTTCGCCGAGCAACGGTCCCCACATCCCGGCGCACGAGAGCACGATGTCCGCGCGGAAGTTCCCCGTCTTGGTGGTGACGCCGGTGACCCGGCCACCCGACCGTTCGATCCCGACGACCTTCTGGCGCGAGAGGAACCTCGCGCCGCGTCCGATCGCGCGGCGGGCCTGCGCCTCGGCCGCCCGCAAGGGTTTGGCCAGCCCGTCGGAGGGGATGCGGAACCCGCCGAGCACCTTGGCCGGATCGAGCAGCGGATGCAGCGCGGCGCATTCGGCCGGTTCGATCAGCCTGCTTTCGACACCCGACGCGGTCGCCCAGCCGTGACGGCGCTTGAGGTCGGCGAGCCGTTCCGGCGTCGTGGCCACCTCCAGCCCGCCGACGGGGTGGAAACACGGCTTCCCGTCGAGGTCGAGCGCGCCGTACTTGGCGACGGTGTACTGGGCGAACGACGTCATCGTGCGGCAGGCGTTGGTCTGGAAGACCAGCCCTGGCGCGTGCGAACTCGACCCGCCGGTGGCGAACAGGTCGCCCTGGTCCAGCACGGTGAGGTCGGTCCAGCCACGCTCGGTGAGCTCGTCGGCGATCGCGCAGCCGACGATGCCGGCGCCGATCACGACGACGCGGGGTCCTGGGGGCATGGTGAGGGGTACCTCCTGCCTGCCCTGGAGAGTCCACAAAGGACACAGGGCATCGGGGTGACAGGCGCTGTTGCGGATGAGGCACGTTGTTCCGTCTTCAGCAACAAAGTGCGGCACGTGCGGGCACGCTGTCAAGAGCCCCGCAATTGGTCACCTACTTGCGGCGGTCGAGGGGAGTGCGGCGCGAGATGGGGTGTCGCAAGTAGGTGACCAATTGCGGAGGGGACAGGTCGCGTCAATCCGCGAAGTGGCCCAGCTGTGCCGAAAGATCCGCCGCCGCCTCCGCGAGCGGCCGCACGATCTGCCGCACCCGCTGTTTCGAGAGCCGGTACGACGGACCCGAAGCGCTCATCGCCGCGATGACCTCGCCGCCGGGGCCGTGCACCGGCACCGCGACCGCGTGCATCCCCAGCTCCAGCTCCTCGAAGCAGGCCGCGTACCCGTCCTCGGCGACCCTTTCGAGTTCCGCGGTCAGCTGCTCCGGATCGGTCGTCGTCCGGGGCGTGAACTGTTCGAGTTTCCGCCGGAGCAAGCGTTTGCGCTCGGCGTCGCCCAGGTACGCGAGCAGCACCTTCCCGCTGGACGTCGCGTGCAGTGGCGTGCGCTGGCCGGTCCAGTTCTGCGTGGAGATCGCGGCCGAGCCGCGAGCCTGGCTGATGTTGATCGCGACCCCGTCGTCGGCGATCGCGATGTTGACCGTTTCGCCGAGCGTCTCCGCCAGGCTCAGGCAGGTCTGCCTGCCGATCTTCGCCAGGTCCATCCGGCCGGCGGCGGCGCCGGCGAGCCGGACGATGCCGAAGCCGATCGCGTATTTGCCGCGTTCGCCGAGTTGCTCGACGAGGCCGCGGTTCTCCAGGACGCTCAGCAGGCGGGACGCCGTCGACTTGTGCACGCCGAGCTCGCCCGCGATCTCGGTGATCCCCGTTTCCCCGTTGCGCGCCAGCAGTTCCAGCACGCTGATCGCGCGGTCGACGGACTGTACCTGGCTGGGCGTTGCGTTCCCCGCGTCCTGGTTCCGCATGACGCAACAGTAGCCGTTTCGCCCGCATCCGCTCGGCTGAGTGGGCGAATCCCTTGACTCGACGGCCCCTCGGGGGTGATTGTTGCGCAGAGCACGTTCCGTCTCGTAATACGCAACATCAACAAACCGTCGGTCCTTTCCCCGGAGGCCCCGATGATCCGTGCCTGCTCCGTTTCCGACCTGCCCGAAGGCGAAGCCCTCCGCCTGGACGGCCCTGTGCCCGTTTCGGTCTTCCACACAGAGGGTGGCTACTACGCCCTCGACGACACCTGCAGCCACCAGGACGCGTCGCTCGCCGACGGCTGGATCGAGGGCTGCTTCGTCGAATGCCCGCTGCACGCCGCGCGGTTCGATCTGCGGACCGGCGCCCCGGACCGCCTTCCCGCCAAGAACCCCGTGCGCACCTATCCGGTCGTGGTCGCCGACGGCGTGATCTACGTCGACACCGAGGCGCGCCGGGAAGTGGCTTGAGATCGGTCGCCGTCGTCGGCACCTCGCTGGCGGGACTTCGTTCGGCACAGGAGTTGCGCGGTCGGGGTTTCGACGGACGGCTGGTGATGATCGGCGCCGAACCGCCGTACGACCGGCCGCCGTTGTCGAAGGAGTTCTTGCTGGGCAAGGCTTCCGCCGACGATCTCGCGCTCGCCGGACAGGACGACCTCGACGCGCTGGCCGCCGAATGGCATCTCGGTGTCCGCGCCGAAAAGTTCGGCCGCGAAGGCGTGACGCTCGGCGACGGCACCACGATCACCGCCGACGGCTACGTCATCGCGACCGGCGCGGTGGCCAGAACCCTTGGCGCGGCAAGGAAGCTGAACGGCGTCCACACCTTGCGGACGCTCGGCGACGCAGCCGCGCTGAAACGGGATCTCGCGGCGGGGCCTTCTTCGGTGGCCGTCATCGGCGCGGGATTCATCGGCGCGGAGGTCGCGTCCGCGTGCCGCCTGCTCGGCCACGAGGTCACCGTGATCGAAGCGCTGCCCGTGCCGCTCGCCGCCGTCCTCGGCGCGCGGATGGGCGCGGTCTGCGGGGAACTGCACACCGGGAACGACGTCCGGCTGATCACGGGCGTTCCCGTCGACGGCTTCACCGGGACCGGTCGCGTCACCGGTGTGCGGCTCGCCGACGGCAGGGAGATCCACGCCGATCTCGTCGTCGCCGGCGTGGGGGCGCGGCCCGCCACCGGCTGGCTGACCGGTTCCGGGATCGCCGTCGACGACGGGGTGCTGACCGATTCCGGCTGTGTCACAGCGAATCCCCGAGTGATCGCGGTGGGTGACGTCGCCAGGTATCAATGCCGTCTGCGTGGCAGAAGGGTCCGCGCCGAACATTGGACGGCGGCGGGCGAACAGCCGCGCGTCGCGGTCGCGAACCTGCTCGCCGGTTCGACCGTCACGCATTTCGCACGACACGGTTACTTTTGGTCCGATCAGTACGGAAGGCGGCTCCAATTCGCCGGAGTGGCCACGGAAGACGTGCGGATCGCCGAAGGTGACGTCGCCTCGAAGCGCTTCGTCGCGACCTATCACCGCGACGACGTCCTGACCGGCGTCTTCGCGATCGACTCCCCACGGCCGTTCACCAGGCTCCGACGTGCTCTCTAGAGCCCGAAGACCCTACTCGGATGGAGCAATTTGCCCGATTCGATGATCTTTCTGGTGGTCACATCGCCGGGTCGCGCGCCTGCGCGGGGAAACTAGTGCGAACATAGGTTTATGAAGGCACGCGTTCTGGTCGTCGACGACGACCCTGCTCTCGCGGAGATGCTCACCATCGTGCTGCGTGGGGAGGGGTTCGACACAGCCGTCGTCGCCGACGGCTCACGTGCGCTGCCCGCGCTCCGGGAGCTGAAACCCGACCTGGTCCTCCTCGACCTCATGCTGCCCGGGATGAACGGCATCGACGTCTGCAAGGCGATCCGCGCCGAGTCCGGGGTGCCGATCGTGATGCTCACCGCCAAGAGCGACACCGTGGACATCGTCCTCGGGCTCGAGTCGGGGGCCGACGACTATGTGGTCAAGCCCTTCAAACCGAAGGAACTCGTGGCCCGCGTCCGCGCCAGGATGCGCCGCACCGAGGCCGAGCCCGCCGAGTCGCTGACGATCGGCGACCTCGCGATCGACGTCCCCGGCCACGAGGTGACGCGGGAGGGCAAGGCCATCCCGCTGACCCCGCTGGAGTTCGACCTCCTGGTCGCGCTCGCCCGCAAGCCGCGTCAGGTGTTCACCCGCGAGGTGCTCCTCGAGCAGGTGTGGGGTTACCGCCACGCCGCCGACACCCGTCTGGTGAACGTGCACGTCCAGCGGCTGCGCTCGAAGGTGGAGAAGGACCCGGAACACCCCGAGGTGGTGTTGACCGTTCGCGGCGTCGGGTACAAGGCCGGCCCGCCGTGATCACCCCATGAGCGGACGCTTGCGAAAGCTTGCCCAAACCACGATGCGCCACCTCCGGCGCATCGTGGTTTTCGTGCGCCGCAAGATCGTCTCGTTCAACGAACTGTGGCGGCATTCGCTGCAGTTCCGGGTCACCGTGTCCACGCTGGCGCTCTCGTCGGCCGTGGTGTTCGTACTGGGCATGGTGCTGCAGAACCAGATCACCGAACGGCTGCTCGAGACCAAGCAGAACGCGGCGATCGCGCAGACCAGGGCGGTCGTCGAGACCGCGGCCAGTGAGCTGGTCGGCGTCGGCACCGAATCGCCGGACGCGATGACGGCGCGGCTGAACAACGCGCTGAAGAAGATCACCAGCACCACGACAGCGAAGGACGGCGCCGGATCGGCGGCGGGCACCTTCGATCCGGTGCTGGCCGCGGGCGGCCGCGACCAGTCGAGCAGGCCCGCCGCCGCGGGCCCGTACGACAAGGTGCCGGTGCGGCTGCGCCAGTTCGTGGAGACCGAGCAGGTCAGCTTCCTGATGCACACGGTCACCGAGGCCGACGGTGGCAAGACGACGTATCTGATCGTCGGCGCGCCGGTGACCACGATGATCAACCCGCTCCAGCTCTACCTGCTGTACCCGCTGACCAGCGAGCAGAACACCGTCTCGACCGTGCAGAACACGCTGCTCGTCGGCGGTCTCGTGCTGCTGCTCCTGCTGGCCGGGATCACCAACCTGGTCACCAGACAGGTGGTCCGGCCGGTCCGGCAGGCCGCCGCGGCGGCCGAACAGTTCGCGGGCGGCGAGCTCGACCAGCGGCTCGCCGTGCTCGGCGAGGACGATCTCGCCAAACTCGCCGTGTCCTACAACGAGATGGCCGCCAGTATCCAGCGGCAGATCCGCCAGCTGGAGGAGTTCGGCGGGTTGCAGCGCCGGTTCACCTCCGACGTCTCGCACGAACTGCGCACCCCGTTGACCACCGTCCGGATGGCCGCCGACGTGCTCCACGCGTCGCGCGAGCAGTTCCCGGCCGGGCTCGCCCGCTCCACCGAACTGCTCGTCGACGAACTCGACCGGTTCGAGGCGCTGCTCGGCGACCTGCTGGAGATCAGCAGGCTCGACGCCGGTGTCGAGGAGCTTTCGGCCGAGCTGATCGACGTCCGGCCGATCGCGACCAGGGCCGTCGAACAGGTCCGGGTGATCGCGGGCAACGCGGGCAGTTCCGTCGAGCTGATCCTGCCGGACGAGGAGGCGCCCGCCGAGGTCGACGCGCGCCGCGTCGAGCGGATCCTGCGCAACCTGCTGGCCAACGCGGTGGACCACAGCGAAGGGAACCCGGTGGTGCTGACACTGGCGGTCAACGAGACCGCGGTCGCCATCACGGTGCGTGACCACGGTGTCGGGCTCCAGCCCGGCGAGGCGGAACTGGTGTTCAACCGCTTCTGGCGGGCCGACCCGTCCCGTAACCGCCGGACCGGCGGCACCGGGCTCGGCCTCGCGATCAGCCAGGAGGACGCCCGGTTGCACGGCGGCCTGCTCGACGCGTGGGGCGAGACCGGCCACGGCGCCTGCTTCCGGCTCGTGCTGCCTCGGCAGCAGGACACGCCGATGGGGGAGAGCCCGCTGGTCCTGCCGCCGCCCGATCACCAGGGGACCGATCCGCACGGGTCGTCAGGACTACTCGAGGTCCGCCCCGCGCCCGACGCGATCCTCGCCGAACCCGAGGAGGTGGGCCGGTGAAGCGGCTGCTGCCCCTGCTCGCGGCGTTCCTGCTGGTCGCGGGCTGCGCGAACATCCCGCTCGAATCCCAGCCCGTCGCCGTCCCCGGGGAAAAACCGGGACAGGCACCGGCGGACGTCGCCGAACCGGTGGCCGGGATCGACCCGCTGACCGTCACCCGCCAGTTCATCCGCAACTCCGCGACGCCGGGCACGGCGAACGCCGACGCGCGGGTCTACCTCGACGAAGAGGGCCGCCGCAACTGGAAGCCGTCGCCGGGGCTGACGATCATCGACAACACCTTCGGCACCGTTTACGACACTTCGTCGCCCTCGGCGAACCCGGACGAGCAGATGGTGAACGTCCGCGGGTTCAAACTCGGCAACCTGAGCCCCGACAGCGCGTTCATCCCGGTGAAGGCCGAGTACTCGCAGCAGTTCAAGCTGCGGAAGCAGCCGAACGGCCAATGGCGGATCGTCGACCCGCCGCAGGAACTCGCCGTCACCGACGAGGATTTCGCGACCAACTACTTCCGGGTGCCGATCAGCTTCTACTCGCCCGATTCCGGCGCCTTCGTCCCCGACCTCCGGTACGTCGCGGCGAAACCGCAGGCCGGACTGCCCGGCCGGGTGATGGACCTGGTGCTGCAGGGACCGTCGGAAGGGTTGAAGGGCGCGGTCAAGGACCTCCTCGGCGACCAGGTCACCACCGAGTCCAACGTCCGCAGCACGGACGACGGGACCCTGGACATCAACCTGACCGGCGTCGGCGGGGCCAGCTTCGCGGACCGGAGCCTGATCGCCGCGCAGATCGTCCTCTCGTTGCAGACGGTGACGCTGAGCCGGATCCGGCTGCTCGCCGACGGCACCGCGCTGGTGCCCGAACACGAATACTGGCGCTCCAGCGAACTGCCCAACTACAACGTGGACATCGCGCCCAACTCGGAGCTGCTGGGCCTGATGACCGTGAACGGGCGGGTCCGGTCGCTCGGCGACGGGGCGCCGGTCGGCGGGCCCGCGGGCAACGGCGGGTACAAAGTCGTCAGCGCCGCGCAGTCCGTCGACGGCAAACGGCTCGCGGTGGTCGAAGAACGCGAAGGCAGGCAGTGGCTGCGGGTCGGCGACCTGGGGCACGACCTCGGTTCGGTGGACCTGTTCGGCGGCAGCCTGAGCCGTCCCACCTGGCGGCCGGTCGCCCGCGGTGGCGGCGGGGTTTCGGGCGAGGTCTGGACGGTCGTCGACCACAACACCGTCGCCAGGGTCACCCTGGCCGCCGACGGCCGCTGGGTGAAGGCCGGCGTCGACGCGACCATGCTCACCAGCCTCGGCCAGATCACCGAACTGAGGCTTTCGCGCGACGGCTCACGGCTGGCCGCGGTCGTCAACGGGCAGCTGGTGGTCGCCTCGATCGTGCGGACGGCGGATTCGGTGGCGCTGCGGGCGCCGCGGAAACTCCAGGAACGCGACCTCAAGGACGTCGTCGACGTCGACTGGGCGACCCAGGACCACCTGATCGCCGCGACGTCGTCGAGCACCCTGCCGGTGGTCAAGGTGCCGCTGGACGGGCAGCGGATGGACACCTTCAGCGGCTCGAACCTGACCCCGCCGGTGCACGGCGTCACCGCGGCCCCGAGCAGGCAGAACCTGGTCGCGGACGCGGGTGGGCTGTGGGTCGCCTCCGAACTGGGCGAGGTGTGGCGGCCGCAGGCGCACACCGTCACCGACGCGGACCCGTTCTACCCGGGCTGAGCACTCTTCTGAAGTACATGAAGGCCCCCTTCCTTGCGCCAGGCGCAAGGAAGGGGGCCTTCATGTACTTGGCGCGGTCTTCGAGGCGGGGCTGCTGGGGGAGCAAGGGACCTTTAGTATCGCTAGCTTTCCTAGCGACGCTAGCAAGATCTGGGCGCCGGAAGTCCGTGAAGGACTCCTTGAGGGACCCAGAGTCCCTCAAGGAGTCCTTCACGGACCGCACCCCAGGGTGGGCTAGGACGGCCAGGAGGTGCGAAGGTGCGAAGGCGCGTAGCGCGAAGGCGTCAGAAGCGGCGAAGGTGGACTCCACAACACGCGCGGCCTTCTCCGGAACTGCTGTCATGACTGGCCCCTTCAGGCCGGAAAGCGTCCAAACAGGACCTGTCACGACATAACGGGCCCAGGAACTGTCGGAGCCCCGGCCGACACTCACCTCATGTCCAAAATCCTCGATCTCCTCATTCCCGCCCGCTGCGCGTCCTGCGGAGTGCCGGGCGCGCCCTGTTGCGCGACCTGTCAGGCCGTCTGGGGTTCGCTCAGCGAGATCACCCGAGGCCCGACGGCCGGTCTCGTGCCCGTCTACGCACTGGCCCGGTACGCCGACGAAGCCCGCCGCCTGATCCTCGCCTACAAGGAACGCGGCCGCCGCGACCTCGCGCCGTCTCTCGGGCGGGCGGTCGCCGACGTCCTGGAGCAGCTGCCAGGCGAGCCACGAGGCCCTTGTCTCGTTCCTGTCCCGTCGAGACGGCACGCCTCGCGAGTCCGAGGTGGACCGCACGTCCAGCGTGTCGCCGAAGAATGCGCGAAAGTGCATGCGAGCAAAGGGAAATCAGTGACAGTGGCACCGGTCCTCAGGCTCGGGGCCGGGGTCCGCGACGCCGTCGGGCTCACCCGTGCCGAGCGGGCGGCGAACCTCGACGGCCGCATTCGCCTCCTCCGTGGGGACTGTCCGAAGGAGGTCGTACTTCTTGACGACGTGATCACAACCGGAGCGACCGTCGCCGCTTGTGCGCGCCTTTTGGGGGTAAACGGAATTCATGTTTCCGCGGTGGTCGCACTGGCCGCCACCGGGTGATCGGGACGTCACCTACAAGAGTGATGAATGATCGGGAACGCGAATGGGTACATGGGCGTTGACGGGATATGAGGGACCTTCCGGGGAACACTCCAACGGCCCGCCACTCCACCGGGGTGGCGGCGGTTTCCCCCGGGAGCGTCACCCTCGGCTTTTTCCTGTCCGAAGGCTTGCGCCGTCCGCGTGAAAACAAATCACGGGGACGACGCCCGACAGGCCGGATTGTCCCGCTGGCCGCACCCTCGCCGTCGCATGCGGTGACGAGGTCTCACGTCCTGATATCCCCCGGCTCGGGGGCTGTTGCTCGCGGCGTGTTAGAGCTAACGTGCAGCGCTATCAGCAATCCCGGCAGGCAGGGAGGTGACCAGCCCATGTCCCTGGCGCCGGAGCCGCGCTGAGTCCGCGCTCGGACATCCGACACGAGACGTCGTGACCGTATGCCGAGTTCCCTCATCGCCCGCGATCCGGGCTTCGTCCCCGCATTACCGGCGCCCTAGTGAACACATCTACAGCTCGCAGTCATTTCAGCGAGGGAGGTCGTGTATGGACATCGTCGTTAAGGGCCGCAACGTGGAGGTGCCCGACCACTATCGGGCACTTGTCAGCGAAAAGCTGGCCCGGCTAGAGCGCTACGACAAGAAGGTCATCCGTTACGACGTGGAGCTCTTCCACGAGCCCAATCGCCGGCAGTCGAAGAACTGCCAGCGCGTCGAAATCACCGGGAAGGGCCGAGGCCCCGCCGTACGCGCCGAAGCGTGTGCCGGCGACTTCTACGCAGCGCTGGATTCCGCACTGAACAAGCTTGAGAACAGGTTGCGGAAGACACACGACCGCCGGCGCGTGCACTACGGCCGCAGCCGCCCGGAATCCGTCGCCGAGGCGACCTCGATGGCGGCCGCCGGTGGTATGACCACCGACACCCGGCATCTGGCGGGAACCGCTGTACTCGAAGCGCCCGAGGCCGAACCCCTGGCCAACGGTTTCGCTGTCGAGAGCGGTGAAGAGTTCGAGATGCCCCAGCAGCGCTGGGATGACGGGGTGACCGAACACCAGCCCGGTCGCGTCGTCCGCGAGAAGAAACACGACGCGGAGCCCATGACGGTCGACCAGGCTCTCTATGAGATGGAACTGGTCGGTCACGACTTCTATCTGTTCAACGACTCCGACGCCGGGTGCCCGAGCGTCGTCTACCGGAGGCGAGGCTTCGACTACGGCGTCATCCGGCTGAGTTAGCCGGCCCCTACGTCCATGACGGCGGCCCGCACGTGTCCCGTGCGGGCCGCCGTCGTGTCCGGATCAGGCGGGATACGCCCCCGCCCGGTCAGGTACCGACCGACGGTGCGTGCGCGAACACCGAGGTGTTCCCTACGATGGGGTCGGACGGTGGTGCGTTACCCGGCACCACCGCGTACGAGATTGCCCGGGACCGGCTCGGGTGCGATCACAATCAGCTAGTGAGGTCGACCGGATGGTGCTGAACCGCCTGCTCCGCGCGGGCGAGGGCAAAATGGTGAAGCGGCTGCGACACATCGCCGATCACATCAACACCCTCGAAGACGACGTCAAGGAACTTTCGGACACCGCGTTGCGGGCCAAGACCGACGAGTTCCGTAAACGGCACGCGGACGGCGAGTCCCTCGACGACCTCCTGCCGGAGGCCTTCGCGGTGGCGAGGGAGGCGGCCTGGCGCGTGCTCGGCCAGCGGCCCTACGACGTCCAGCTGATGGGCGGCGCCGCGCTGCACCTCGGCCAGGTCTCCGAGATGAAGACCGGTGAGGGCAAGACCCTGACCCAGGTGCTTCCCGCGTACCTGAACGGGCTGTCCGGCAAAGGCGTGCACGTCATCACGGTGAACGACTACCTCGCCAAACGTGACGCCGAGTGGATGGGCCGTATCCACCGCTTCCTCGGCCTCGATGTCGGCATCATCCTGGCCGACCAGACGCCCGAGGTCCGCCGCCAGCAGTACGCCGCCGACATCACGCACGGTACGAACAACGAGTTCGGCTTCGACTACCTCCGCGACAACATGGCGTGGAGCCTCGAAGACTGCGTGCAGCGCGGCCACAACTTCGCGATCGTCGACGAGGTGGACTCCATCCTCATCGACGAGGCCAGGACGCCGCTGATCATCTCCGGCCCGGCCGACCAGTCGTCGCGCTGGTACGTCGAGTTCGCCCGCATGACCCCGCTGATGAAGCCGGACATCCACTACGAGGTGGACATCCGCAAGCGCACCGTCGGTGTCACCGAGAAGGGTGTCGCGTTCGTCGAGGACCAGCTCGGCATCGACAACCTCTACGAGGCCGCGAACACGCCGCTCGTCGGCTACCTGAACAACGCGCTGAAGGTCAAGGAGCTCTACAAGCGCGACAAGGACTACATCGTCCGTGACGGCGAAGTCCTCATCGTCGACGAGTTCACCGGCCGCATCCTGCACGGCCGCCGCTACAACGAGGGCATGCACCAGGCGATCGAGGCCAAGGAAGGCGTCGAGATCAAGGCCGAGAACCAGACGCTCGCCACGATCACGCTGCAGAACTACTTCCGGCTCTACGACAAGCTGTCGGGCATGACCGGTACCGCCGAGACCGAGGCGGCCGAGTTCCACCAGACCTACAAGCTGGGTGTGGTGCCGATCCCGACCAACAAGCCGATGGTCCGCGCAGACCAGGCCGACCTGATCTACAAGACCGAGCAGGCCAAGTTCGAGGCCGTCGCCGAGGACATCGCCGAGCGGCACGAGAAGGGCCAGCCGGTGCTGGTCGGCACCACGAGTGTCGAGAAGTCCGAGCACCTGTCGAAGCTGCTGCTCAAGCTGGGTGTCCCGCACGAGGTCCTCAACGCCAAGCACCACGACCGGGAGGCGCTGATCGTCGCCCGCGCGGGGCGCAAGGGCGCGGTCACCGTCGCCACCAACATGGCGGGCCGCGGTACCGACATCGTGCTCGGCGGCAACCCGGACATCATCGCCGACGAGGTGCTGCGCGCCCGCGGTCTCGACCCGGTGGAGCACTCCGAGGAGTACGAGGCCGCCTGGCCGAAGGTGCTCGAAGAGATCCAGGCGGAGACCAAGGCCGAGGCCGAGGAGGTCCGCGAGGCAGGCGGCCTGTACGTGCTCGGCACCGAGCGGCACGAGTCCCGCCGCATCGACAACCAGCTCCGCGGTCGTTCCGGCCGTCAGGGCGACCCGGGCGAGTCCCGGTTCTACCTGTCGCTGGGCGACGAGCTCATGCGCCGCTTCAACGCGACGATGGTCGAGCGGGTCATGACCACCATGCGGCTGCCGGACGACGTGCCGATCGAGCACAAGATGGTCTCCAAGGCGATCAAGAGCGCGCAGACGCAGGTCGAGCAGCAGAACATGGAGATCCGCAAGAACGTCCTCAAGTACGACGAGGTCATGAACGAGCAGCGCAAGGTGATCTACGCCGAGCGGCTGCGCGTCCTCGAGGGCGAGGATCTTCGCGAGCAGATCGAGCACATGCTGGTCGACGTCATCAACGCGTACGTCACCGAAGAGACCTCTTCGGGTTACGCCGAGGACTGGGACCACGAGAAGCTGTGGACGGCGCTGAAGACGCTGTACCCGGTCAAGGTCACCTGGGAAGAGCTCACCGAGGACGACGACCTCGACGCCGACGGTCTGCGTCAGGCGCTGCTCGAAGACGCCCACCGCGCGTACGACGAGCGTGAGGCCGAGATCGACGCCAAGGTCGGCGAAGGCGCGATGCGCAGCCTGGAACGCCAGGTGATGCTCACCGTGCTCGACCGCAAGTGGCGTGAGCACCTCTACGAGATGGACTATCTCAAGGAGGGCATCGGCATGCGGGCCCTTGCCCAGCGCGACCCGGTCATCGAGTACCAGCGCGAGGGCTACGACATGTTCCGCGCGATGCTGGAGTCGCTGAAGGAGGAGGCCGTCGGCTTCCTGTTCAATCTCCAGGTCGAGCAGGCCGAACCCGCCACGCCGTCGCCGGAGTCCGCGTCCGCGCTGCCCGCCGGTGTCGGCTCCGGGAACGGCCAGGCCGCCAACGGCGACGGACGGCACGCCCGTCCGACGCCGCCGCAGGGTCCGGCGACCGACACCGAATCCGTGCCGTCCGCCTTGCGGGGCAAGGGACTCGGTGGCGGTTCGCAGTCCGGGCTGACCATGTCGGGCCCGTCCGAGGACGGCGGCGTCGAGTCGCATTCGGACGGTGGCGCGAGCGACGCCGGTGACCAGAGCGGAACCCGCCGGGAGCGTCGTGCCGCGCAGCGCGCCTCCCAGAAGAAGGGCAAGAAGGGCCCGCGCCGCTAAAGCATCCAAGCGCGTCAAGGCCCCCTTCCCTCGGCTCGACCGAGGGAAGGGGGCCTTGACGCGCATCAGGCCGCGAGCGCGGAGACCCGGCGCGGCGGCTTCAGCAGGTGGAAGCGGGTGCACACCCAGCCCGACGGCGTCCGCTCGAAGCGGGCCGCCAAGGCGAGACAGCGGTCGTTCTGCTCGACGGTCGCGCAGGCCTCGATGACGCCGTCCGCGGGATGGCACAGGTGGATCGATTTCGGCCGGTAGCCGCCCGGTGGACGGCGCCGGCCCCGGTCGAGCAGCGCGCTGTGAAGCGCGGGGTCGAGGATCGGCCGCACCTGGACCGCCGGACGGCGTCCGTCGCAGGCTTCGAGGATGGTGGTCAGCAGCCTGCCGATCTGCCGCCTGTCCGGGGTGCCGGGCCGTGGCTCCGGTACCTCCACGATCTTTTCGCCGGACAGCGGCAGATCGAGTACGAGCTGGTTGTCCGGCGGCGCCACCCGGTGCACCGCCCTGCCCGGCCTGCCGGCGAGCCGGTACGGCGGTTCGAATGGCTCAAGCCGTCTCAGTACGTACGAACCCATCAGACAGTCCCCCTCCGCGGCCCCCTCGGCCACGCCCAGCAAGTAAGGGACCGGCGGCGGGCCGACCGGCGACAGGGACCGCCCGAGAGGATGAACCGTGCGGTGATCGCTTGTGTACGGTGGGCCGGTGCTGAAAGGGCTGGTCATCGACTACGTCGGAGTGCTCACGGACGACGGCGCGGACGAGCTGTACGCCTATCTGCGGGCGGCCAGGGGGCGCGGTATCAAAACGGCCTTGCTGTCGAACGCCCCCGGCGCGTCGGACGAGGCCAAGCGGTCGCTCGCCCCGTTCTTCGACGCGCTCGTCTTCTCCGGCGAGGTCGGTGTGGCCAAACCCGAACGCGAGGTCTACCTGCTCACGGCGGGGTTGCTCGACCTGCCGGCCGACCGGTGCGTGTTCGTCGACGACGCGGCGCACAACGTCCGCGCCGCGGTGTCGGCCGGGATGGCGGGAGTGCACCACACGTCGGTCGAGGAGACGCTGAGCGAGCTCAGCGCTTTGTTCCCGAAGCCGTAGACCGGCGCACCAGCTCGAAGGACAGCACCGCGGCGGCGGCCGAGACGTTGAGCGACTCGACCTCGCCGGGCATCGGGATCGACACCCATTCGGTCACCAGTTCGCCGACCTCGGCGCCGACCCCGTTCGTCTCCCCGCCCAGGACGAAGGCCGCGCGCTGCGGCAGCTCGACGTCGAACACCGAACTGCGCGCCGAAGCGCCCAGCGCGTAGATGCCGTACCCGGCTTCGGTGAGCATTTCGGCCGCTTCGCGCGCGCTGCCGCATCGCAGCACCGGCGCGCGGAACGCGACCCCGGCCGAAGCCTTGACCACCATCGGGTCGAGGGCGGCGACCCCGCGCCGCGGCACCACGACCCCTTCCAGCCCGGCGGCGGTCGCCGTGCGCAGGATCATCCCGACGTTCGCCGGGGTGGTGATGCCGTCGAGCAGCAGCACCCGCGACGGCGGCCTGCCGTCGGAAAGGGCCGCGTGCAGCGACCGCATTCGCGGGGCGACGACGTCGGCCAGCACCCCTTGGTCCTGTTTGCCGTTGCCGGCCAGCACCTTGACGCGGTGCGCGCTCGCCCGCTGCACCGGCACCCCGGCGGCCTTGGCGGCACGCTCGATCTCGGCGGCGTTCGGCCCGCGCACGGTGTCGGCGAGAATCACCTTGTCCACCTCGAGCGCCGCGTCGTCCAACGCCTCGAGCACCGGTTTGCGCCCGTACACCGTCAGGAACCGGTCCTTCGGCGAGATCACCGACTCATCACCCACACCGGCGAGTGTCCCACTATGTAAGGATCGGCCCATGCCCGACCGCCTCTCCGCGCTCGACGCCTCGTTCCTGTACGTGGAAGACCACTCGACCCCCATGCACGTCGGCGGTGTGGCGGTCTTCGAGCGACCGCGCGACGGCTTCACCCACGAGCAGCTGCTCGACCTCATCGGGCAGCGGCTGGCGTTCCTGCCGCGCTACCGGCAGCGGGTGCTGGAGGTGCCGGGGCATCTCGCGCGGCCGGTGTGGGTCGACGACGTCGACTTCGACCTGAACTACCACGTCCGCCGGTCCGCGCTGCCGCAGCCGGGTTCCGACGGCCAGCTGTTCGATCTCGTGGCGCGGCTGATGTCGAGGCGCCTCGACCCGGGAAGGCCGCTTTGGGAGGCGTACTTCGTCGAGGGGCTCGCGGGGGATCGCGTCGCGCTGGTGACCAAAACGCATCAGTCGGTCGTGGACGGGCTCGGGACCATCGAGCTCGGCCAGCTGATCCTCGACGCCACCCCGCAGGAGCCGGAACCGTTCGACGACAACTGGCATCCGCGCCGGGAACCGAGCCGGACCCAGCTGATCCTCGACGCGGTCGCCGAGACCGTGCAGCGGCCGACGGAGCTGGTGGAGAACGTCCGGTCCATCGCCCACGACGCCACCGCGATGGCGGGCAAGGTCACCGAAACGGTCGGTGACGTCGCGTCGGCGCTGAAGACGATGGTGCATCCGGCGCCGTCCGGGCCGCTCAACGTCCGCACCTCCGGCGGCCGCATGTTCGCCGTGGTCCGCACGCGGCTGGAGGATTTCCGCAAGGTCCGCGCGGACCACGGAGGCACGGTCAACGACGTGGTGCTCGCCGCGATCACCGGCGCGCTGCGGGAATGGCTGCTCTCGCGCGGTTCGAACCTGACCGCGACGACCACCGTGCGCGCGCTGGTGCCGATGGCCGTCCGCGACGCCGAGACGGCCGAATACTCGACGCCGGCCCTGGTCGGGAACCAGGTCGACGCCTATCTGGTGGATCTCCCGGTCGGCGAGCCGAACGCGGTCCTGCGGTTGCAGCACATCGGCCACGCGATGGCGGACCACCTCGACTCCGGCCGTTCGGTCGCCGCGCGCGGGCTGCTGACGGTCGGCGGCTTCGCGCCGGCGACGCTGCATTCGCTGGGCGCGCGGACGGCCGGGTCGATGTCGGGGCGCATCTTCAATGTGCTGATCACGAACTCGCCGGGCCCGCAGGTGCCGCTCTACGCGGGACAGGCGAAGATGGTGGAGATGTTCCCGGTCATGCCGCTGGTGCGCAATCAGGCGCTGGCGATCGGGGTCACCTCGTATCACGGGGGTGTCTACTTCGGACTGAACGGCGACCGCAAGGCCGTGTCCGATGTGGACCTGCTCGCCGGGATGATCGAGGAATCGTTGGAAGAGCTGAAGGGTGCGCACTGGTGAGGGTCTATCTACCGGCGACGATCGCGATGCTCCGTGAGCTCGAAACCTCGGGAGAGTTCCGGGCACGCAGCGGCACGGGATTCGCGCTGACCCCGGCGCTGCGGGAGTCCTACGCCAGCGGATCCGACGAAGAACTCGAGTACGCCGCGCTGCTCGACGCCGCCAGGGCGTCGCTCCGGCTGATCGAGGCCGAGGAGAAGCCCGAGCCGCGGCGGGTGGTGATCTCGGCCGACGTCGAGGAGGTCACGCTGCGCCCGGACCTCGACGCCGCCGTCGTCCGCCTGTCCGGGCCGGTGAAGATCGCCGACATCGCCGCGATCCACGTCGACGCCGCGGAGGCCGCGGAGTCGGTGCGGGCCGCCGCCGCGGTGATCGACCAGGCCGACCTCGGCGACCCCGACGCGGAGTTCACCCTCGGCGACGCCGAAGACCACGAACTCGCCTGGTACGCGCCCCAAGAGCTCCCGTTCCTGCTGGAACTCCTGTAGCCCGTCTGCGTTTCGTCCTCTGAACGCGGTCCTTGCACGGGCAACTACCGCATTCAGAGGACGAAACGCGTCAGAACCAGGACGGGCCGGGCACGGGGCGTTCGGGCCGCCAGCCGGTCGCTTCGGTGAGCCGGGCCGAGACGACCCGCTGCGAACGCGCCAGCACCGACATCAGGCCCAGCCGGTTCGCCAGCCACTTCGGCACCGCGTGCGGCCGCCGGACACCGGCCGCGACGGCCATCGCCTCGCCGAGTTGCTGCTTCCGCACCGGATCCGCGGCCAGGTTGTAGACGCCGCTCGGTGCCCGCAGCGCCGCGATCGCCCCGGCCGCCGCGTCGTCCGGGTGGATCGGCGCGGTCCAGTCGGTCCGGCGGCCGAAGATCAGCGGCGAGCCGCGGCGCGCGGCCGCCAGCATCGTCGTGGTCATCGCGTCGTCTCCGACCAGTAGCCCGATCCGCAGCCGGATCGCGGTGCGGCCCTCGTCCGCCAGTTCCGCGATGTTCGCGTGCGCCACCGTCGAAGACGCGATGTTGCCGCGCAGCGCGAGAGGCGCGTCCTCGTCCAGCTCTTCGTCGCCGCCGTCGGCGTAGACGAACGAAATCCCTTCCTGCACCACGATTCCCAGCTCGTCGACCCGTCGGGCGGCGTCGGCGAGGGTCCGGCTGCCGTTGATCCGCACCCGGTCGTTCTCGGCCCACCCGGACAACGTCATCGCGTGGCGCGCGTCCGGGATCCGCGTCGCGACGTTCACCACCGCGTCGTGCCCGTTCAGCGCGCCTGCCAGCGAATCGACGTCGAACAGCGAACCCTGCACCGGTTTCGCCCCGGTCTCCCGCACCGCCGCGACGCGGTCCACACCGCGGGCCAGCCCGCTCACCTCGTGGCCTTCGGCCAGCAGCCGACGCACCAGCGGACGTCCCAGCACCCCGGTCGCCCCGATCACCATCACGCGCATGTTCATTCCTCCTGTCGACTTCACCAGGGGGACGAGACGGGTCCGGGGAACGTGACAGGGTCAGCCCGCGGGGATCTCCCCGATCTCCTCCGGCGGCGGCGCCTGGATGTCGGCCTGTGTGCCCCATTCGCGGTAGCGGGCGACGATCCGGGCCATCGCGCTGTCCGGGACGCCGGAAGCGGCGAGGACGGGGGCGAGGTCGAGCACGATCTGCAGCGGCTGGTGCGCGTCGTCGAGCCAGACCTCCATGGGGATCTTCCCGAGCTTGCCGTGCAGCTCGCCGACGGCCTCCGCCGACAACCCGGCGGGCAGGTCGCCGCCCAGCGCGGCCATGTCGACGTCGAGCCGGTAGCGCTCGGCGGACACGCCGTCGAGTTCGACGTGTCCCGATTCGGTGAGCGTGCCCGCCCGCCGGACCTGGTCGAGCGCGCGGGCCGGATCGTTCTGCTTGGCCAGCTGGTCGATGCTGCCGCCGGCGACCTGCGAGAACGGGTCCGCGCCGTCGGGGGACACCTTGACCCAGGACTTTCCGCCGGGAACGTCCTCACGGGCGGCCTCGGGAACCTTGGCGAAGACGGTCTTGCCGACCAGCCGGAGTTCGAGCGCCTCGCCGAGGAAGTCCGTGGTCATGGCCAGTGCGGTGCCCGTCCCCGCGACCCGCGCCTGCCCCTGGCTCTTCGACCGCATCGTGCCCGCCGTGACGTCCGTGGCGAACTTCGCCGCCTTGCCGTCCATGGCGGACATGGCCCCGTCGGCGAGCGCGCGGGCGTCGGCGAACGAGACGGTCTGGCTGTCGCACGCGCCGAGCAGCGTGCCGAGTACGAGCACGACGGTCGACAGAGCCGTTCTTCGCATGAGGACCTGCTTTCACAGTGCGGGCACCCCAGCGAAACACAGCGGCGGACCGCGCCCCGATCGGGGGAACGGCTCAGCGGCTGTCGCCGACCGCCTCGGGCGGCGGCGCGATGATCACCACGTCCGAAGCCCAGCTCTCGTACTTCACCGTGGCCTTGTCGACGCTGACCTGCACCGGACGCTGCTCGGCGTCCAGCCACACCTCGGCGGGGGCGCCGCCGAGATCGAGGACGTAGTGCGTGGCGGCCGTGCCGTTCACGTCGGCGGGTCCGGACTTGGTGACCTTGCCCGATTTCGCGATCCGGTCGATCGTGCGGGTCGGATCCATCGTCTCGACGACCTTCGTCATCACCGCGCCGTTGGCCGCGGAGAGCGCGTCCTTGCCGTCGGCGGTGATCTTGACCCATTCCTTGCCGGTCTTGTTCTCCTGGAGCTGGGCGTCCGACAGGTGGTAGTAGAGGACACCGTCGGCGAAGATCAGGTCCCGTTTCTCACCGGCGATCTCGGCGACCATGGAGAATTTGCTGTTCGGGCCCTCGTAGAGCCCGGAACTGGTGACGACGACCTTGCGGCCGTCCTCCGCGGTGGTCTCGAGCGCGACCTTGGACGAACGGGCCTTCTGGGTGCCCGCGGCGGCGGCCGAAGCCAGCTGCGCCGCGTCCCGCGCCGGTGGCGCCGCCGGTTCCTCTCCACCGGAACAGCCGCCCAGCAGCAGGAGAGCGGTACAGACGACGGCGAATCCGGTGGCACGCATAGGACTCCCTCGGGTGAATGGTCTGTACCACCACCGTAGTGCCTGTCGCGTGAATTTCCACCGTCCGAATGTCGGGGTACGCGTGAAGGCCCCCTTCCCTCGGCTGAACCGAGGGAAGGGGGCCTTCACGTGCGAGCAGCTGACCGGTTACCGGCCGCCGGCCTTCTTCATGATCTCCGCCAGGTCGCCGACCTGGTCGGCGGGCGGGGCGGTGACGGTGATCGGCGTACCCCAGTCGGTGTACTTGATCGTGGCCTTCGCCGAGCCCTCACCGGGAGCGCCCAGCGCCTTCATGAACGCGGTCTGGTCCATGGTGACCTGCAGCGGCAGGTTGTCGGCGTTGAGCCACAGCTCGGTGGGGATGGTGACGTTCTTGCCCTTGAGCTTCGCGTCGATCTGCTTCTGCGCCTCGGGCGGGAGCGGCACACCGGCCTCGCCGACGACGAGCGCGATCGCCTTCTCGACCTCGATGTCGATGAGGTAGTGGTTGGTCAGCTCACCGTTCAGCTGGACCTGGTCCGACTTCGTGATCTTCCCGGCCTTCGCGACCTGCTCCAGGGTGCGGGACGGGTCGCTGTCCTTGACGGCCTTCGACATCATCTTGCCGAGCAGCTGCGACATCGGGTCCTGGCCGTCGGCCGAGACCTTCACGTACTCCTTGTCGGTCTTCATCTCCGCCTTGTCGGCGGCGTCGAGCTTGAAGTACAGCGCCTTGTCGACGAACAGGATGTCCATCTTCTTGCCGTCGCTGTCCATCGACATCGAGAACTTGCTGTTCTCGCCGTCGTACAGGCCCTGACCGGTCACGGTCATGGTCTGGCCGCCGGAGGAAGCCTCCATGGAGACCTTCGACGACTTGGCCTTCGTCGTGCTCTCCTTGGTGAGAGCGGCCAGCTGGACCGCGTCGCCCAGCGGTGACGAAAGCATGCTCTTCGCTTCGGAAGGAGCGGGGGCAGCCGCGCCGGGCTGCTTCTCGCCACCGCAGGCGGACAGCGCCAGGACGGCGGCCGTGGTGATGGCGGCGAGCGTGATTACGCGCTTCAAGTGGACCCCTCAGAAAAAGTTGATCTAATCCGAATGGGTTATCGCGCCAGGCCGGATTTAGTTACCGATCGTCGTCATGCCCAGCTCGGGAGCCCAAAAGTCGGCGCAATGAGCCCAGTCGCTCGGGGCTGGCGTGACCGTCGGTGACCACGTCGTCGAGCGCGCAGTCGGGATCCGAAGGCGGCCCGAGGTGGCCGCAGCCGGAGGGGCACTCCTCGGCGGCCTCGGCGAACTCCTCGAAGGCGAGCACGATGTCGTCGGCGGTCACGTGCGCGAGCCCGAAGGAGCGGATGCCCGGCGTGTCGACCACCCAGCCGCCGCCGGGAAGGGGGAGCGCGACCGCCGCGACGGACGTGTGCCTGCCCTTGCCGACCGCGCTGACCACGCCGGTCGCCAGACCGGCGTCCGGCACCAGCCGGTTGACCAAAGTGGACTTCCCGACGCCCGAATGCCCGACCAGCGCGGTGACCCGGTCCTTGAGCCGCCCGGTCAGTTCCTCCGGATGCTCGTCGTGCCGGGTGACCACGGCCGGGATGTCGAGACCCGCGTAGCCGGCGAGGAGTTCGTCCGGGCTCGCGAGGTCGGCCTTCGTGAGGCACAGGACAGGTTCGAGGCCGCCCGCGTAGCAGGCGACGAGGCAACGGTCGATGAACCCGGTGCGCGGCGGGGGATCGGCCAGCGCGGTGACGATCAGCAACTGCTCGGCGTTGGCGACGACCACCCGTTCGAAGGGATCTGTGTCGTCCGCCGTCCGGCGCAGCACACTGGAACGTTCGTCCACCCGGATGATTCGGGCGAGCGTGTCCGGCTTGCCGCTCACGTCACCGACGATGCCGACGGTGTCGCCGACGACGACCGAGACCCGGCCCATCTCGCGGGCCCGCATCGCGGTGACGACGCGCTCCGGATCCGAGTCGATCGCGCAGGTCCAGCGCCCGCGGTCCTTGCCGATGACCATCGCCGTGGAGGCGTCGGCGTGCTCGGGACGGCGTTTGCTGCGCGGCCTGGTGCCCTTGCCGGGACGGATCCGCACGTCGGTTTCGTCCAGCCTGCGCCAGTCCTTGCCAGCCAAACCGCCTCCTGCTCTTCGAACACCGCGGAACAATGATCCCATGCTGCTCGCCATCGTCCGGCCGGCGTGTAACGATGACGGTCGATCAGGGAGGTTTTCGCATGTGCGGGCGCTATGCCGCCACCAAGGATCCCGCGGCGCTGATCGACGAGTTCGCCGCGGTGGATCTGACCGAGGGCCGGATCCGGACCGATCACAACGTGGCGCCGACCAAGGACGTCCCCACCGTGGTGCAGCGGCATCCGCGGGACGCCGACGGCGCGGTGCTCGAGGACGAGCCCGCCGTCCGGTCGCTGCGGATGATGCGCTGGGGACTGGTCCCGTTCTGGGCGAAGGACCCCGGAGTCGGCTCGAAGATGATCAACACGCGTGCCGAGACGGCCAAGGAGAAGCCGTCGTTCAAGAAGGCGGTCTCCGCGCGGCGTTGCCTCGTCCCCGCCGACGGCTGGTACGAGTGGCGGCGTGACGGCAAGGAGAAGCAGCCCTTCTTCATGACCGGACCGGACGACGGTTCGCTCGCCTTCGCCGGTATCTGGGAGACCTGGCGGCCGAAGGACGACAAGGAAGCCGATCCGCTGATCACCTTCTCCGTGATCACCACGGACTCGGTCGGCAGGCTCACCGACATCCACCACCGCATGCCGCTGCTGATGCCGCGCGAGAAGTGGGACACCTGGCTCGACCCCGACCGGACCGACGTCACCGACCTGCTCGTCCCGCCCGCCGGGAACCTGGTCGACACGATCGAGCTGCGGCCGGTGTCCAGCCTGGTCAACAACGTCCGCAACAACGGCCCGCAGCTGCTGGACCGCGTCGAACCCGCCGCCGAGAGCGCGCTCTTCGACGTGCCGAAGTCATGACGAAACTGGAGATCGACACCACCTACGGCCCCGCGCGGGCCGAGCTGCACTGTGCCGAGGAAGGCATCGCGGTGCTGATGCTCGGGCACGGCGCCGGCGGCGGGATCGGCGCGAAGGACCTGGTCGCGGTCACCCGGGCGGCACAGGCGGCCGGTGTCCATGTCGCGCTCGTCGAACAGCCGTACCGGGTGGCGGGCCGCCGCGCTCCCGCACCCGCCACCCAGCTCGACACCGCCTGGCTCACCGTGGCCGACGAGATCTCCGCGCACTTCGACGATCTCCCGATCGTCTTCGGCGGCCGGTCCTCCGGGGCCCGCGTCGCCTGCCGGACCGCCGCGGCGGGACAGGCGGTGGCGGTGCTGTGCCTGGCCTTCCCCGAGCATCCGCCGGGGAAGCCGGAGAAGTCCCGGCAGGGCGAGTTGGACGCCGTCGAGGTCCCGACGCTCGTGGTGCAGGGCGAGCGTGACCCGTTCGGCCTGCCCAAGGCGGGCCCGCATCACGAGATCGTGGTCCTCAAGGGCGACCACAACCTCAGCGCGGACCTGGAAGGCGTGTCACGCGCGGCCGCCGAGTGGCTGGAGCGCGTGCTGCGGCCGCTTGCCTGAGAGCCGTCGCCGGGCGTAGTGCACGGTGACCGCGGCCAGTAGCGGTCCCCAGAGCAGGAGCGGCGCGTAACAGGCGGCCATGACGGCGCCGTAGACCGGCGAGTTCTCCCAGCCCCCTTGCGCCAACGAAGAACCGGCCTCCGCCCAGCCGAGCAGGCCCTGGACACCGATCGCGGTCAGTGCGATCGCGCCCGCGGCCGCCGGGACGATCGCGGCGAGCGGCGGGATCGGACGGCCGCGCAGCCCCGGTATCCAGCGCGGCCACACCTCACCCCACGGCCGGACGAGACCGAGGGTGAGGAACGCGAGGGCTTCGGAGAGGAAGCTCAGGCCGAAGACGTAGGCCGTGCCCCAGCCGGGGATGCCGAACTCCGCCAGCCCCTGCGTGGTGAACCCGACCGGGAGGCCGAGCCCCATCGCGATCCGCCACAGCCCGGACGGCAACGTCACCAGTAGCGTGGCGTGGGCGGCGAGGTGCGCCCATCTCGGTACGCCGGGCACGGTCTCGGTCATTTCGTCGCTCCCAGGAATCGTCGTTCGCTTGCCGATGACGATTCCCGAGCGCGACCGCGTGATCTTCCCGCTGCGGACCGACCCGCCTCCCTCGCGAGAGTGAACCGACCCCCCGCAATTAGTCACCTACTTGCGGCAGGCGCGTGAGCGACCATCGCAAGTAGGTGACTAGTTGCGGGTCAGCCGGCGATCGGGGCGACGACGGCACCGGTGAGCCGCACCAGGTCGCCGGGCGCGAGTTCGACCTCCAGGCCGCGGCGTCCGGCCGAGCAGTGCACGGTCTCGAACTTCTCCGCCGAGGCGTCGATCACCACCGGCAGCCTGCTCCGGTGCCCGAGCGGCGAGATCCCGCCGAGCACGTATCCCGTCGCGCGCTGCGCGGCGGAGGGGTCGGCCATCTTCGCCTTCTTTCCGCCCACGGCGGCCGCCAGCGCCTTCAGATCCAGCTGACCGGTGACCGGGACCACGCCGACGGTCAGTTTCCCGTCGACCTCGGCGACCAGTGTCTTGAAGACGCGCGCGGGGTCGAGCCCCAGCGCTTCGACGGCTTCGAGGCCGTACGACTCCGCCCGCGGGTCGTGGTCGTAGGCGTGCAGCACGTGCGTCACTTTCTGCTTCGCCAGCAGCGCCGTCGCCGGGGTTCCCTTGCCTGCCATGGGCGGAGTCTACGAGCGCGCCGGGAATGCCCGGCTGGGCCGCACTGTTGGAAGGGACGTGTCCACCACACTCGAAGCTCCCCGAATCCTGATCCCGCGCACGCCGGGCGGCCAGGTGATCCGTCCGCGCGTAAACTCGTCGTCGTCTCATGCGCACAAGCGCATCGACGCCGATCGAGAAGGGAACGGTTTGCCGAGCACGCAGAATCCCGCGCCGGACACGGGCACGGACGCCGAAGAGGCGGCCGCGCGGGCCGAGCGCTTCGAGCGGGACGCGATGCCCCTGCTCGACCAGCTGTACTCGGCCGCCATGCGGATGACCCGGAATCCCGCCGACGCCGAGGACCTCGTCCAGGAGACGTATCTGAAGGCGTACGCGGCCTTCGCGTCCTTCAAGGCGGGTACGAACCTCAAGGCGTGGATGTACCGCATCCTCACGAACACCTACATCAACGGCTATCGCAAGCGTCAGCGCCAGCCGGTGCAGCAGCCCACCGAGGAGATCACCGACTGGCAGATCGCCAAGGCGGAGAGTCACACCTCCAGCGGGCTGCGCTCGGCCGAGGTCGAGGCGATGGACAACCTGCCCGACGCCGACGTCAAGGAAGCGCTGCAGAAGCTGCCCGAGGAGTTCCGCCTCGCGGTCTACCTCGCCGATGTCGAAGGTTTCGCGTACAAGGAGATCGCCGAGATCATGGACACGCCCATCGGCACCGTGATGTCCCGGCTGCACCGCGGCCGCGCCCAGCTCCGTGACCTGCTCGCCGATGTCGCCCGCGAGCGGGGCTTCATCCGCGCGGGCAAACAGCAGGAGGTGGCGGGGCGATGAGCGAGGACTACTGCGCCGGCGCGGACGACAAGGTCAGGTGCGAGGAAGCTCTCGCCGACATCTACCTGCTGCTGGACAAGGAGTGCAGCGCCGAGCGCGACGCCGCCCTGCGCAAGCACATCGAGGACTGCCCGCCGTGCCTCGAGGAATACGGCATCGACGAGCACATCAAGCAGCTGCTCGCCCGTAAGTGCGGTGGCGACCACGCGCCGGACGACCTCAAGTCCCGGCTGCGGGCCTCGATCCGCCAGACCGTGCAGACCAAGGGCGCGATCACCATCGAACGCACCGAGGTCAAGATCGAGCAGACCTTCGAATAACCCTGCTCCGAGACACACGAAGGCCCCCGTACCGGATCGGTGCGGGGGCCTTGTGTGTCTGATCGAATGATCAGGAGTTGGGCTTCTTGCCGTGGTTCGCGCCGTTCTTCTTACGGTCGCGACGCTTGCGGGCGCGCTTCGACATGTTTCACTCCTCGTCCGAGTGGCCCTCGCGGGGTGATACGACACCGCTGGGCCAGGGTCAACCTCTCCAGTGTGTCATGCGGCCCTCACCCTGCTTGGATGGGGACGTGTCCACCCTTTCCGATCTGCTCGCGGAGAACACCGGCATGTCCGGCGAGGCCGCGGATCATCTCCAGACCGTGGTCGCCGAATGGCAGCTGCTGGCCGACCTGTCCTTCGCCGACTTCCTGCTTTGGGTCGCCGTCTCGGAGGAGTTGCAGCCCGACGGCGGCGACTACGTCTGCGTCGCGCACGCGCGCCCGACGACGGCGCCGACCGCCCATCCGGAGGACGTCGTCGGCTCCCGGTTCACCGTCGACGAGCATCCGCAGCTGGCGAAGGCGAGCCGTGAGGTGCGGATCTGCCGCGAAGAGGACCCACACTGGTATCGCGACCTGCCGATGCGCCGCGAGGCCATTCCGGTGGTGTTCGCGGGCACGGTGATCGCAGTTCTCAGCCGCGAGACCAACCTGGCGGCCTCGCGGGTGCCGAGCCCGCTCGAAATCGCCTACCTCGGGAGCGCGGGCGACCTGTGCCAGATGATCGTCGACGGCACCTTCCCCAGCCCGGGGAACCAGACGGACACGCACACCAGCCCGCGGGTCGGCGACGGCCTCATCCGCCTCGATCCGACCGGCACCGTGGTCTTCGCCAGCCCGAACGGGTTGTCGGCCTATCACCGGATGGGGCACGAATCCGACCTCGTCGGGCAGCGCCTCGCGCCACTGACCCGCTCGCTCATCCGTGACCCGTTCGACGCGACCGAGGTTTCACACCGGATCATCGAGGCGCTCGACGGCAAGCCCAGCAGCCGCACGGAGGCCGATTCCCGCCGCGGCGCCGTCGTGCTGTTCCGTGCGCTGCCGCTGCGCCCCGCCGGGCAGGCCGCGGGCGCGCTCGTCCTGGTGCGCGACGTCACCGAGGTGAAGCGCCGTGACCGCGCCCTCCTTTCGAAGGACGCGACCATCCGTGAAATCCACCACCGGGTGAAGAACAACCTCCAGACCGTCGCCGCGCTGCTGCGGCTCCAGTCGCGCCGGACGTCCAGCGAGGAGGCGCGGCTCGCGCTCGGCGAGTCCGTGCGCCGGGTCTCTTCGATCGCGATGGTGCACGAGGCGTTGTCCATCTCGGTGGACGAACGGGTCGATCTCGACAAACTGCTCGACAACGTCCTCCCGATGGTCGGCGAGGTCGCGACGGCCGAATCGCAGGTCGGGCTTTCGCGCAAGGGCTCGTTCGGCGTCGTCGTCGCCGAGATCGCGACGCCGCTGGTGATGGTGCTGGCCGAACTGGTCCAGAACGCCATCGAGCACGCGTTCCCCGGCGGACGCCCGGGCAAGGTCGAACTCGAGGTGGAACGCTCCGCCCGCTGGCTCGACGTCGTCATCCGCGACAACGGGCGCGGACTGCCCTCGGGTTTCTCGCTGGAACGCAGCGACGGCCTCGGGTTGCAGATCGTGCGGACCCTGGTGGAGTCGGAACTGCGCGGCTCGCTGTCGATCCGCGGACTGCGCGGGGAATCCGAGGAGACCGGCGGCCGCCGTGCGGGAACCGAAGCGGCCTTGCGGATCCCGTTGTCGCGACGGCTGTGAGCCCCGTCGCTACGGCGTCCGGAGTGGACTGTCGCGTTTGACCATCCCTTGTGGACAGTCTTACCCGGACACGTTTTAGGGCCGGCGCCCGAAGAGAAAGTTGGCGCCGGCCCTGTAACGGTTCCGCGGGAGGACTTGGGAAAAGTCCGGTGAAGCCATACCCCCGTGAGGGCGTGTCGGCCTCGCTTGTTAAGCTCAAGTCGGGTACGTGTCACCTCACGGCGCACGGCCATACAGCCATTGCGCCGCGGGAGTTCCCGAAGCTTGGGGTCTTGCTTAGTTGTGAGTAATACGATGAAGCGTGCTGAGTCCGAAAGACTCAGGCAGAGGTACGCGTGCCGATGTGCGTACGACGGCGCTTCAGGGCCCGTCGCTCGTCCTCGCTCATCCCGCCCCAGACGCCTGCGTCCTGCCCACTGGCCAAAGCCCAGGCCAGGCAGTCGGAAGCGACGGTGCAGCGGTGGCACACGGATTTCGCCTGAGTTACCTGCGACAGAGCAGGACCGCTGGTTCCCACCGGGAAGAACAGCTCGGGGTCCTCGTCTCGGCAGGCCGCGTCATGGCGCCAGTCCATGTTTCTGAGCTCCTTCATAACGGCGCGGTACTCCGCGCCATAGTCGTCATGGCGGTCGTTTTTTTGGGTGCTTGTGAATGCTTTCACGAAGCACCCGTTTCGACAAGGGTTTTCTGAAGATCGGTGAGTCAGCTCACCCGGCCGAGCGACGCTTCTGACCTGCGGTTTCGTTCCGAAACAGCCTCCCGAAGGGAAGGCCGATGCGGTGAGCGGAGGTTCTGCGTCGATGAGCGGCAGGTCGTACTTTGCCGCAGGCGATCAGCGGTCCGGTCGTCAGACGATTACCGTCAGTGCTCCCGGGACGCTGAAGAACTCCACCCTCTTCCGCTGGCCGACGAGGTCGCCGTCCACCTGGAAGTTTACCGGTTCAGCAGCGTCTATGCGGATCATCGGCAGGTCATCGTGACGAAGGAGACGTCGCCCGCGTTGGTCGCTCTTCGTGAGCAATGCCTGCCGTACATGCTTGAACACGGTGGGCAATCCCAGACCGTTCAACGCGAAAAGGCCCAGTCCGGTGTCGAACGAGCTGCCCGGGTTGAGGTGGACGGGACGGTCTCCCAGGTAACTCCACGGATCGGTGTTCGACACGAAAGCGGTCAGCACTTCGGTGGGCTCTTCACCAGGGATCCGGACCGTGAGGGGCGGACGGCCGAGCGGAGGCCGCAGATGCGACACCACGGCGGCCCTCAGATAGAGCCCGGCGGTGGTCTGCTTGCCCCGTCGCTTGGCCACCCGGCCGACGACGTCGGCGTCCCAGCCGAGGCCGGCGTTGAAGGTGAACCAATGGCCGTCGGCGATCCCGAGGCCGACTTTGCGGCTCCGGTCGTTCTCGATGGCGTTGAGAAGCTGATGGGTCGCTTCCACGGGATCGTGCGCGATCCCCAGCGCGCGGGCGAAGACGTTCGCCGAGCCGCCCGGCACGACACCGAGCATGGGGACGTCGCCGACCTTCGCCGGATCGCCGTCGGCGTCCGCGAGCAGCCCGTTGACCACCTCGTTGACCGTGCCGTCGCCGCCGTGGGCGACCACCAGGTCGATCCCGTCACGGGCGGCGGACCGGGCGACGGCCATCGCGTGGCCGCGGTAGTCGGTCTCCACCACGTCGAGTTTGACCTGGCTGGCCAGTGCGTGCGCCAGCACGTCACGGCCACCGGCGGTGGTCGAGGTGGCCTGGGGATTCACGACGAGGATGGCACGCACATACCGCAGGGTAAGCCTCTTCGGCCCGAAGAGGGGAGCGTCAGGTGACGCGAAGCTCAATGGCCGTGCGTCCTCGAGGTAGCACCTTGTGACCCTGTGGCGGGCGTCCCTCCTCACTGCCGGTGAATGACAGCGTGTCGTGACAAGTGCACCCGGGCCGACCGCCCGCTCATCGACGACGCCTCCAATTCTTCCCATACGGCGGTCCGGGGAAACCGGCCGACCGGGTGGCATACGATCGAAAGCGCTCACGTACGGTGACCCGCCCTGGTGGAGTGCCGTGACCGGAAGCCTGGAAGGCTGTTTCGCCGTGTCCATCGCAGACAAGCTCTCGCCCGCGCCCCGTGAAGTCCGCCTCGCCGGGGCCGTCACCGCGCTGCCGGGGCTCGCCCTGATCGTGTTCGCGATCCTGCTCCTGGTCAACGGGCAGGCCGGACCGGAGAACCTGCTGGCCGAGGTCGCCTACTACCTCGTCCTCGCCGCCGGAACGCTGGCCTGCGCGGTCGGGCTGGCGATGGGGAAGACGTGGGCTCGCTCGCCCGGTGTGGTCGTCGCGCTGATCCTGGTGGGGGTCGGCTGGTACGGCGCGGGTCCGTCCGGGCAGCCGCTGTGGGGAGTGCCGCTCGGGCTGATCGGCGTCGCCGTCATCGTGCTGCTGTTCCGCCGCCCTTCGCGCGCGTGGGCGCTCGGGATGCAGGACGGCGAGAGCGAAGAGGAGGCCGCCGAGCGCGACGGCGCCGCGGGTCGTGCGGCGCGTCGCGAACGCGAGGAGCGGGACCTCTGATCAGGGGCCGGACAATCCCCTACCGAACCTGGGCGGCGAGGGCCTTCAAGGGCTCGTCGGTGAGGCGGTCGACGGTCCATTCGTCCATCGGCACCGCGCCGAGGGACTTGTAGAAGCCCTGCGCCGGGTTCCAGTTGAGCACCGACCATTCGAGGCGGGCGTAGCCGCGCTCGACGCAGACCGCCGCGAGAGTGGCCAGTAGCGCCTTGCCGAGGCCGGAGCCGCGCTGCTCGGGGCGGACGTAGAGGTCCTCCAGGTAGATGCCGTGCACGCCGCGCCAGGTGGAGAAGTTGAGGAACCAGAGCGCGTAGCCGACGATCTCGCCGTCGACCTCGGCGACGTGCCCGAACAGGCCGGGAGCCTCACCGAACAGCGCGGTGCGCAGCTGCTCGGGTGTGAGGTGGCATTCGTCCGGGGCGCGTTCGAACTCGGCGAGGTCGTAGACGAGCTGGACGACGGCGTCCACGTCTTCTTCGCGGATGCGCCGGATGCGGTCGTCGCCCATTTCAGTCCTCTGTGGTGGGGAGCAGGTTGAGGTGTTCGATCTGCGGCTCGCCGCGTTCGTCGCCGAGCACCGCGACGCCGGCCGGGTCGAGTCCGAAATGGACGCCCGCGGTCGACGGCAGGCCGACCCAGCGCGCGACCAGGACGCGGCTGAAGTGCCCGTGGCCGACGAGGATCACGTCACCCCTGCCGAGCGGTTCGCGGACGCGTTCGATCAGCTTGTCCGCGCGGGCGTTGACGTCCTCCGCGCTTTCACCGCCGGGGATCGGATGCGACCAGACCGTCCATCCGGGAACGGTCTCGCGGATCACCGGCGTGGTGACGCCCTCGTAGTCGCCGTAGTCCCATTCGCCCAGCTCTTCGGTGACCTCGTCGACGCGCAGCCCGGCCAGCTCGGCCGTCCGCAGCGCGCGGGTGCGGGGGCTGGACAGGACGAGGGCGGGAGAGCCGCCGAGCACCGCGCGCAGGGTGCCGCCCGCCGCGCGGGCCTGCCCCTCGCCGGCGGCCGTGAGCGGGATGTCGGTGCGTCCGGTGTGCCGTCCGTTGACGGACCACTCGGTCTGACCATGCCGGAGGAGGAAGAGCCGATGTGCCACGTTGCGAATATAGCCTGCGGTCCGGTTATGCTACTGGTGAGTAACATGATGAGGAGACCGTGATGGCGCAGAATCCGACCTACGCGATGTGGAACCGGCTGGCGGGCAAGCCGGTCGGCAAACAGCTGTTCTCGGCGGCGATGTGCCTGCGTGTGCCGTACTTCCGGACGGTGCTCCCGACGGTGCGCGATCTGCGTCCCGGCCGGTGCGAGGTGACGTCCCCGAAGTGGTGGGGTGTTTACAACCACATCAAGACCTTTCACGCGATCGCGGCATGCAATCTCGCCGAGATCGCCATGGGCATGCTCGCCGAGGCGACCGTCCCGGCGACGCATCGCTGGCTGCCCAAGGGGATGACGGTCGAGTACGTGGCGAAGGCCGAGACGGGTCTGCGCGCGGTCGCCGAGCTGCCGGAGTTGCCGGAATTCGGCGACGAGGGCTTCGAGCTCCCCGTGCCGGTGACGATCACGGACACGAACGGGAAACCCGTCGTGACCGCGACCATCACCATCTGGGTGACCAAAAAGAAGTAAAGCGCTTCCGCTCCCGCAATTCGGCACCTGGTTGCGATCCTTGCGTGTGCGAACCATCGCAACCAGGTGACTGATTGCGGTGGTCAGAGCGGCTTGAACTGCACGTAGGTCGTCTGCTTGAAGATGTTCTTCCCGCTCGGCGACGGCAGGCCGAGCAGCTGGTCCGCGACCGGCGCCAGCCTGCCGCAGCCGGTCGTGGCCGGCAGGGCGAGCCGCGAGTCGACGACGCCGAACTTCACCGTCGTCGGGTTCTGCGAGATCACCTCGAAGGGCACCGCGGGATCGTCCTTGACCACCGAGTGGAGCGGCGCTTCCAGGGTGCCGACCGTGCATTCCTTGGGTAGCAAGGGATGCCGCAGGGCGGCGTAGAGGTCCAGCTCGCCGCGGCGTTCGTCATTCGACTGGAAGTCCGAGTAGCCGCCGTACTTCAGCTGCATGCTCGCGCCGAAAGTGCCGCGGATCCGGGCGGGCGCGTGCCGCAGTTCGCCGAAGACCTGCGCGAATTTCCCGTCGATCTCGCCTTCGGAGAACGTCAGGCGCATCTCCCCGAGCGGGATCTCCCGATCGCCGATGGTCAGAACTCCTTGGGAGACAAAGGCTTCGCAGCGCCAGGTCCCGGGGTCGGCGTTGACGGGCGGCGCCGGGCATGCGGAGAAGTCGAAATCGGGCACGGGCGACGGTGTCGCGGCGGCGTGGCCGGGAAGGGCGAGGAGGGCGGCTGCGGACAGTGCGGCCGCGGTCGCGGCGAGAAGACGTCTCATGACTCGAAAGAGTGGCCCGCGGCGGCGTGGGTCACATCGGGGAAGGCCCCCAGGGGACCCCTGGTATCCCATGCCAGGTAGCTTAAGTTGATCTTGGACGGGTTTTGACCGTAAGTGGTGACGGTTTCCGCAGGCCAAGCGTTAAGGGGTCGTGAGTGGCAAAGGTCGTTCTAACGCTCATTGCCACTCACGACAGGCTGCGTGGCATCGCCCTGGGATCGCCACGTTCGAGTGAAAATAAACGGTGTTTATCCAGCTGACGCGAATCTGCTTCGGATTCGGCCTTGAAGGTGCGCCGAACGGCGGGCGATCATCGGCCCATGTCCCCACTGTCGCGCCGCAAGTTCCTCGGGTTCACCGCGCTCAACTCCGCCGCGGCTCTCGGGCTCACCACGATTTCCACCGCACAGGCCCGAGAATCGTCTCCGGGTTTCTCGACGGCCGTGGTCGTCGGCACCGGTTACGGCGCCGCGGTCACGGCGCTTCGCCTCGGTGAAGCCGGGATTCCGACGGTCATGCTCGAAATGGGCAAGCTGTGGGCCGATCCCGGGCCTGACGGCAAGGTCTTCTGCGACATGCTCCGGCCGGACCGGCGGGCCATGTGGTTCAAGGACCGCACGCAGGCCCCGCTCGCCTCCTTCCTGTGGATGGATGTGGCCAACCGCGACATCAAGCGGTATCCCGGAGTCCTCGACAGGGTGAACCACGGGGACATGTCCGTCTACGTCGGACGAGGGGTCGGCGGCGGTTCGCTGGTCAACGGCGCGATGGCCGTGACACCGAAGCGGTCGTACTTCGAGGAGATCCTGCCCGCCGTCGACGCCGACGAGATGTACCGGACGTACTTTCCGCGGGCCAACCAGGCACTCGGCGTGAACCACATCGATCAGCGGTGGTTCGAGACCTGCCGTTCTTACCGCTACGCGAGGGTTTCCCGGAAGGCGGCGGCGCGAGCGGGGCTCAAAACGGTGTTCGTGCCCAGCGTCTACGACTTCGAGTACATGAAGCGGGAAGAAGACGGCACGGTGCCGCGGTCGGCGCTCGCGTCGGAGGTCATCTACGGCAACAACCACGGCAAACGTTCCCTCGACAAGACCTACCTCGCGGCCGCGCTGGGCACCGGGAACGTGACCATCAAGACGCTGCACCAAGTCCGCGGGATCACCCGCCAGACCGATGGCACCTACGTCCTCACCGTGCACGAGACCACGGAGGACGGCGTGGTCGTCGCGAGGAAACAACTCGGTGCGAAGTACCTGTTCCTCGGCGCCGGCAGCCTCGGTTCGACGGAACTGCTCGTGCGGGCGCGGGAGACCGGGACGCTGCCCGGACTGAACGACGAGGTCGGCCGCGGCTGGGGCACCAACGGCAACGTGATGCTGGGCCGCGCCAACCACGCGTGGGATCTCGGCGGCCCGCTGCAGTCGGGGATGCCCGCGCTCGGCATCGACGCGTGGGACGACCCGGTGAACCCGGTCTTCGCCGAGGTCGCGCCGGTGCCCGCCGGAATCGAGACCTGGCTGAGCCTGTACCTGGCGATCACGAAGAATCCCGAACGCGGCCACTTCACCTACGACGCCGCCACCGACTCCGCGCGGCTGCGCTGGAACGCGGCGCAGGGGCAGCCGTCGATCGACGCGGCGAAGTCGTTGTTCGACAAGGTCAACCGCGCGAATCGCACGATTTACCGGAGTGACCTGTTCGGGGATACGCGGTCGTTCGAGAACCGGTTCACCTATCACCCGCTGGGTGGATTGGTGCTGGGTGAGGCCACCGACCTGTACGGCCGGGTGAAGGGCTGTCGGAACCTCTACGTGACCGACGGATCGCTGATCCCGGGCAGTACCGGGGTGAACCCGTTCGTCACGATCACCGCGCTGGCCGAGCGGAACGTGGAACGGGTGCTGAGGGAGGACTTGGCGCGCTAGCTCAGTTCGCGGCCCGCAACTTCTCGTAGTACGCCACGCAATCGTCGTATCGCGGCAGAGATCCCTGCTCCAAGGCCTCTTTCAGATGGGGCGCGGCGGTGTCCTTTTCGGACACCACGGGTTCGATGTCCCGCGGCCACGGCAGCGCGAGATCGGTGTCCATCGGGTTGACGCCGTGCTCGCCGGCCGGGTTGTACGGCTCGGAACAGAGATAGGCCATGACCGTTTCGTCTTCGAGCGCCATAAAGGCGTGGCCGAGGCCTTCGGCGATGTAGACCGCTTTGTATTCGGCGCTGTCGAGCAGCACGGACGCCCATTCGCCGAAAGTGGGCGAGCCGACCCGGAGATCGACGATGACGTCGAGCAGCGAACCGCTCGGGCAGTACACGTATTTCGCCTGCCCGGGCGGCGTGTCGGCGAAGTGAACGCCGCGGATGGAACCGCGCCGCGAGACGCTGGTGTTGGTCTGCCCCAGCCGAAGCCGGTGCCCGACCGTTTCGACGAACACCTCTTCCTGGAACGGCGCCACGAACAGGCCGCGGTGATCGGGGAAAACGCGAGGGGTGAACTCGAAACAGTCGGGGATGCCGAGGCGCCTGGCTTGCATGACCTCCATGCTAACGAGACGTTCTCAAGCCGGACGGACGTCTTGCTATACCTCTCTTGAGCTGCGGAAAGCCGGGCCGGTTTGTGACATCAACCGCACCAGAGGGGCACACTGGTCCGCATGCCTGTCACAATGATCTGACCGCTGCGTCCGCGGCCGTCGCCACACCCACGGCACCGATGGCCGATTGGACGCTTCGCCGACAGGCCGGCGCTACCGCGCTGGGCTGCCGTGTCGGAGGACGAGTTACCCCAGGTGGCCGGGCCATGCCCAGTTTTGGCCTGCTCACCGGCCAGTTCCCCCGCTCGCAGTCCCAGGAGAATCCCATGACCTTCGCTCGAATCGAGACTTCGCCGTCCTTAGACACGGCGGAAGCAATGACGGGAACCACGATGACCACGCCAGTGACGGACACCGAGATCTTCGAGGGCCACGAGGGCGGCAAGCTCTCCGTGGCCGCGACGCGCCCGATCTCCTCGCCCCGTGACCTCGCGGTCGCGTACACGCCTGGGGTGGCGAAGGTGAGCCGTGCGATCGCCGAGGACGCGGCCAAGGCGAAGCGGTACACGTGGGCGGACAGGCTGGTCGTGGTGGTCAGCGACGGTACGGCGGTGCTCGGCCTCGGTGACATCGGCGCGAGCGCTTCGCTGCCGGTCATGGAGGGCAAGTCGGTCCTGTTCAAGACCTTCGGCGGCCTCGACTCGATCCCGCTGGTGCTCGACACCACCGACGTCGACGAGATCATCGAGACCCTGGTCCGGCTGCGCCCGTCGTACGGCGCGGTGAACCTGGAGGACATCTCGGCGCCGCGCTGCTTCGAACTGGAGGACCGCCTCAAGGAGGCCCTCGACTGCCCGGTCATGCACGACGACCAGCACGGCACGGCGATCGTCACGCTGGCCGCGCTGCGCGGGGCGAACCAGGTCCTCGGCAAGGACATCGCCGGCCAGCGCGTGGTCGTCTCGGGAGCGGGCGCGGCCGGGGTGGCCTGCGCCAGGATCCTGCAGAACGCCGGCGTCGCGGACGTCACCGTGCTCGACTCGCGCGGCATCATCCACGAAGGTCGCGAGGGCCTGAACCCGATCAAGCAGAAGCTCGCCGAGACCACCAACACGGCCGGTCTGCGCGGCGGCCTCGGCGAGGCGCTGAAGGGCGCCGACGTCTTCCTGGGCCTGTCCGGGGCGACCATCGACGAGAGCCTGCTGGCCGGGATGGCCGACGACGCGATCGTGTTCGCGCTGTCGAACCCCGACCCGGAGGTTCACCCGGCCGTGGCGTCGCGGTACGCCAAGATCGTGGCGACCGGGCGCAGCGACTACCCGAACCAGATCAACAACGTGCTGGCCTTCCCCGGTGTCTTCCGCGGCGCGCTGGACTCGGGCGCGCGGGCGATCACGGAGAACATGAAGCTGGCCGCGGCCGAAGCGATCTTCGCCGTCGCGCAGGACGACCTCGGCCCGGACCGGATCGTCCCGAGCCCGCTGGACCCGCGGGTCGCGCCCGAGGTGGCCGCGGCCGTCGCGAAGGCCGCCGAGGCCGACGGCGTGGTGTGACGGTCCCTTTCACGCTTGCTCAAGCGCTATGAAAGGCCCCTTCATTGCAAAATTTGCAATGAAGGGGCCTTTCATAGCGTGTGGGGGTTGCGCACGTCAGCCGGTCGGGATGGACAGATCGGCACCGGGGACGAGTGCGGAACCGGTCAGCTCCGAGCCGGGCGAGTGAAGCGTGCAGAAGACGGTGCGCACCCCGTGTTTCCAGGCGTCGCGTTCAGGCTTCAAGTAGCTCAGATCGGTGTAGACGCCTTCCGCGTCGAGTCGCGGCTTGTCCACGTTCTTGGCCATGATCCGCTGACAGTGGTCCAAGGCTTCCGCTTTCAGTTCTCCGCCACTGGGCCAGGGGCCGTCCGTCGCAGTGAAGGTTCCGATCACCTGGGTGGTGTGCGCGTTCCCGCACGTGGTGAGTTCGACGCTGGTGAAAGTGCCCGTGACCGCGGACTGCTGGAAGCAATCGCCCGGCTTCAAGGTGCAGGCGTTGGCGTGCCCGGAAGGCGGGGTCGCGCAACTCGCGCTGGGAGCGCCCGGCGTGCTCGCGGTGTAGCTGTCCGGGTTCCCCATGGTGTTCCCGAGCAGGGCGATCCAGCCGACGGCCCAGAATCCGGCGGCCGCGAGACCGCCGATCGCCAGGCCCCGGCCGGGCCGTTTCCCCGGGCCGGTCTGGGTGAGCGCGATGATGCCCATGATGATCGCGGGCAGCAACGGCAGCGCCAGGCAACCGGCCAGGCCCAGTACGAGTGCGGCGATCGCCAGGCCGCTGGTCTTGGGACGGTGTGGCGGGTAGGCGAACCCGTACGGCTGTGCGATCGGCGTTCCGGGGCCTTGAGGTCCGTGCATGGGACCGAATCTAGGAAGAGCGCATGAAGTTCCGATGACATGCCGGAGCGTGCGGCTCAGCCGAGCAGTTCCGCCAGCCGGTGCCTCGGCAGGTCGATCAGCCGCGCGTCCGTCAGGTCCGACGGTACGTCCAGCGACACGTTCGCCAGCCGCGCGTGCGCACGGGTCAGGAGTTCGTCCGGATGCTCGACGGCGTCCGCGACGACGATGGCGTGCCGGTTGTCCGGGGTGCTCCGCAGCAGCCGCAGCTTGTACTTCGCCCCGACCAGCCGGTTGAGCGCGCCCTGCGCTTCGGCGTTCGTCAGGTCGGGATGCGAGTTCGGGAGCAGCAGCGCCAGCCGTCGCGCGTTGGTGCCCAGCAGGGTCCGCAGCAGCCACGGGCCGGGGTCGGCCGAAAGGTCCATCGCGACCGCGTCACCCTCCGGCCCGGAAACGGACCAGTCGACCGGCCGCGACTCCAGCGCCAGCCCGCCCTCCGTGGCGGTTTCGTGCAGCTTGTCCAGCAGCGACGGCTTGGCCGCGCCCGCGGATTCCACCGACTGCGGGCCGTGGGTGTAGATCGCGGCCTTTCCCTTGCCGCCGCGGTTCTTCTTCGACTTCGCGGTCGGCTGACAGACGTAGAGGTCCGCCGCGCTCCCGATCGCCTGCGCGCCGAAGTACCGGTTGAAGTCCGGCAGGATCGCTTCGAAGGTCAGCCCGAGCGTCGCGAGCGCCCGCTGCACCTGCGCGCCCAGCGCGGGATGGCGCGGGCTGTAACCGTAGGCGAGCAGCAGTCGCCCCTCCGAGGGGTCGCTGAGCGCCTGGACCCCGCGCGCCGCGAACAACCCCATTCCTTCGGGGGTGTAAGGCGGATCACTGAACACGAGATCCATCCGCCCGGTCACCGAGGGTGGCAGGCCGACGCGCAGATCCGTGTGCAGGGTGCGGATCGACCGCTCGCTGAGTTCGTCGATGTAGGCGAGGACACGATCGTCGAGGTCGACGACGGTGAGGTCCGCGTCGGGCCGCAACGCGCGTACGGCCAGCGAAGTGAGGTCATGGTCACCCAGGAACAACAGCTTCGCCGTCGAAAGGTCGTAGCGCTCGTCCAGCCACAGCGCCCGGTTCAGCACGGTCTCCGGCGTCGCCTGCACGTGGTCGAGAGCGGCCAGCGGCGCCGGTACGTTCTCGACGTAGCCGGTGATGGTCTTCAGCAGGCCGGGATCGGATTTCCGGTCCCGCGCCTCGAAGCGCGCGTACTTCTCCCGGGTGGCGGGGGCGAGCCGGACACGGGACTCGTTCCGCTCGAGGTCGTCGCCGAGCGCGTTCAGGACGTCTTCGACACTCCGGCGTGGCGCGGTGCTGAGCCGGACCAGTTCGCCGAGATCACGCCAATCCGTCCGGAGCAGGGAAATCACCTGATGGAGCGGTCGCACGTGGACACCGTGCGCCGCCAAGACGTCATCGACGGAGGAACTCACAGTCAGCAGCCTAGGCCGTGTCCTGTGAGACACGCTCGCGGTCTCCGCGCCCAGGCGGTCCCTGGCGGTACGGGCGGACGCGGCCGAGTACGACCCGGTACGAGGCCGATCCGCCCGCACCGCCAGGAACCACCTGGATCACGAAGCCCATCGGGCGTGTCTCACAGGACACGGCCTGGTGACCCGCCCCCTGAGACACCGTGCCAACAGGCAGGATGTGGGCTACGGTTTTTCGACCAGACATGGGGAGAGACGCGTGACTATCGAGTTCCGTGGCGTGACGAAGCGGTATCCGGACGGGACGGTCGCGGTCGACGACCTGGACCTCACCGTGGAGGACGGCACCATCACCGTCTTCGTCGGGCCGTCCGGCTGCGGCAAGACCACGTCGCTGCGGATGATCAACCGCATGGTCGAGCCGACGTCGGGCACGGTACTGCTCGACGGCAAGGACGTCAGCGAAGGCGACCCGGCGCTGCTGCGCCGCGGCATCGGTTACGTCATCCAGCACGCCGGCCTCTTTCCACACAGGACAGTCCTCGACAACGTCGCGACCGTGCCGCTGCTGTCCGGCTGGGACAAGGGCAAGGCGCGCAAGCGTGCCGCCGAACTGCTCGAAACCGTCGGCCTGCCCGCGGAACTCGGCAAGCGCTACCCCGCCCAGCTTTCCGGCGGCCAGCAGCAGCGTGTCGGGGTCGCCAGGGCGCTCGCGGCGGATTCGCCGGTGCTGCTGATGGACGAGCCGTTCTCCGCCGTCGACCCGATCGTCCGCGAGGAACTGCAGGACGAATTGCTGCGCCTTCAGTCACAGTTGGGGAAGACGATCGTGTTCGTCACCCACGACATCGACGAGGCCGTGCGGCTCGGCGACAAGATCGCGGTGCTCCGCGTCGGCGGGGTGCTCGCGCAGTACGGCACGCCGTCCGAGGTGTTGCGTCATCCCGTCGACGACTTCGTCGCTTCGTTCGTGGGCAAGGACCGCGGCTACCGCGGGCTTTCGTTCCTGTCGGCGGAAGGGATCGTCGTCGAAGAGGTCACGCGGGTCGAGGTCGGCAAGCCCGCCCCCGGGCCGGCCGACGAGTGGCGGGTCGCGGTCAACGCCGACGGACAGCCGCGCGGCTGGCTGCGTCCCGGGTCCACTGTGGACGGGGAACTCGCCGAGACGGACCTCGTCGCGGGCGGGTCGCTCTACGTCCAGGGTTCACCGATCCGCGGCGCGCTCGACGCGGCGCTTTCCTCGCCCGCGAGCCTCGGTGTCGTGGTCGACGCCGAGCAAAAGGTCGTCGGAGTGGTCAGAGCCCAGCAAGTCCTCCAAGTGATCGAAACGCCGTCGCTGAGCTCCTGATGGGCGACTTCTTCGCGGAACTCGGCCGCTACCTTGGCAGCGCCAACAACCGCTCGCAGTTCTTCGGCGACCTGCTCGACCACATCTATCTCTCGCTGGTCCCGCTGGTGCTGGGCCTGCTGATCGCGGTGCTGGCGGGCTGGCTCGGCCACCGGTTCGCCGCGGCGCGTTCCGTGCTGCTCGTGGTGTCGAACCTGCTGTACACGATCCCGTCGCTCGCCCTGTTCGTGGTGATCCCGGGCATCATCGGTTCGAAGATCCTCGACAGCGTCAACGTCATCGTGGCGCTCACCGTCTACACCGCCGCGCTGCTCGTGCGCCCGGTGCTGGACGCGCTCGACGCGGTCCCGCCGCACGTCGTCGCCGCGGCCACGGCCATCGGCTACAAACCCGCGCGCCGCTTCCTCGCCGTGGAGCTGCCGCTTTCGGTGCCCGTGCTGGCGGCGGGCGTCCGGGTGGCCTCGGTCAGCAACATCAGCCTGGTCAGCGTCGGCGCGCTGATCGGCACCGGCGGGCTCGGCGTGCTGTTCACCGACGGCTTCCAGCGCGAGTACTTCTCGCCGATCGTCGTCGGGATCGTCGCGACGCTGCTGCTCGCGCTGGTCGTCGACCTGCTGCTGGTGCGGCTCCGGAATCTCCTCACACCCTGGGACCGGGTGGCGACCGCGGCGGGGGCGAAATGATCGGCGACGTCCTGAACTGGTTCGGGGATCCGGCCCACTGGCAGGGCACGAACGGCGTCCCGGCCCGGCTGCTGCAGCATCTCGGCTACACGGCGCTGGCGCTGGTCTTCGCGCTGATCATCGCGATCCCGCTCGGGCTCTACGTCGGGCACACCGGTCGTGGCGCGGTGCTGCTGGTGAGCGGCGGCAACGCGATCCGCGCGCTGCCGACGCTGGGGCTGGTGACCTTCCTGTTCCTGCTCTTCACCGAAAGCGAGCTCTCGACGATCATCGGGCTCGTGGTGCTCGCGATCCCGCCGATCCTCGCCGGGACGTACGCGGGCTTGCAGGCGACCGACCACGGCTTGGTCGACGCGGCGCAGGGCATCGGAATGACCGGCTGGCAACGGTTGTGGAAGGTCGAGGTGCCCATCTCGCTGCCGCTGGTGCTCGGCGGGGTGCGGAACTCGGTGCTGCAACTGGTGGCGACGGCCGCCGTGGCCGCTTACGTCGGGCTCGGCGGGCTCGGCCGGTTCCTGCTCGACGGACTGGCCATTTTGGACTATCCGCAGGTGGTCGCGGGCGCGCTCCTGACGACGTTGCTGGCCGTCGTGCTGGATCTGGTGCTGGCGGGCGTTCAGCGGCTGCTGGTGCCCAAGGGAGTTCGGCTGGCGCAGGCCGCGAGCGGGAAGAAGGCGAAGGCATGAGGCGGAGGATGGCGGCGCTGTTCGCCGGGATCGCTTTGCTCACGGCGAGTTGTGGCAACCCGCTCGCCGGGGGCGCCGAGGGCGGTGCGACCGGCGACATCATCATCGGCGCGTCCGACGTCGGGGAAAGCCTTCTGCTGGCCCAGATCTACGCGGGCGCGCTGCGCAACGCGGGCGCGGAGAACGTCACCGTGCGCCCGCCGGTCGGCAGCCGCGAGGTCGTCGTCAAGGCACTGCAGGACAAATCGCTTTCGGTCGTACCGGATTACAGCGGGAACCTGTTGCGCTACTTCGACAAGGACACTCAGGCGACGACCCCGCAGGACGTCTACGCGCAGCTGAAGCAGAAGCTGCCGCCGGGATTCGAAGTCCTGGAACAGGCCCCGGCGGAGGACAAGGACCTGCTGGTGGTGCGCAAGGAACTCGCCGATTCCGGGGTGCGGACCTTCTCCGACCTCGGCAAGCGGTGCGAGGAACTCGTGCTCGGCGGTCCCGGCCAGTGGAGCAGCCGCTGGAAGGACAAGATCAAGGCGCTGTACGGCTGCGAGTTCGCCGAGATCCGCACGACCGACACCGGCGGCCCGGTCACGGTCGCCGCGTTGAAGTCCGGCGACATCCAGGTCGCCGACCTGTTCAGCACGTCTTCGTCGATCGCCGCGAACGGGTTCGTACCGCTGGTGGACGACAAGAACATGTTCCCCGCGCAGAACATCGTGCCCCTCGCGGCGAAGGGGACGTTGTCGCCGAAGGAGGTCGACGCGCTGAACCGGGTTTCGGCGGCGCTCACGACCGATCAATTGACCGAGTTGAACGTCCAGTTCAGCGAGGAGAAGCGCAACCCGCTCGACGTCGCCGAGGAGTTCCTGCGCCGGAACAACCTCCTCGCGCCCGCCTGACACCCCACGCAATTCGGCACCTGCTTGCGATAGTTCGGCTAACGAACGACCGCAACCAGGTGCCGAATTGCGATCGGTGCTAGAGGCGGTCGAATGCGGGGGAGTAGCGGAACTCGCCTTGGAGATCGGGCGTGTAAGCGCGCAGGGTGCGGACCTGGAAGTGCGGCGCCCATTCGGCGACCGGCGGCGTGATCCCGTGCTGTGCGGCGAGTACGAAGCCGAAGCGGGAGTAGTAATTCGGGTCGCCGAGCAGGACGACGGCGCCGTAGCCGAGGGCGTCCGCCGCGCCGAGAACCGCGTGCACGAGCGCGGAGCCGATGCCGGAGGCGTGATACTCGGGCAGGACACCGAGCGGACCGAGGCCCACCGTCGACTTCACGTCGGAGCCGAGTTTGGCCGGGCTGCAGCAGACATGCCCGGCGACCTTCCCGTCGCGTTCGGCCACGATGGACAGTGCGCCGATCAGGTCGCCGTCCTCCCGTAGTTCGTCGACGAGTTTCGCCTCGACCACCGGGACACTGTGTTTCGCGAACGCGGCCAGATGTACGGCGTGGATCGCCTCGCGGTCGGCCGGGATTTCCTGTCGGAGCAGCATGCGCCCGAGTGTGCTCCATCCGAAGGTAGGATGGAAATCGATTTCCGCCCGGCGAGGTCGCGACTTTAGTAGGCGGCCATCCGTGTGTACTTCCACGCCACTGAAACGTCCGGTGGGCGGGAAAGCGACCACCGGATGTGCGGATTCCCAATTCTTCGTGGGCCGTACGGGCGCAAAACGCGACTAAAGGCGGGGGCTGAACGGTGCCCGAGCTGCGTCGATGACGTGTCCATTACTACCGGGATGTCCGTAATGCAAGGTCTTCCTTGGGGTGAATCGGCGACTTAGTCTCAGCCTGCGCTCCTAAGTGGAACGCGCTTCACCTCTGAGTCACCCCAACGATCCGGCGGGCCGTTTCACGCCCGTGGGTCGACCCTGCCTGGGAGGAATATCTTGAACAATTCCCTGGGAACCTTGAAGAGACGACTGCCCGCCTTCGGTGTGGCCGCGGCCGTCGCCGTGCTGACGGCGCTGGGCGGTACCACCGTCGCGTCGGCGGCGGAGGGTTCGATCGTCAACGCGGGTAGCGACAAGGCGATCAAGGACAGCTACATCGTCGTGCTGAAGGACGGCTCGTCGGTCGAAGCCACCGCGAAGAGCGTGACCAAGCGCCACGGCGGCACGATCGAGAAGACCTTCGCGTCTTCGGTCCACGGCTTCTCCGGTGCGCTGACCGAAAAGCAGGCGAAGCGTGTCGCCGCCGACCCCGCGGTCGCCTACGTGGAGCAGAACCAGACCGTCTCGATCTCGGCGGACCAGCTGAACCCGCCGTCGTGGGGCCTGGACCGGGTCGACCAGCAGAGCCTTCCGCTCGACCAGAAGTACAGCTACAGCACCACGGCGTCGAACGTCACCGCGTACGTCGTCGACACCGGCATCCTCACCACGCACCCCGACTTCGGCGGGCGCGCCACCCACGGCCGTGACACCGTCGACAACGACAACGACGCCACGGACTGCCAGGGTCACGGCACCCACGTCGCCGGCACCATCGGCGGTACCGCGCACGGCCTGGCCAAGGGCGTCAAGCTCGTCGCCGTCCGCGTGCTGAACTGCTCCGGTTCCGGGACGACCGCCGGCGTCATCGCCGGTGTCGACTGGGTGACCGCGAACGCCGTCAAGCCGGCCGTCGCGAACATGAGCCTCGGCGGCGGCGCGTCCGCCACCCTCGACCAGGCCGTCCAGCGGTCGATCGCGGCGGGTGTCACCTATGGTGTCGCGGCCGGTAACGACACGGGCGCCAACGCCTGCAACGTCTCGCCCGCCCGTACGCCGGAAGCGATCACCGTCGGCTCGACGACGAACACGGACGCGCGGTCCAGCTTCTCCAACATCGGCACCTGCCTCGACATCTTCGCGCCGGGCAGCGGCATCACGTCGACGTGGCTGAACAACGGCACCAACACCATCAGCGGTACCTCGATGGCGACCCCGCACGTCGTCGGCGCGGCGGCCCTGTACGCCTCCGCCAACCCGACGGCCACGCCGAAGCAGGTCCGTGACGCCCTGGTCGCCAACGGCACCAAGGACAAGGTGACCAACCCGGGCACCGGTTCGCCGAACGTGCTGCTCTACACCGGCACCGGTGGCCCCGGCCCCGAGCCGACCCCGTGTGGCACGCAGACCAACAGCGGCGTCGTCGCCATCCCCGACGCCGGTGCCGCGGTGACCAGCACGATCACCGTCGCGAACTGCGCCCGCAACGCCTCGGCGACCACCAAGGTCGCGGTGAACATCACGCACACCTACGTCGGTGACCTCGTCATCGACCTGGTCGCGCCGGACGGCAGCTCGTACCGCCTGAAGGGTTCGAGCAACGACTCGTCCGACAACATCAACACCACCTACACCGCCAACGTCTCGACCGAGGCCGCGAACGGCGCCTGGAAGCTGAAGGTGCAGGACGTGTACCGGGTCGACACCGGCTCGCTCAACAGCTGGTCGCTGACCGTCTGATCCACATCTGGAGTACGTGAAGGCCCCCTTCCTCCTGCTGGGAAGGGGGCCTTCCCGTATCCGGAGAGTGATTCGGCGCCCAGTTGCGGCGTTCGTCCACTAAGGACCTTCGCGAGGCTTTACCCTCTCCGCATGCAGCCCGGACCGCCCTATCAGCAGGGACCTCAGCAGCCGTATCCGCCGCAGGGATATCCGGGGTATCCGCCGCCCGGATACGGGCCGCCGCCCAAGAAGTCGAACACCGGACTCATCGTCGGGCTCGTCATCGGCGCGGTGGTGCTGCTCGGCGGTGGCGGTGTCGCGGCCTTCCTGCTGCTGTCCGACGACGGTTCGTCGCCGACCGCGGCGCCGACGTCGTCCAAGAAGACCGGTCCGCCGGACAAGTACACCTCGATGCCCGGCTGCGAGAAGATCGGGAGCAAGATCCGGAACATGCCGCCGCTCGAAACGCCGAAGGGCGAGGAGCCCGCGAGCACGTCGAACGACGACATCACCTACACCCGCTCGTCCTGCAGCTGGCGTGAGCCCAACGCGCCTTCGGCGACCGTCTCGATGTACCTGTCGAAGTCGAAGGAGCCGGGATCGGGCGCCGGTGAGGCGTGGGCCAAGGCGAGTGTCGAGAACGCCGTGACCGATGGCGGCGTGCTGATCCCCAGCATGGCGAAGTCGACCAAGGCCGTGCACACCAAGCTCGACTCGTCGAGCCAGTGCCAGATCAAGTTCTACCAGGGCAACGTCGAGGGCGAGATCATCGTGACCGGCCCCGACGCGTCCGGGACCGTCAACCAGACGGTGTGCAAGGAGAACGCGCTGAAGCTGGCCAAGGCGACGTCCGAAGCGATCGGCTGAAGGACGCTTTCCCCGCATCAGACGCAGGATCCCGGCAAAGTCGAGATCTTGCAGGTCAGGCGACTGTTCCTGCACTGTCGCGGGGCCGCATGTGCCGGTGGTGGGCAAGCCGAGGTGGGGCAAGCCTGGTTCTGGGCGCCGGCGGGGCTTCAGTGTCCACAAGGACACTGTCGGGCGATTGAGTGTCCGATTGATGCCGCTATGTGCGTTTCTGCGGGGGTCGTGAGTGGCAATGAGGGTTAGAACAACAAAAATCACTCACGACCCCCTCGTGAGACCGTGCAAGTCACCCAAACCGGACACCTCTGTGTCGTAAAGGGTCCTTTGTGGACAGTCAAGGGCCGGGTGAGGCTCCTTGCGGGAGCCTGCTCCTGTCGGGTCCACCGCGACACGTTCGCCTTGTTCCGCTCTAGCGGCGGAGCCGACCAGTGGCTATGCGACTTTGCCGGATCCCCGCATCAGACGCAGCGAAGGGGCCCTTCACCGCATGGGATGCGGTAAAGGGCCCCTTTCAGCTCACGTCAGGCGATCAGTCGAAGGCCCGCGCGATCAGCGCCTTCTGCTCGACCTCGTGCACCTTGGACGAACCGGCCGACGGGGCCGCCATCGGACGCCGCGACACGACGTCCAGGTTGGCGAACACCTCCGGGAGCTTCCGCGGCAGGTTCAGGCCGAAGAACGGCCACGCACCCTGGTTCTCCGGCTCCTCCTGGACCCAGACCGCGGGGGCGCCGTTGTAGCGCTCGAGCGCCGCCAGCAGCTTCTTCTTCGGCAGCGGGTAGTACTGCTCGACCCGCACGATCGCGATGTCGTTCGCCTCGCGCTTCGTCCGCTCGGCCACCAGCTCCCAGTAGAGCTTGCCCGAGGTCAGGAGCACCTTGCGCACCTTCGACGGGTCAACGACGGCGTCGTCGATGACCGACATGAACTTCGACTGGCCGGTGAAGTCCTCGACCTGCGAAGTCGCCGCCTTGTTACGCAGCATCGACTTGGGGGTGAAGACCACCAGCGGCCGGTTGACTCCGTCGAGGGCGTGACGGCGGAGGAGGTGGAAGTAGTTCGCCGGGGTCGACGGCACCGAGACGGTCATCGAGCCTTCCGCGCACAGCGAGAGGAAACGCTCGATGCGGCCGGAGGTGTGGTCCGGGCCCTGGCCTTCGTGGCCGTG
>NZ_JBIUAQ010000024.1:0-133990 GCF_044547565.1 Amycolatopsis sp. NPDC052450 | reverse complement strand
TTCCCAGCTCATCCCGCCCAGCAGCCCGATGACCTTCATGCCCGCCATCGTGCCAGCGCCCCGCTGCAATGAAGGGGCCTTTCATAGCAAATTTTGCTATGAAAGGCCCCTTCATTGCACGGCCGGGGTCACGTCACGAGTCGAAGATCGCCTCGGCTCGAAGTTCGGGGACGACTTCGGCGATACGCACGTAATCGACGTCCTTGTGGATCAGCACGGCCTTGTGCCGTACCGCCACCGCCGCGATGAGGCAATCCATCGCGGAACGGACCCTGTGCCCGTCCGCACGGACGGCACGGGAGATCTCCGCCGCGCTCCTGAAGTCGATCGCGGGATCGACGCCCAGGTTCACGAAACCGGCAAGGGTCCGCTCAAGACGCGGAAGCGCCTCGGCGCTCACTCCCGCGAGCAGTTCCATGACGATCGGCTCGGAGGTCACGATCATCTTCGGCCGCGCGGCCAGCTCGACGACCAGATCCCTCGCACGCGTGGCACGCTTGCGAAGAAAATCGATCCACACCGAGCTGTCGATCAGGCACGGTTGGTCAGGAGGCATTGCGCCACTTGCGGTCCGCGGAGCCGTCGCGCATCTCGTCCAGATCCGCTTGCCAGCCGATCCCTTCCAGGCCCAGGATGTCGGCGGTCGTGATCACCGGCGCCGCTTTTCGCAACGCGAAATCCACCGCGTCCTTCTTGGTCTTGAACCCATAGCGATGCATCACCGCGGCGACCAGATCGTCGTCTATGTCGATATTGGTCCGACTCATACACCAACGATACACCAACACGGTGTATCGACTCAGAGCTCCAGGCCGTAGGCGATCAGGGTCACCCCGGGATGCGGCTCCCAGTCCCGGTCGGGCAGCCGCACGAAGCCGAGCCGCTCGTAGAGCCGGTGTGCCCGCGTCATCGTGACCAGGCTGCACAGCACCACCCTCGCCACGGCCAGTTCCCGCGCCCGCGCGAGGACCGCCCTGGTCAGGGCCTCACCGACGCCGCGCCCGGTCGCCGAGGGCAGCACCCCGAGCATGCGGAACTCCAGTTCGCCCTCGCGGGACAGTTCGGCGAACGGCGTGCCCGGCCGGGCGATGGTGACCGTGCCGACCGGGGTGCCGTCCCCGTCCACCGCGACCAGGAGTTCGGCCAGTTCCGCGCGGCGAGCGGCGTCGACGAGTTCGGTGGCGTAGCCCACGCCGTCGACGAGGCTCCGTTCCGCGGAGTACGCGGCCAGAGTGAGCTCCCCGACCGCCGTCAGCTCCTCGGGGCGGGCGGGCCGGATCTCGAGATCACTCACCGGTTTCCTCCTCTGTCGGCAGCGCGAGTTCGGCGGCGGCCTCGGGGCCGCTTTCGAGCAGCACGCGGAAGCCGTTCTCGTCGAGCACCGGCACCTTCAGCTGGACGGCCTTGTCGTACTTCGTGCCCGGCGCGTCGCCGACGACCACGAACGCCGTCTTCTTCGACACCGAACCGGCCGCCTTCCCGCCGCGGGCCATGATGTATTCCTTGGCCTCGTCGCGGGAGTAGTCGTTCAGCGAACCGGTGACGACGATCGAAAGGCCTTCGAGGTTGCGCGGAATGGACTCGTCGCGCTCCTCCTCCATCCGCACGCCCGCCGCACGCCACTTCTCGACGATCTCGCGGTGCCAGTCGACCTCGAACCACTCTTTCGCCGCACGCGCGATGGTCGGGCCGACGCCGTCGACACTGGAGAGCTCCTCCTCCGAGGCGTTCTCGATCCGTTCGAGCGAGCCGAATTCCCGCGCGAGCGCCTGCGCCGCCGTCGGGCCGACGTGCCGGATCGACAAGCCCACGATGACCTTCCACAGTGGACGGTCCTTCACCGTCTCCAGGTTGTCCAGCAGCTTGCGCCCGTTGGCCGACAGCTCCCCCGCCTTGGTGCGGAACAACTCCACCTGGAGCAGCTTTTCCTCGTCCAGATCGAAGATGTCGCCCTCGTCGTGCACGACACCGGCGTCCAGGATCGCCACCGCGGCCTCGTAACCGAGCACCTCGATGTCGAACGCGCCCCGGCCGCCGAGATGGAACAGCCGCTCCCGCAGCTGCGCCGGGCACGACCGCGAATTCGGGCAACGGATGTCGATGTCGCCCTCCTTCTGGTACGCCAGTTCGGTGTCGCAGTTGGGGCAGCGCAACGGCATGACGAACTCGCGCTCTTCACCGGTGCGCGCGTCGGCGACCGGGCCGAGCACCTCCGGGATGACGTCGCCCGCCTTGCGGATGACGACCTTGTCCCCGATCAGCACGCCCTTGCGTTTGACCTCTTCCTGGTTGTGCAGCGTCGCCATCGCGACCGTGGACCCGGCCACCTTCACCGGCTCCATCACCGCGAACGGGGTGACCCGCCCGGTGCGGCCGACGTTGACCTGGATGTCCAGCAGGGTGGTGATCGCCTCTTCCGGCGGGTACTTGTAGGCGATCGCCCAGCGCGGCGCCCGCGAGGTCGTCCCGAGACGGCGTTGCAGCGCGACCTCGTCGACCTTGATGACGACGCCGTCGATCTCGTGCTCGGCGTCGTGCCGGTGCTCGCCCCAGTATTCGATGTGCGCCAGCAGTTCCTTGCCCGAACCGAGCACCTTGCTGTGCGGCGAGACCGGCAGGCCCCACGCGGCCAGCGCGTCGTACGCCTCGGACTGCCGCTTCGGCTCGAAGCCCTCACGTTTGCCGAGACCGTGGCAGATCAGCCGCAGGTTGCGCGACTTCGTGATCTTGGGATCCTTCTGCCGCAACGATCCGGCGGCGGTGTTGCGCGGGTTCGCGTACGGATCCTTGCCCGCCTCGACCATCTTCGCGTTGAGCGCCAGGAAATCCTCGACGCGGAAGTACACCTCGCCGCGGACCTCGACCAGCGCGGGCACCGGGAACTCGTCCGTCGCCGTCAGCCGCTCCGGCACCTGCTCCAGCGTGCGGACGTTGAGCGTGACGTCCTCACCGGTGCGGCCGTCGCCCCTGGTCAGCGCCCGGGTGAGGCGGCCGTTCTCGTACAGCAGGTTGATCGCGAGCCCGTCGATCTTCAGCTCGGCGAGGTACTTCGTCGCGCCGATCTCCTTCTGGACCCGCTCGACCCAGGCTTCGAACTCCTCGGTGTCGAAGACGTTGTCCAGGCTGAGCATGCGCTCGAGGTGGTCGTGCGCGACGAATTCGGTGGAGAACGTGCCGCCGACGTTCTGCGTCGGCGAATCCGGCGTCACCAGCCCCGGATGCTCGTCCTCGATGGCCTGGAGTGCGTTGAGCAGTTCGTCGAACTGGCCGTCGGACACGATCGGTGAATCCAGCACGTAGTACCGGAACTGGTGGCCACGGATCTCCTCCGCCAGTTCGGCATGCCTTTCACGGACGTCGGCCGGCACGTCCGTGACGTCCTGCGCGGGCTCGAGGTTTTCGGGAAGTTCGCTGCTCACGGGGGTGACTCTAGTCGGGGGTACCGACATTTCCGGACAGCCTGCCGACCACCTCGCGCAGTTCCAGCAGGGTCAGCTGCCCGTCCTGGGTCTCGGTCACCAGCTCGACCTTGCGCAGCCGTTCGGCCGCGACCCGCTCACCCAGCGTGGCGTCCAGCGGCAGGAAGGTCATGGTCGTCCGGGTCTCCGGCGCGAGCTCGCCGATCAGCGGATGGAACACGGTCACGTCCACCCGTCCGGCTGATTCGTCCACCTTCGCGGTCACCCGCACGTCGGCGAGCGCGACGCGGGTCTCGCCGAGGTTGACGGTGACTTCACTCGGATCGGGGACCGGCGGCACGGAGTCGTGGTACTCCCAGATGGCGTCCTCCGGCGGCGCCGCGGCCTTCCACGCGTCGGTGTACGGGCGCAGTTCCGGATCCTCCTGGCCGGTCAGCACCAGCGAGTAGATCGCCCGGTGCCCCCGGTCGAGGGAGAAGTGCAGCCGGGGGTGCAGCGCCTCGACGATGGTGCAGAGGTCGTGTTCCACCCGGTGCGGTTCACGATCGCCGAGGGCGGCGCTGACCTCGGGCAGGAGCGCGAACCACGCCTCCCAGAAGGCCGCCGCCGCGGCGGCCGCGTCCTCGGGGACCGGCTGCTCGGGCCAGGCGGTGCGGGGGTCGGGAACGTCCTCGGACTTACGAGGTCGGCGGAACAAACGCATGAGAGGCACGCTACCGCGCCGTTCACCAGCCTTCAGGCGGTTCGGTGAAAGCCTTGCCGGCCTCCCGGCTGAGCGTGAGCGCGCGGCGCATCCAGTCGGGGGTGGCGCCCGCGAGACCGCACGCCGGGGTCGGCACGACCCGTTCGGCGAGGATCTCGCGGCGGAAACCCAGCCGGTCGACGAGTTTGAACACGGGCGTGACCAGGTCACGCAGCTCCACCGGCACGCCGGGATCGGTCGTGGGGACGAGCCCGAGCATCAACGTCGTCCCGGAGTCCAGCGTTTCGCCGATCTCGTCGAGCTGCGCGGGCGAAGCGCCTTTCAGCAGGGTGAAGTCGAAGGCGATCGCCTGCGCCCCCGCCGCGCGCAGCAACGAGATCGGCGGCTTCGCCGCGCAGCAGTGCACCGCGACCGGCTGCCCGGTGATGCGCTCCGCACCGGAAATCACCGTCGAGAGCAGCTCGCGTGCCTCCGGCGCGGGAACGGCGGGAACGGTGCCGTATCCGGACGCCGTCGGGAGATCGCCGGCGAGGACGTCGGGCAGCGACGGTTCGTCGAACTGGATCACCACCGGCGCGCCGATGCGCGACTTCAGTTCCGCGACGTGCCCGGCCAGTCCGTCGAGCAGCGACGCGGCGAAATCGCGAAGCGCGCCCTTGTCGGTGAGGATCCGGTGCCCGCGCGGGAGTTCGACGTTCGCGGCGAGGGTCCACGGCCCGGCGACCTGGATCTTGAAGGCGGGCGGCGCGGCGCCGGCCTTCTCCCTCGCCTCCTGGACGGCGTCGAGGTCCCAGTTCATCAGGTCGACGGCCCGGCGGTGGTCGTGCCCCGGGCGGGCGGCGACCCGGTACCCGCTCGGCACCACCTCGACGGCGAGGTCGACCAGCAGCGCCGCCGTCCGGCCGATCATGTCGGCCCCGACACCGCGGGCGGGAAGTTCGGGCATACAGGGGAATTCGGGCAGTTCGCCGAACACGATCGAAGCGGCCTCGACCGGTTCGGTACCGGGCAGGGAACCGATCGCGGTGGCCGCGCCGAGAGGCCAAGGTCGTTCGTTCACACCCGGATTCTCCCCTTGGTCCGACCTGAGAGGACGGCGGGGCGGGGGAGGACACGGACATTCGACGCAATTGCCGTCGACGAGCCCGTGACGGCGCCGAGCGGATTACGCTGACCTGCCATGACGAGCTCTCCACAGCCCGCCGGCTGGTACCCCGACCAGCAGAACCCCCGGATGTACCGGTGGTGGGACGGGCAGGCCTGGACCGCGAACACGCGGCCTTCGCACGACGCCGAGATGATCGAGCTGGACATCGAAGGCGCGCACGACCCGGCGAAGGTCCGGGCGCAGGCGGCGAGGGGGACCCAGGGCAGGAGCGGCGGGGCCACCGGCGGCGGCACCCTGTTCTCCGAACCCGTGCTGGTGGTCAACCAGCGCGCGAAACTCATCGAGATGTCGAACGAGTTCGGGGTGTTCGACCAGAACGGCAACCGCCTCGGCGGCGTCGTCCAGGTCGGGCAGAGCACGTTGAAGAAGGCCATCCGGCTGCTCACGAACTACGACCAGTTCCTCACCCACCGCTTCGAGATCCGCGACGCGAACCACAGCACCGTGCTGAAGGTGACGCGGCCGGCGAAGGTGTTCAAATCCCGCTTCCTGGTGACGAAGGCCGACGACTCCCCGATCGGTGAGATCGTGCAGGAGAACGTCTTCGGCAAGATCCGGCTGGGGTTCGTGGTCGACGGCCGGAAGATCGGCGGCATCTTCGCCGAGAACTGGCGGGCGTGGAACTTCGTCGTCAAGGACGACGCCGACGTCGAGATCGCGCGGATCACCAAGACCTGGGGCGGATTCGTGAAGGCCGCCTTCACCACCGCCGACAACTACGTCGTCGAGATCCACCGGCCGCTGCGGGATCCGCTGGCTTCGATGGTGGTCGCCTCGGCGCTGACCATCGACACCGCGCTGAAGCAGGACACGAACTGACACCTCCGCAACAAGTCACCTGGTTGCGGTAATCGGTGCGCGCAAGGACCGCAACCAGGTGACTTGTTGCGGCAGGCAAGTGACCGGGGTCTCACCCGCACAAGTGGACACTCGGCTTCCGGCGGCTCAAGGTGGAGGGACTGGGCGGCACGCCGGAGTGCGTCCGGGACGGAGGTCACCATGGAGCCGTTGCCCGAAGACGGCGAGCGGGACTGGGCCGAGCCAGGCGTCTACACGGTTTCGCCCGGGGTCCACCGGATCCCGCTGCCCCTGCCGCAGGACGCGCTGCGCGCGGTCAACGTCTACGTCGTCACCGACGGCACCCGGCTGGTCCTCGTCGACTCGGGCTGGGCGCTGGAGTCCGCCCGCGAGCGGCTTTCGCGCGGGTTGAAGGCGCTCGGCGCCGACCTCGGTGACATCGACGAATTCCTGATCACCCACGTGCATCGCGATCACTACACCCTCGCCGTGGAACTGCGCCGCGAGTTCGGCGGCAAGCTCGGGCTCGGGAAGCTGGAGGAGCCCTCGCTGACGCGCTCCGGCGATCCGGACCGGTTCCCGATGGAGGCGCAGGTCGGCCTGCTCGAACGTTGTGGCGCCGGACCCGTCGTCGAGGAGCTGGCCAGGGCCTTCGGCGGCGTCCGGCACACCGAGGCGCATCTGTGGGAGCAGCCGGACGAATGGCTCACCTCCGGCAAACGCGCGATCGTGCCCGGCCGCGAGTTCGACGTCGTGCACACGCCGGGCCATACGGCCGGGCACGTCGTCTTCGTCGACGACGAGGCGGGGCTGGTGTTCTCCGGCGACCACGTGCTGCCGCACATCACGCCGTCCATCGGATTCCAGCCGGTGCCCGCCGAACTGCCGCTGCGCGACTACCTCGACTCCCTGCGCCTGGTCCGCGAGATGACGGACCGGCGGATGCTTCCCGCGCACGGTCCCGTCACCGGCAGCGTCCACGCCCGCGTCGACGCGCTGCTGGAGCACCACCGCGACCGGCTCGAGGTCATGGGCGCCGAGATCACCGCGGACGTCACGACGGCGTACGAGGTCGCGCTGCGGCTGGGCTGGACGCGGAGGCAGCGCGAACTTCCCGACATGGACCCGTTCAACCAGATGCTCGCCGTCCTCGAGACCGGCTCGCATCTGGATCTGCTGGTGGCCCAAGGGAAACTCGCCGCGACCGAGACCGACGGAGTGCGACACTACGCCTCATGATCATCCGTCCAGCGCGCCGGGAAGACGTCGCGGCGATCGTCGGTATGCTCGCCGACGACCAGATCGGCAGCACCCGTGATTCCGTCGACGACCTCGCGCCATATCTGAAGGCCTTCGAAGAGATCGACGCCGATCCAGCGCATCTGCTGATCGTCGCCGACGACGGCGGGGAGGCCGTCGGCACGCTCCAGCTGTCGATCATTCCCGGACTGGCGAGGAAAGGCGCGCTGCGCGGGCAGATCGAGGCCGTCCGGGTGCGGGCGAGCCATCGCGGCTCCGGCCTCGGTGGCGACCTGATGCGGTGGGCCATCGACGAATCACGGCGGCGGGGCTGCGCCCTCGTGCAGCTCACGTCGGACGTGAAACGCGAGGACGCGCACCGGTTCTACGAGCGCCTCGGTTTCGAAGCCACGCACACCGGCTTCAAGCTTAAGTTCTGACCCCTCCGCCGCAATTCGTCACCTGGTTGCGGTAATTGCACGCGCAAGGACCGCAACCAGGTGCCGAGTTGCGGAAGGGGGTCTAGCGGGTCCCGGAGATCTTCGCGCTGCCGAGCACGAGGTCGCCTTCGGCCGCGTCGGTGCGGTACAGCACGACGACCTGCCCGGGCGCGACGCCGCGCAGAGGCTCACGAAGCTGAATGGTCACCGAGTCACCCGAAACCTCGGCGACCGCCTCGACGATCCCGCCGTGCGCGCGCACCTGCACCACACATTCGGTCGGGCCGTCCAGCGGCCGCTCGCTCGGCCAGATCGGGCGGTCCGCCTCGATCACGTTCACGCCGAGGTCCCGCGCGGAACCGACCTTCACGGTGCCCGAAACCGGCTCCAGCGAAAGCACGTAGCGCGGCCGCCCGTCCGGCGCCGGTGCCTCGATGCCGAGCCCCTTGCGCTGGCCGACGGTGAAGCCGTGCACGCCGGTGTGCTCACCGAGCACCGCGCCGGTCTCGGCGTCGACGAGCTGCCCGGGACGCTGACCGAGCCGCTTCTCCAGGAAGCTCTTGGTGTCGCCGTCCGGGATGAAGCAGATGTCGTGGCTGTCCGGCTTCTTCGCCACCGAAAGGCCACGGCTCGCGGCCTCGGCACGCACGTCGGTCTTCCACGAATCGCCCAGCGGGAACAGCGAATGCCGCAGCTGCTCCGGGGTGAGCGAGGCCAGCACGTAGGACTGGTCCTTGCCGGAGTCGACGCTGCGCCGCAGCTCCGGCACACCGTCCACAAGAGACAGACGGGCGTAGTGCCCGGTGGCGACCGCGTCGAAGCCGAGCGCCATCGCCTTGTCCAGCAACGCTTCGAACTTGATCTTCTCGTTGCAGGTGACGCACGGGTTGGGCGTCCGGCCCGCGGCGTACTCGCCGACGAAGGTTTCGATGACCTCTTCGGTGAAGCGCTCGGCGAAGTCCCAGATGTAGAACGGGATGCCGAGGATGTCCGCGGCGCGTCGCGCGTCGCCCGAGTCCTCGATCGTGCAGCAGCCCCGGGATCCGGTGCGCAGCGTGCCGGGCTTCGCCGACAGCGCCAGGTGCACGCCGACGACCTCGTGCCCGGCGTCCACGGCGCGCGCGGCGGCCACCGCCGAGTCCACTCCCCCGCTCATCGCGGCCAGTACGCGCATCTTCCTCACACCTCTTGCTTCTGCGTCTGCTTGCGCATTCCGGCGAGTCCCGCCTGCCTCGCCCTGTCGACGACGCCCGCGATCTCCTTCGAAACCGCTTCAACGTCTTCCGGTGCCGAGGTATGCCCGAACGAGAACCGCAGCGACCCGCGCGCGGCCGCGGGTTCGGCACCCATGGCCAGCAGCACGTGGCTCGGCTGCGCGACACCCGCCGTGCACGCCGAACCGGTGGAACATTCGATGCCCTTGGCGTCCAAGAGCATCAACAGGCTGTCACCCGCGCAACCGGGGAAGGTGAAGTGGGCGTGCGTGGGCAGGCGCTCGCCCTCGCCGCCGTTGAGCACCACGTCCGGCACCTCGCGCCGGACGGCCTCGATCAGGTCGTCCCGCAGTTCGGCGACGCGCTTCGCGTACTCCTCGCGGCCCTCGACCGTGGCCTTCACCGCCGTCGCGAACGCGATCACCGCGGGGACGTCGAGGGTGCCCGAGCGCACGGCTCGCTCCTGGCCGCCGCCGTGCAGGACCGGCACGCACGCGGTGTCGCGGCCGAGCAGCAGCGCGCCGATGCCGTACGGGCCGCCCAGTTTGTGCGCGGTCAGGGTCAGCGCGGCCACGCCGCTCTCGGCGAAGCCGACCGGCACCGCGCCGACGGCCTGGACGGCGTCGGTGTGCAGTGGAATGTCGTGTTCGGCGCAGACCGCGGCGAGCGCGGCGATCGGGTTGACCGTGCCGACCTCGTTGTTCGCCCACATCACGGTGGCCAGCGCGACCGTCTCGGGGCTGTCGCCGATGGCGGTGCGCAGCGACTCCGGAGTCACCCGGCCCGCCTGGTCGACCTCGACCCAGACGATCTCGGCACCCGCGTGCTGCTCCAGCCACTCGACGGACTCGAGGACGGCGTGGTGCTCGACGGTGCTGCACAGCACCCGGTTCCGCTGCGGGTCCTCGCCGTTGCGGGCCCAGAAGATGCCCTTGACCGCGAGGTTGTCGCTCTCCGTGCCGCCGGCGGTGAAGATCACCTCGGACGGCCGGGCGCCCAGCGCCTCCGCGATCACCTCGCGGGCTTCTTCGACCCGGCGGCGGGCCCGGCGTCCCGAGGAATGCAGCGCGGAGGCGTTGCCCACTGTGGACAGCGCCTCGGACATCGCCGCTACGGCTTCGGGCAACATCGGGGTGGTCGCCGCGTGGTCGAGATAGGTCATCGCACCTTTCAGGGTAGCCCGCTCCGGGGCGTGACCAAGCCCACCCTGCTCAGCGGGTGGCGCCGCTCATACCGGACGGCCACCGGCCGGTCACCCGCACCCCGAGCAACGCGATGCCGGTCAGCACGACCGAAAGCACCACGATCGCCACCGAAGGCTCCTTCGCCGACGCCAGGGAAGCGAGCAGAACTCCGCCCAAACCGATGGTCAGAGCCGATCCGACCCAGTCACCGAGTTGCAGCGCCGAGGTGTTGAACCCGCGTTCGGCTTCCGGCGAGTAGCGGAGCAGCAGTACCGAGATCGCGGGCATCGCGATACCCATTCCGGCGCCGCCCACCGCCGACGCCACGAACGCCATCCAGCTGGGGAACGACGGCAGCGGGACGAAGACGAAGATCGCCAAACCGGTCGCGACCAGCGCGAACCCGGTCCGCAAGGACGCTTCGCGCGACCAGTCCAGCATGCGGCCCTGCAGCATCGAGCCCGCCGACCAGCCCAGCGCGGTCACCGTGAGCGGCAGCCCGGCCAGCGCGGGGCTGTAGCCGTGGACCTCGGTCATCGTGAGCGGCAGATAGGCCTCCATCCCGGCGTACGCGCCGGCGATCAGCGCGCGCGAGGCGATCACTGTCGGCAACCCCGGCCGCGACGTCAGTGTCCCGGCGGGCAGGAGTTTGCGGAGGGCGTACGCGAGGGCGAAGAGACCGGCGCCGCCGTAGGCCAGGGCCGCGAGGGACGGATGCTGCGCCGCCCAGGTGAGCGCGGCGACGCCGAGGGCGGCGACCACCGCGGGCACGACCCCGGCCCGGCTGGCGGACTCGCCGGGTACGTGGGCGGGCAGCTTGCGGGTGACGACGACCAGCAGCGCGAGCCCGATCCCGGTGAGCGGGATCAGTCCCAGGAACACCCAGCGCCAGCCGAGGCTCACGGTCACCACGCCCGCGACCGAAGGACCGATCACCGCGGGCAGCACCCACGCGGCGGCGTTGGCGGCGTAGATCACCGGGCGTTCGCGGTCGCTGAAGGTGAGCGCGATCAGCAGCGACACCGAGACCAGCAGGAGACCGGAACCGAAGCCCTGCAATCCCCTGCCGAGCAGGAGCAGCGGCATGTCGTGCGCGAGCCCCGCGACCAGCAGCCCGGCGGCGAACAACGCGGTACCGGCGAGCAGCGCGGGCGCCGGGCCCCTGCGGTCACCGAGGCGTCCGGAAAGGACGGTCGCGACCACGCTGGCGACCAGGAAGGTGGTGAAGGGCCAGGCGTACAGCGCGAGGCCGTCGAGATCGGCGACCATCGTCGGCATCGCGGTGGCGACGCCCATGCTCTCGAACGCGATGAGGGTGACCATGAGCAGCAGCCCGATCGTGGTCACGCGGTGCTCAGGTGTCCAAAGCACACCCTTCGGCTTGGCCTTGTCCCCAGTGATCGTCATACGACGAGCCTGCAACCTCCAGTTCGGTGGAGGTCAAGCGCTGACGGACTCCAGGCGCAGCTCACGCGCCAGCACGGCGGCCTCGCCGCGCGAGGTGACTTCCAGCTTCCCGAGGATCTTCCGCACGTGGAACTTCACCGTGTGTTCGGTCAGCGCCAGCTCTTCGGCGATCTGCCGGTTCCGCTTCCCGCGCGCGATCCCGGCGAGGACTTCGAGTTCACGCGGGTTCAGCCGGTCGAGCGGGCGCAGTTCGGGCGTTTCCTGGACACCCAACGGCAGGACGGCGGTGATCGTGGCACCCCAATCGGGTACCGCGTCGACCTCCCAGCGTCCGCCGAGCGGGGTGATCCGCTCGGTGAGACCGGTGGCGGGTACGGCGCGGGCGACGTCCGGGCCGTCGTCCCGCACGGTGACCCGGAGGCTCTCCCCGTCGATCCGCCAGGACGCCCGGACGCGGGTGCTGCCCCGCTCCAGCGCGGAGAGCACGAGGCCGCGCGAAACCGTGCGCGCGGTGTGCGCGATGTCCTGCGGGAGCGGCCGTCCGTCACCCGGCCCGTCGAGCTCGACGGTCACGTCGTTGTGGCGCACCAAGGGATCCAGCTGCGTGACAAGGGTGTCGAACGCCTCCGACGCCGGCTCCGCCGAGAGTTCCTGATCACGGTCCGCGATCGAGCGCAGTTCGACCAGCGCGGTCGCGGCGAGGTCGGTCGCGGCCTGCCGGGCGGCGGCGTCGCCGAGCCGCCGTGATCGCAGCACCGAGAGCAACGACGTCAACGCGGTCGCGTGGGTCTGCCCCAGATCGGTGATCGCCCGCGCCCGCGCGGTCGCCGCCGCGATGTTGCTCTCCAGGACCGCGGGCTCGGGGTCGGTGGCGCGCTGGGCGGCGGTCACGCTGACGATGTCCCACAGTTTGGCGACGAACTCGAGCGCGCCGTCCGCGGGCGCGTCCTCGGCAGGGACGAGCGCGATCATCGCGCCCTTGCCGATCACCGGGGCCGAGGTCAGGACGACCAGTTTCCGGCGTTTCCCGCCGAGTGTCTCCTCGGTGACCACCGCCTTGCCCGGAACGCCGAACGAACCGAGCCGCTGGAGCTCCGCGCTCGTGACCGCGCCGGTGATCGCCGGATCGCCGTGGACCTTGATCGGAAGGCGGGAGCAGTCACCGGTCTCCATGGCCGCCGCGCGATGCGGCAGGACGGCCGCGGCCGTCGCGGAGAAACGCGGCAGGAGTTCGGGGCGCGGAGCGGCGAGCATGTACTCGACCTGGCTCAACACGTGCAGCGGGTCCATGCGTCCACAGTAGGCGCGTCCCGGCGCGGGCACGCTGCTCTCCCGGCTAGTGAACACTGCTCGTCCGACTGGTTCGGGCGACGTCCGGGCGCCGGTTGACTGATCGCAGCGAAGAAATCCCGATAGGAGTGAACATGCGAGCGATCACCATCACCCAGTACGGCGAAGCGGACGTCCTGGGGCTTGCCGAGGTCCCGCTGCCGGAGCCCGGCCCTGGCCAGGTGCGGGTCGCGGTCAAGGCGGCCGGTGTCAACCCGATCGACTGGAAGATCCGGTCCGGCGCCATGGCGGAGATCCGCCCGGTCGAGTTCCCGCACATCCTCGGCCTGGAACTGGCGGGTGTGGTGGACGCGGTGGGCGAAGGCACCGGTTTCGCCGTCGGGGACGAGGTCTTCGGCTGGTCCGACACCGGCACGTACGCGGAGTACGCGCTGGCGACCAAGGTCACCCGCAAACCCGCCGGGCTTTCGTGGTCCGAAGCCGCCGCGCTGCCCATCGCCGGTGAGACGGCGTTGCGGGTACTGGGCGAACTCGAGGTCAAGCCGGGCGCGACGATCGTGCTCCACGGTGCGAGCGGCCAGGTCGGCCGGATCGCCACGCAGGCCGCCGTCGCACTCGGCGCCACGGTCATCGGGCTCGCCGGCGCTTCGTCGCTGGACGAGGTGAAGGCGCTGGGCGCTCTCGCGGTCCAGTACGGCGACGGCTGGGTGTCGCGGGTCCGTTCGGCGGCACCGGACGGCGTCGACGCGGTCTTCGACGCGGCGGGCTTCGGCGTTCTGGGTGAGTCCGTCGAACTGCTCGGATCACCCGACCGGCTGATCACCATCGCCGACCCGTCGGCGTACGCGCAGGGGCTGAAGTTCTCGGCGGGCGGTTCGGAAAGCGCGGCGGTGCTCGAGGATCTGGTCTCGCGGGACCTGAAACTGAAGCTGGGCTCAAGCTACGCGCTGGCCGATGCCGCCGAGGCGCATCGGGAGAGCGCTACCGGTCACGCGGGCGGGAAGATCACGCTGACCTTCGACTGACGGCCGCGCGAGCCCACCGGCGGCTGCAATGAAGGGGCCTTTCATAGCAAATTTTGCTATGAAAGGCCCCTTCATTGCACGCGGGCCGCCCCCACCGGCCACTGCCCTGGGCAAGTGTCATGAAAGGGTCGTTCAGGACATACGCGCTACGGAGAGACCGTCTCGGAAGCCGACTGCACAGAAGGAGCGGCCGGAGCCAAGACCGGAGCCGCGACGCGCCGCCGCCGCTGCACCGGGATCTGCACCCGCCCGAGCGCCGCCTGCACCGCGGATTCCGCCAGCAGGGCCAGTTCCCGCCGGTCCGAGGCGCGGCCCGGCGCGATCTCCGGGCACACGTGCACCTCCAGCACCAGACCGCGCAGCGCCGCGACCCGCCGCAGTGAGGCGATGAGCGACTCCGGCCCGATGAACGCCGGCTGGGTCGTCTCCCGCCCGTCGGCGAGCCGGAAGCGCAGCGCCAGCGGCCGCACCGGGACCCCGCCGTCGATCGCGGCCTGGAAGGTCGCCGGGCGGAACCGGCCCGAACCCAGACCGCACCAGGTGGTGCCCTCCGGCGTCACGCTGACGAGTGATCCGCCGCGCATCGCATCGGCGAGTTCGTCCATCGTCGCGGGCAGGCTGCGCAGGTTCTCCCGGTCGAGGAAGATGCTGCCGCCGCGGCGCACCAGCAGGCCGAGCACCGGCCAGGCGCCGACCTCCTTCTTCGCGAGCGCCCGCATCGGCTGCACGGCGTTGACCGCGATGATGTCCAGCCACGAGATGTGGTTGTTCACCACCAGCGCGCCGCGGCCGGGCACGGCGCGGAACCGCTCGTCGCCGAGCACGCGCAGCTTCACCCCGAACGAGCGAAGGATCCCCACGAAAAGCAGGCGCACCAACCGTTCCCGGGGCATGCCGCGCAACACGAGCACCAGCGGTGCCGACAGGAAAGCGCCGAAGATGACGCCGATCGCCGCGGTGAACCGCAGTACGCGCCAGGGGAACGCCACCGTCGGCGCCCCTTCGCTCAGGCAGCCGTCGCCGCACGGCGACTTCGGCATCCAGGCGTGAGTCATCCCTGCACTCCCAGGAAGAACTTGAGGTACCGCTCGTCGACGTTGTGCAGATCCAGCAGGACGAAGAAGTCCGCGACACCGAAGTCCGCGTCGAGCGCGGGCGGGCCGTAGATCTTCGCGCCCAGGCGCGTGTAGCCCTTGATGAGCGGCGGGAGGATCGCGCGGGCCGGCCGCTCGAGACCTTCGGTGCGCCAAGGGTTCAGTGGCGTCACGCGGAGGGATTCGTCCGCGTAGTGCTTGGCGCGCAGGACATCCCAGACGCCGGCCGCGTACACCCCGCCCTCGGTCAGCGGCACGGAGGCGCAGCCCGCGAGGTACCGGTGGCCTGCCAGCAGCATGTAGCGCCCGATCCCCGCCCAGACGAGGCTCACCACGGCGCCGCTGCGATGGTCGGGGTGCACACACGAGCGACCCGTCTCGACCAGCGACGGACGCAGTGAATCGAGCGCGGTGAGATCGAATTCGCTGTCGGAGTAAAGCTTTCCCGCCAGCGCGGCCCGATCGGGCGGCAGCATCCGGTACGTGCCCACGATCTCGCCGGTGTTGTCGTCCCGCACCACGAGGTGATCGCAGAACTCGTCGAAGTAGTCGACGTCGAGGCCGGGTTCGAGCGAATTGAGCGTCGCGCCCATTTCCTCGGCGAACACCTGATATCGAAGGCGTTGCGCGGCAACGACTTCTTCGTTCCCGTTGGCCACGAGGAGGGAGTAACGCGGCGCGTCGGCCGGGAGTTCGACACCTGCCTGGTCAGTACTGACGAGGAGCTGTGACGTCGTCATAGCCAAGGTCTACCCCTCGGGGGGTACCAACGACAATGCGCCTGATGGCCGATTAGTGCACGTTCAGTTAATTGCGGGTTCTCAGGGTTCTCTCAGGCTGGAACATCACTTTCGGATCACAGAAAAGGGGCCGCCCGGGAAAGAAATCCCGGACGGCCCCGCTTCGAACGAAGGACTCAGCCCTTGCGCTTCTGGACCTCTTCGGTCAGCTGCGGCGCGACGTTGAACAGGTCGCCCACCACACCGAAGTCGGCGATCTCGAAGATCGGCGCCTCGGCGTCCTTGTTGACCGCGATGATGGTCTTCGAGGTCTGCATACCCGCTCGGTGCTGGATCGCACCGGAGATGCCCAGCGCGATGTACAGCTGCGGCGAAACCGTCTTACCGGTCTGGCCGACCTGGAACTGCGCCGGGTAGTAGCCCGAGTCGACGGCGGCGCGGGAAGCACCGACAGCGGCACCGAGCGAGTCGGCGAGCGTCTCGACGACGTCGAACTTGTCGGCCGAGCCGACACCGCGGCCACCGGAGACGACGACCGAAGCCTCGGTCAGCTCCGGCCGGTCACCGCCGACGATCGGCTCCACGCCGGTGATCTTGGCGGACTTCGCCGGGTCGCCCGCGGGGACCTCGACGGTCTCCTCGGCGGCCGCGCCTTCGGCCGGGGCGGCCTCGACCGCGCCGGGGCGGACCGAGATGACCGGGACACCCTTGGTGGACTTGGACTTCACGGAGAACGCGCCACCGAAGATGGACTGGTCCACGGAGCCGTCGCCGTTCACGCCGACGGCGTCGTACAGCAGACCGGAGCCGAGGCGGACCGCGACACGGGCGGACACCTCCTTGCCCTCGGCGCTGGCCGCGACGAGCACGGCGGCCGGGGAGGTCCGCTCCGCGAGCGCGGCGAGGACGTCCACCTTGGGGGTGACCAGGAAGCCGGTGGCGTTGTCACCCTCGGCGACGTACACCTTGGCGGCGCCGTGCGCGGCGAGGGCTTCCTTCGCCTTGGCGGCGGTGCCGGTCGGGCCGACGACGACCGCGGACGGCTCACCCAGTTCACGAGCCGCGGTCAGCAGCTCGAGCGTGACCTTCTTGACTTCACCGTCGACGTGGTCGACGAGGACGAGTACTTCAGCCATTTCCCTATTCCTCCTCGAAACCTGTCTCAGATGAGCTTCTGCGCGACCAGGTAGGCGGCCACCTTGCTGCCGCCGTCACCCTCGTCCTCGACGCGCTCACCGGCGGTGCGCGGCGGCTTCGGGGAGGCTTCGAGCACGGACGACCAGGCGTTGCCGAGGCCGACCTCGCCGGCGTCGATGCCGAGGTCCGCGACGGTCAGCGTCTCGACCGGCTTCTTCTTCGCGGCCATGATGCCCTTGAAGGAGGGGTAGCGCGGCTCGTTGATCTTCTCGCCGACGCTCACCACCGCGGGCAGGTTCGCCTCGAGGTGCGTGACGCCGTCCTCGGTGTAGCGGTCGGCCTTGATCGAGGTGCCGTCGACGGTCAGCTCGTTCACGTGGGTCAGCTGCGGCAGGCCGAGCAGCTCGGCGATGATCGCCGGCACGGCGCCACCGCGGCCGTCGGAGGCCTCGTTACCGGTGATGACCAGGTCGAAGCCTTCGACCTTCGAGATCGCGGCGGCCAGCACCTTGGCGGTGGCGATCGCGTCGGAGCCGTGAAGGGCCTCGTCGGAGACGTGGATGGCCTTGTCGGCACCCATGGAAAGCGCCTTGCGGATCGCGTCGGTCGCGCGGTCGGGACCCACCGAGACGACGGTGACCTCGCCCTCGCCGGCTTCCTTGATCTTCAGGGCTTCTTCGACGGCCTTCTCGTTGATCTCGTCGAGCACGGCGTCGGCGGATTCGCGGTCAAGAGTGTTGTCGGCACCGGAGAGCTTGCGCTCCGAGTAGGTGTCCGGTACCTGCTTGACCAGGACAACGATGTTCGTCATGGGTCTACTTCGACCTCCCGTTAGTGGCCGGCGTCGGCCACGGGGCAACAGCTCTACTGGCCGGTAGATTAGGGCCATTTCAGCGCCGCGGCCCGCCGAGGTGACCTCATTCACCTGGATGCACGTTTTAGTGGGACCATCGTCCAGGTAATTCACCCGGAAGTGAGTGTAACCGGGCGACTAACCCGAACGGCCGTATTCCGGGGTACTCCCGGTGCGTGCGACGGGCTAACCTGCCCCACCATGCGTTCCATGCCCGGCCCCGTCGCCGTGATCACGGACTCGACCGCCTGCCTTCCCGTCCCGGTCGCCGAACGCTGGGGAATCGGCGTCGTTCAGGTCCAACTGCAGGTCGGAGAGCAGTTCGACGAAGAGAACCGCTACGACCGCGAGGACATCATCGGCCGGCTGCGGGCGGGCACGCCGGTGAAGACGGCGCCGCCCGAGGTCGCCGCGTTCTTCTGGGCGTTCCAGGACGCCGCGAGCAAGGGCGCCTCGGCCATCGTCAGCATCCACATCTCCGGCCGGATGTCGGAGACGGTGAACGCCGCCCGCGAGGCCGCCCAGCAGGTGAGCGTCCCGGTCCACGTCCTCGACAGCGGGACCACCGGGATGAGCCTCGGCTTCGCGGCCACCTCGGGGGCCAAGGTCGCCGCCGCCGGCGGGCAGGCCACCCGGGTGATCGACGCCGCCGAACGCCGGTTCCGCGGCAGCCGGGAGATCCTCTACGTCGACACGCTGGAGTTCCTGCGGCGTGGCGGCCGGATCGGCGCCGCGCAGGCGTTCCTCGGTTCGGCGTTCTCGATCAAACCCCTGCTGACGCTGAAGAACGGCGAGGTCGCGCCGCTGACCCGGGTGCCGGGGCAGCGGCGCGCGCTCAACAAACTCGTCGACCTCGCGGTGGAATGCGCGGGCGACCGGGACGTCGAGGTGGCCATCACCAGGTTCGGCCCCGACGAACGCGACCTCGAGATCGGCGGGCGGCTGCGGGCGCGGCTGCCCAGGATGGTCGACAGCACCCTGGTCGACGCCAGCATGATCCTCGGCGCCCACCTCGGCCCTGGCGCCATCGGCATCACGGTGTCGCCGGTGTAGCCCCTTCTTTGGGAATCGACACCCGCGAAGGGATCAGCGCCACCACCACCGGGAGCACCGCGCCCAGCGCCGTCGTCGCGACGATCAGCACCTGGTCCACCGGCTCGAAATGCGAGACGTGGCCGAGGTGGTAGAGGAAGTGCGGCAGTCCGAAGAGGAAGGTCGCGAGTGCCGCCAGCCTGGCCACGGCGGTCGTGCCGATCACGGCGGCGCCGATCAGGATGGCGGCGAGCGCCAGGTTGAGGCCGCCGAAGTCGCGGATCAGGTGTTCGTTGAAGGGGCCGTCCATCGCCACCCAGCCGGTGCGGAACCCCGGGAAGTCCCGGTAGAAGCCGTCCGGGCTGAACAGCGGCCACAGCCCAACGGGCAGTTCGATGAGACCGAAGACGACGAGCAGTACGCGGGTGAATGTCCTTTGCATACCTCCTGGACTGCGCAGCGCCGCGAAACGTGACACCGCAATTCGTCACCTACTTGCGAGGGCCGCCCTCCGCAAGTAGGTGACTAGTTGCGGAGGGGAGGGAAGTGACCGGCCGGTAGGGTCGCGGCGTGACCACCCCAGCCACCAGGGCCGAAGCGCTGCACCTCACCGGTGAACGCACCGTGCCGGGCATCGCCGAGGAAAACTACTGGTACCGCCGTCACGAGGCCGCGTATCAAAGGCTCCTGCCGCTGTGCGAGGGCAAGACCGTCCTGGAGGCAGGCTGCGGCGAGGGCTACGGCGCCGGGCTCATCGCCACCGTCGCCGAGCGGGTGCTCGCGCTCGACTACGACGCCCCCACCACCGAGCACGTCGCCCGCCGCTACCCCGGCGTCGGCGTGACCAGGGCGAACCTGGTGTTCCTGCCGCTGCGGGACGCCTCGGTCGACGTCGTCGCCAACTTCCAGGTGATCGAGCACCTCTGGGATCAAGGCGCCTTCCTCGCCGAATGCCACCGCGTGCTCTCCCCCGGCGGACGGCTGATCGTCACCACACCCAACCGGCTGACCTTCACCCCGGACAGCGACACCCCGCTCAATCCGTTCCACACCAGGGAACTAGCACCGTCCGAATTGGACGAACTGCTGCGTGACGCCGGTTTCGAGGTCGAGACGCTGCACGGCCTCCACCACGGCGAGGGCGTCGCGAAGCTCGACGCCAAGTACGGCGGCTCGATCATCGACGCCCAGCTCGACGTCGTCATGGGGCAGCTTCCCGGACAGGCGACCTGGCCCGCGGAACTGCTCGCCGACGTCGAAGCCATCCAGGCCGGGGATTTCGCCGTCCACGGTGAAGACCTCGACGCCAGCCTCGACCTCGTGGCCGTGGCGGTGCGCCGATGACCGAATACGAGGGCACGTTCTGCCTCGTCGTGCACAGCCATCTGCCGTGGCTGCCGCACCACGGTTCCTGGCCGGTCGGCGAAGAATGGCTCTACCAGGCATGGGCGCATTCCTACCTGCCGATGGTCGATCTCCTGCGCCGTTTCGCCGACGAGGGCCGCGAAGACGTCCTCACGCTCGGTATGACGCCGATCCTCGCCGCCCAGCTCGACGACCCGTACTGCATCGACGCTTTCCACGACTGGCTCGGGCATTGGCAGCTGCGTGCCTGGCACGCGTCCACGCTCTGGCGCGGCGACCCGCTGCTGCGCGACCTCGCCGCGAGTGAGTACCGGACGGCGCTGAAGGCATCGGAAGAACTCGAAACCCAATGGCGACATGGTTTCTCCCCGATCCTCCGGTCCTTTGTGGACAACGGGACGATCGAACTGCTCGGCGGGCCGCTGGCGCATCCGTTCCAGCCGCTGCTCGACCCCGCCGTCCGTGACTTCATGCTGCGCGGCGGTCTCGCCGACACCGCACTGCGGATCGGCCGGCGCCCCGAAGGCATTTGGGCACCTGAATGCGGTTACGAGCCCGGCATGGAAGCCGGTTACGCCGCCGCGGGTGTCCAGCGCTTCATGGTCGACGGCCCGTCCTTGCACGGTGACACGTCGGCGGCGCGGACCGTCGGCGATTCCGACGTCGTCTGCTTCGGCCGCGATCTCGACGTCACGTACCGCGTCTGGTCGCCGAAGGCCGGCTACCCCGGCCACGCCGCCTATCGCGACTTCCACACCTGGGCGCACGAAGTCGGCCTCAAGCCGTCCAGGGTGACCGGCAAGACCGTCGAGCCGCCGGACAAGGCGCCGTACGACCCGGCGATGGCGGCGGCCACCCTCGGCGGCCACGTCCAGGACTTCGTCGACACCGTCGTCGCCCGGTTGCGCTCGCTCAAGGCCGAGCACGGCCGCGAATCGCTCGTCGTCGCCGCGTACGACACGGAACTGTTCGGGCACTGGTGGCACGAAGGCCCCGCCTGGCTCGAAGGCGTCCTGCGCGCGCTGCCCGAGGCGGGCGTCCGCGTCACCACGCTCAAGGGCGCGCTCGAAGCCGGTCACCTCGGCGGAAAGGTCGATCTCCCGGCGTCGTCGTGGGGATCGGGCAAGGACTGGCGGGTCTGGGACGGCGAGCAGGTCGCCGACATGGTGCGAGACAACACCGCGCTGCAGCACCGGATGCTCGACCTCGTCACCGGGATGGACCTGACGACGCGCGACGCCGTCCGCGATCAGGCCGTCGCCGAAGCGATGCTGGCGCTTTCGAGCGACTGGGCGTTCATGGTCACCAAGGATTCCGCCGCCGACTACGCGCGACGGCGGGCGAAAGTGCACACCGAACGGTTCGACACGCTCGCCGGACTGCTCCGCGAGGGAGCGCTCGGCCGCGCGCGGGAGACCGCGGCCGCGTTCCGGCGCGACGACGGGCCCTTCGGCCATGTCGACGCGCGTGACCTGCTGAGGAAATGACGAAAGGGGCAATCATGGGCATCCACGACATCCCGCTGAAGACGCTCGCGGGCGAGGACACCACGCTCGGCGCGTTCGAAGGCAAGACGCTGCTGGTGGTGAACGTGGCGTCGAAATGCGGTCTGACGCCGCAGTACACCGGGCTGGAGAAGCTGCAGGAACGCTACGCGGACAAGGGTTTCTCCGTCGTCGGGTTCCCGTGCAACCAGTTCGCCGGGCAGGAGCCGGGCACCGCCGAGGAGATCCAGACCTTCTGCTCGACGACCTACGGCGTTTCGTTCCCGCTGTTCGAAAAGCTGGACGTCAACGGGGAAACCCGCCACCCGCTCTACACCGAACTGACCAAGGCGGCCGACGCGGAAGGCGCCGGCGGCGACGTGCAGTGGAACTTCGAGAAGTTCCTCGTCGCCCCGTCCGGTGAAGTGGTGGGACGTTTCCGCCCGCGCACCGAACCAGAAGACGACGCGATCACCAAGGCGATCGAGGCGGCCGTCGGCGCCTGAATCGCGCTTTTCCCGGCAGCGGGCGGTTCACCGGAGCATTCCGGTGAACCGCCCGTTTCTTTTTCCGCGAAAGAAGGGACCAAAGTCCCTGAATGCGCCACCGCTCGGCGCGATGGTCGGTCGATAGATCACAAACCCTTGCGCTACAAGGGAAATCCCGACAGTCGGCAATGAACCGGTCTACCCGTTTGCACTATGGCGCCACCAGGGCGAACGGAGAAGACTCGCTCGTCGGGGTCCCCTGCAATCCATCCGAAATCGCGGGAAAGCGTGGCCGACGTGATCGAAAACAATATGATCCCGGATGAATTCCTCTCACTGGCGAGTGTACAGGCGGCCGAGGAGGACGCACTGCTCGCCAGACAGAACGTCGTTGGCGTGGCGCTCGGTACGAAATGGTCTCGCGGGATGGACACCGGCGAGAAGGCGATCACCGTTCTGGTCGACACGAAGATGCCGCACGAAATGCTCCGTGACGACGACCTGGTTCCCGCGACGCTCGCCGGGGTGCCCACCGACGTCCAGGAAGTCGGTGTCCTGCAAGCGGGCCGGAGCATCGCACCGGCGAAGGCGAACGGTGCCGCCACGATGCTCGACGAGCCGCCTGCCCCGACGCTCGCCCGCCCCGACGAACTGGCCCGCGAGCAGGTCGGCCCGTTCACGCTGGCCAGACGGTTCCGCCCGGCGTTCGGCGGGCTGAGCGTCGGCCACTTCAAGATCACCGCCGGTACCTACGGCACCGCCGTCTACGACGCCCCCGCGTTGCCGGGGAAGCCGCCCAGGTACTACATCCTGAGCAACAACCACGTGCTGGCGAACTCGAACGCCGCCGCCATCGGCGACCCGATCCTGCAACCCGGCCCGTTCGACGGCGGCGTCGTTCCCACCGACGTCATCGCCAGGCTGAGCCGGTTCGTGCCGATCAAGTTCATCCAGCCGGGGCAGCCGGTTCCGTTGAACTTCGTCGACGCCGCGATCGCCGAAGGCCAGTTCCACGACCTCGACCGGCGGATCTTCTGGGTCGGCGACCTCAAGGGCACCAATGTCGCGCCCGCGGTCGGCACGCTCGTGCAGAAGACCGGCCGGACCACGAACTGGACGACCGGACGGATCACGAACATCAACGCCACCGTCGACGTGAACTACGGCGGCGGCCGGGTGGCCCGGTTCGCGCAGCAACTGCTGACCACCGACATGTCGGCCGGTGGCGACTCGGGCAGCCTCGTGGCGGACCTGAGCGAGAACGCCGTCGGCCTGCTGTTCGCGGGTTCACCGGTGGTCACCGTGATCAACCGGATCGCGCTGGTCGAAGCGTCGCTCGGGATCAGGGTGCATCCGTAGTGACCGACGAAGTTTCGGATGTCGACGCCGCGCTCGTCTCGGCGTCACGCTGGCTCGACGACGTACCAGGAGTGGTCGGCGTCGGACAGGGCGAGGCCGAGGGGGCACCCACGATCGACGTGTGGATGACCCCCGGTCACGACCACGGGCAGCTGCCGTCTCAGCTGCTCGGGGTGCCCGTCCGGGTCCGGGACGCGGGCGGACCGGTGGAGGCTCAGCCGGACTGACCCGCCTCGATGACCGCGCGGTTGCGGGCGGCCACGGTCGCGAGATCGGCCTTCAGCACCCGCCTGTCATAAGTGAGCAGGCCGTTGACCTCGTTCTCGACGTCGGTGGTCTGGGTGTAGATCGCGCCGGAGAGCCCGGTTTCGGGGATGAACCGTTCCAGGCGCTCACTGACCTCGGCATAGCGTTCCGTGAGCTGTGCCGAGGTCAGCGTCATCTCATAGGCCCGCGGTTCCCCCGGCCAGCGATGCTCGTCGAGGACAAGGCCGAGGCCGCCGTACTCGCCGTCGACGATCACCCGGTGGTCCTTCACGGCCGGCTTCCCCGGCCCCACATAGGTGTGGTCGTCGTAGACGTCGCCGGCACCGGCGTCCGGCCGCGAGAAACAGCAGTTCACGCCGCTGTTCGCGACGACGAGCCTGCTCGGGTCGAGGCGTTTCACCAGCTCCGCGACGCGCGCGGTGTCGAATTCGCCCCAGCCCTCGTTGAACGGCACCCAGCCGACGATCGAGGTCACCCCGCACAACTGCGCCACCATCTCGGTCAGTTCCGCTTCGAACCGCGCCTTCGCCTCCGGCACCGGATCGGGTGCCGTCCCGGGCGGACCGTCGAAGGAGACGGTGAGCGACGGCATGTCCTGCCAGACCAGCAGGCCCAGCCTGTCCGCCCAGGAATACCAGCGCTCCGGCTCGACCTTGACGTGCTTGCGGACGAAGTTGAAGCCGAGCTCCTTGGTCTTCTCCAGGTCGAACCGCAACGCCTCGTCGGTGGGCGCGGTGTAGACGCCGTCCGGCCAGTAGCCCTGGTCGAGCGGGCCGTGCAGGAAGGTGATCCGGCCGTTGAGCGCGATCCGCGGCCTGCCCTCGGCGTCGGTGACCGTCCCGATCGTGCGGAGCCCGGTGTAGGACTCGACGGTGTCGAGCACGTTGCCGCTCTCGTCGAGCAAGCGGACCTCGAGGTCGTAGAGATACGGATCGTCCGGTGTCCACAACCGCGGCGAAGGCACCTCCGCGCGCAATCGCCGTCCCGCATCCCCTAGAACGCGTGCCACCTCCGCGCCACCGGGCTCACTGACGATCGCTTCCACCCGGGCGCCGCCTGTGACCTTCGGCACAACCGTCACCCCGCCGAGGTCCGGCGTCACCTGGAGATCCCGGACGTACGCGGACGGCACCGGCTCCAGCCAGACGGTCTGCCAGATGCCCGACGCGGCGGTGTAGAAGATCCCTTTCGCGTCGTTCCGCTGCTTGCCGACGGTGTGCGTCGAGGCGTCGGTCCGGTCCGTCGCGCGGACGGTCAGTTCCTGCGATCCCGACGGGCGCAGGACGTCGGTGATGTCCGCGCTGAAGGCCGTGTACCCGCCTTCGTGGACGGCGACCTCCTGGTTGTTGACCCAGACCGTCGCGGACTGGTCGACGGCGCCGAAATGGAGCAGCACCCGCTGACCGTCCCATTCGGACGGCACCCGGAACACCTTGCGGTACCACAGGGTTTCGTCGCGCCGCCCGATACCGGAGAGCGCCGACTCCGGCGGGTACGGCACCAGGATCCGCTCGCCGTACCCGGTCCGGCCCGGCGTGCCGCTGCCCGCGTACTCCCACACTCCGTTGAGGTTCAGCCAGCGCCGCCGGACCAGCCGCGGGCGCGGGTACTCCGGCAGCGCGTTGCCGGGTCCGACCTGCGCGGACCACGGGGTCGACAGCACCGGTTCGACGGGCTTGAAGGCCGGTTCGGCCGCGTTCACCGAGGACGTCATCAACCCGATGGTGGCAAAGATCGCCGCCCCTGTCGTCCGCCATCGGCTTCACCTGTGGGGGTGATCGCCCCGTCCCGGTGACGACCGACTCACGAGTAACCTCCACCCATGCGCGTGCTGATGTTGTCGTGGGAGTACCCACCCGTGGTCGTCGGCGGACTCGCACGGCACGTCCACGCCCTGGCCAGACACCTCGCCGGGCAGGGGCACGACGTGGTCGTCCTGTGCCGCCACACGGCGGGCACCGACGCCGAGACCCATCCGAGGACCGACCGCGTGGTCGAAGGCGTCCGGATCATCCGGGTCGCCGAAGACCCGATGCACGTGACCTTCGAACGGGACCTCGTCGCGTGGACGCTGGCCATGGGGCACGCGATGGTCCGCGCCGCCACCGACCTGCTGCGCGGCTGGCAGCCGGACGTCGTCCACGCGCACGACTGGCTGGTCACCCATCCCGCGATCGCGATCGCGGAGGCCGCGCGGGTGCCGCTGGTCGGCACGATCCACGCCACCGAGGCCGGGCGGCACTCCGGCTGGCTCTCGCATCCGCTGAACCAGCAGGTTCACTCGGTCGAATGGTGGCTCGCGAACCGCTCGGACGCGCTGATCACCTGCTCCCAGGCCATGCGCCGCGAGGTGGCGCAGCTGTTCGAGGTCGACGGCGACGCGGTCACCGTGATCCACAACGGCATCGAGGAACGCACCTGGCAGGTGCCCGCGGACGAGGTCGCGCACGCTCGCGAGGTCTACAGCCCCTCCGGGGCGCCACTGCTGCTCTACTTCGGACGGCTGGAATGGGAGAAGGGCGTGCAGGACCTGCTCGCCGCGCTCCCCCGGATCCGCCGCGCCAAACCGGGGACGCGGCTGGTCATCGCCGGCAAGGGACGGCATCTGGAGGAGCTGGTCGAGCAGGCACGCAAGCTGCGCGTGCGCCGCGCGGTGGACTTCGTCGGGCATCTCTCCGACCGCGAACTGCGCGCCGTGCTGGCCGCGGCCGACGCGGTCGTGCTGCCCAGCCGGTACGAACCGTTCGGGATCGTCGCGCTGGAAGCGGCCGCCGCGAAGGCGCCGCTGGTCGCTTCGACCGCCGGCGGACTCGGCGAGGTCGTCGTCGACGGCGAGACCGGCCTGGCGTTCAGCCCCGGCGACGTCGACGCCCTCGGGGACGCCGTCGAAGCGGTGCTGGACGACGAGGTCGCCGCGGCGCGGCGGGCGCTGACCGCGCAGTCACGCCTGGCCGCGGACTTCGACTGGGGCCGCATCGCCGAAGCGACCGTCGCCGTCTACCGGCGGGCCCGCGTCGGGGAGCCCGTGGAACTGGGCCGCCCGAAGATCGCGACGGGCAACGCCTTCGAGCCCTGATCTAACTCGCCCAAGTGTCATGAAAGGGTCGTTCAGGACATTTTTCGTCCTGAACGACCCTTTCATGACACTCGGCGGTGGGCGGAGGGAAGACCCGGGATGTCGGGGAACCCGGGTCCGCCCTCCACGAGCGTCGCGGGTCGCGAGGGGCGCGACCCCCGGGGCTGCTCTAGGTGACGAAGATCAGAAGTGGCAGGGCCGGACACAGTCCGGCTGCACCGTAACCCCGGCCGAAGCGGACACCGCGGGGGCGGCGAGAGCGACGGCGAGGACGGCGAAGGTCGCGGCCAAGAGGGTCCTCAACTGCTTCTTCATGGTGGCTCCTCGGGGAAACGGGCGGAATTCCCACCCGGCGCCGAGCATCCGCGCGCCCCGCCGCCGAAACAACGGGGGCTTCAGTAGGTATCCCTACCTATTCGCGGTCCGTGACCGATTCGTCCGGTCCCGTGAGTGTGATCAGAGCCGTAACTCGCGTGTCTGGAGGCGTGACTCGCGTGTTTCCCGCCGCATCATCGTGTTACGCCTTCGATCACGCGAGTTCCGTAGAAGAAAGCCGCGGAGACCCCGCCCACCGCGGTGTGGGAGGTGAGCGGGGTCTCCGCGGCGAGGCGCACGCCCGACAGGCGCTACCGGAGGGGCGCGCGCGTGAAGCGGGTCCGGTGGCGGGGAGCCTCCGCCACCGGACCCGTTGGGCCACACCGTCCCAAACCGGTGTGGAACCCGGCCGCCCCGCGTCAGGTAGGGGCGGCCGGAGCCTGCGTCACCGCGCGGTCAGGTACCGCGCGTACGCGCCGGTGGTGAGGAAGCTCGGCAGCTTCTCGCCCAGCGCGGTCTCGGTGAAGATCTCGTAGGCGTCGCCGAGACGGTTGCCCTCGCCGAGTTCGGCACGCACCGACGCCAGCTCTTCGTCCAAATAGGACACGGCGAGTTCGTGGGTGAGCGCGGTGCCGTCTTCGAGCTTCGTGCCGTTGCGGATCCACTGCCACACCTGGCAGCGGGCGATCTCGGCGGTGGCGGCGTCCTCCATCAGGTTGTGGATCGCCGCCGCGCCGGTGCCGCGCAGCCACGCGTCGATGTAGCGCAGCGCGACGTTGATGTTGGCGCGGACACCCGCTTCGGTGACCTCGCCGCCGGCGCTGGCGACGTCGAGCAGATCCTCGGCGGTGACGACGACGTCTTCACGGAGCTTGCCGAGCTGGTTGGGCCAGCCGCCGAGCACGCCGTCGAACACCTCGCGGCAGACCGGGACGAGGCCGGGGTGCGCGACCCACGAGCCGTCGAAGCCGTCGTTCGCCTCGCGTTCCTTGTCCTGCCGGACCTTTTCGAGCGCGGTCGCGTTGATCTCCGGGTCCTTGCTCGGGATGAACGCGGCCATACCGCCGATGGCGTGCGCCCCGCGCTTGTGGCAGGTGCGCACCAGCAGTTCGGTGTAGGCCCGCATGAACGGGACGGTCATCGTCACCTGTGCGCGGTCCGGCAGCACGAAGTCCGCGCCGTGCGAGGAGAAGTTCTTGATGACGCTGAAGATGTAGTCCCAGCGGCCGGCGTTCAGCCCGGAGACGTGCTCGCGCAGTTCGTAGAGGATCTCCTCCATCTCGAACGCGGCGGTGATCGTCTCGATCAGCACGGTGGCCCGGACGGAGCCGCGCGGGATGCCGAGTTCCCGTTGCGCCAGCAGGAAGACGTCGTTCCACAGCCGCGCTTCGAGGTGGTTCTCGAGCTTCGGCAGGTAGAAGTACGGGCCGCTGCCGCGGGCCAGCAGCTGGCGCGCGTTGTGGAAGAAGTAGAGGCCGAAGTCGACCAGGCTCGCCGAAACCGGGCGGCCGTCGATGCGGATGTGCTTCTCCACCAGGTGCCAGCCGCGGGGGCGGGCGACGATCGTCGCGGGCTCTTCGCCGATCGTGTAGCGCTTGCCCGCCTCGGTGGTGAAGTCGATGTTGCGGCGGATCGCGTCGAACAGGTTGATCTGGCCGTCGATCACGTTGTGCCAGGTCGGCGAGGTCGCGTCCTCGAAGTCGGCGAGCCAGACCTTCGCGCCGGAGTTCAGCGCGTTGACCGTCATCTTGCGGTCGGTCGGGCCGGTGATCTCGACGCGGCGGTCTTCGAGACCGGGCGCGGCCGGGGCGACCGACCAGCTGCTGTCGTCGCGGACGGAATGCGTCTCGGGCAGGAAGCCCAGCGGCTCCTCGCCGGACTGGAGCTTCTCGCGGCGCAGACGGCGGGCGTCGAGCAGCTCGCGGCGGCGGCCGGCGAACGCGTTGTCCAGTTTGGCCACGAAGTCCAGTGCGGCCGGGGTGAGGATCTCGTCGAACCGGTCACCGGCAGGTCCGCAGACGTCGATCCGGTAGTTCAGCTTCTCAACCATGGTGTGCCTCCGCTGGGCTTCGCGAGGGATAGAAGGGGGGCGGTGGCGGTCTCCCCTGGGAGTCGAGAGACCGCCACCTGGCACCTAATTGCGGGAAATCAGAACTGCTCGGCCTCGGTGGAGCCGGCGAGCGCGGTGGTCGAGCTCTCCGGGTTCAGCGCGGTCGCGACGTTGTCGAACCAGCCGGTGCCGACCTCGCGCTGGTGCTTCGTGGCGGTGTAACCGCGGTCCTCCGAAGCGAACTCGCGCTCCTGCAGGTCGACGTAGGCGGTCATGCCCTCGCGGGCGTAACCGTGCGCCAGGTCGAACATCGAGTAGTTCAGGGCGTGGAAGCCGGCCAGGGTGATGAACTGGAACTTGTAGCCCATGTGGCCGAGTTCGCGCTGGAACTTCGCGATCGTCGCGTCGTCCAGGTGCTTCTTCCAGTTGAACGACGGCGAGCAGTTGTAGGCCAGCATCTGGTCCGGGTACTTGGCCTTGATCGCCTCGGCGAACTGGCGGGCGACCTCGAGGTCCGGCTTGGAGGTCTCCATCCACAGCAGGTCGGCGTACTCGGCGTAGGCGAGACCGCGGTCGATGCAGGGGTCGATGCCGTTGGTGACGTTGTAGAAGCCCTCGGCGGTGCGCTCGCCGGTGACGTACTTGCGGTCACGCTCGTCGACGTCGCTGGTGATCAGCGTGGCGGCCTGCGCGTCGGTGCGGGCGACGATCAGCGACGGCACGTTCAGCACGTCCGCGGCGAGGCGGGCGGCGTTCAGCGTGCGCTCGTGCTGCTTGGTCGGGATGAGCACCTTGCCACCGAGGTGACCGCACTTCTTCTCGGAAGCGAGCTGGTCCTCCCAGTGCACACCCGCGGCACCGGCGGCGATCATGCCCTTCATCAGCTCGAAGGCGTTGAGCGGGCCACCGAAGCCCGCCTCGGCGTCGGCGACGATCGGGGCGTACCAGTCGATGTCGGTGTTGCCCTCGGCCCAGTTGATCTGGTCGGCGCGGCCCAGCGCGTTGTTGATGCGGCGGACGACGGCAGGCACCGAGTTGGCCGGGTAGAGGCTCTGGTCCGGGTAGGTCTGGCCGGAGAGGTTGGCGTCGGCGGCGACCTGCCAGCCGGACAGGTAGATGGCCTTGAGGCCGGCGCGGACCTGCTGCACCGCCTGGTTACCGGTCAGTGCGCCCAGCGAGTGAACGTAGTCCTCGTTGTGCAGGAGGTCCCAAAGCTTCTCGGCGCCGCGGCGAGCGAGCGTGTGCTCCTCGACCACGCTGCCGCGCAGCTTGACCACGTCAGCCGCGGAGTACGACCGCTTCACGCCCGCCCAGCGGGGGTCGGTCTCCCACTGCTTGGCCAGTTCGGCGGCCGCCTGCTCCAGCTGCTGCGCGTGCTGAGTCATCGGATTCTCCCGGTGTTGCGAAGTTTGCGAGTGATCGCCTTTCCTGACTCGACCCTGACACGACAGGGGAAATCGGATCCAGACCGCCAATTTGCCAATTTCTGCGAAGCTTCCGTAGCATCTTGCAAAGGTTGCGAATCGCAGGTTCGCAAGCAAAGGCAAAATCCACGGGCTTGACCGTTCACTGAATCGTTCAGGCCCGGAAACCTTGCGGACAGAGAGGCCTCAGTGGACAAAACCTTCGCCGGAGCGAAGCTGCGGCATCTGCGCGAAAGCCGGTCGATGAGCCAAGCGGATCTCGCTCGTGTGCTGGAGATCTCACCCAGTTATCTCAACCAGATCGAGCACAACTCGCGTCCGCTGACCGTCCCGGTGCTCCTTCGCATCACGCAAGCGTTCGGAGTGGACACCGAGTTCTTCGCGAACAACGACACCGCCCGGCTCGTCGCGGACGTGAAGGAAGCCCTGCTCGACGAGGTCGTCGGCGTGGACGTCACCACCAGTGAGCTCAACGACCTCGCCACGAACCTGCCGACGATCGCCCAGGCCCTGGTCAAACTGCACCGCAGCTACCGCAACGCGGTCGAGAACACCGCCGCGCTGACCACGGAAAACGGGCTGGGCATGCACGGCAGCGCGGCGGGTTCGTTGCCGCACGAAGAGGTCCGCGACTTCTTCTACGAGCGGGAGAACTACGTCGCCGAACTGGACGAACGCGCCGAACGGATGGCGCACGACCTGCCGCTGCAACGCGGTCAGGTGCTCGCCGCCCTGAAGGAAAGCCTGATCCAGCGCTACGGCGTCGACGTCACCAACGAGGGCATCGACGAGTCCAACGGCGAACAGCACCGGTACGAACCCGGGCCGCGTGTGCTGCGGCTGGCGCCGAGCCTGCGCGTCGGGCAGCAGGCGTTCCGGATGGCTTCGCAGATCGCGCTGCTGGAATACGACGACCTGATCACCGAACTCGCCGACTCGTGGGCGTTCTCGGGCCCCGCCGCGCGTTCGCTGGCCAGGGTCGGGCTCGCGAACTACTTCGCGGGCGCGCTGATCCTGCCCTATGGGCCGTTCCTGGCCTGTGCGGAACGGTTCCGCTACGACATCGAGCGGCTCTGCGACCACTTCGGCGTGGGGTTCGAGACGGTCTGCCACCGGCTCTCGACGTTGCAGCGCCCCAAGAACCGCGGCGTGCCGTTCTCGTTCGTCCGGGTCGACCGGGCGGGGAACATGTCGAAACGCCAGTCCGCGGCCGGTTTCCACTTCTCCCGCGTCGGCGGCGCGTGTCCGCTGTGGAACATCTACGAGGCGTTCACCCAGCCCGGCAAGATCCTCACCCAGATCGCCACCCTGCCCGACGGCAAGAGCTACTTCTGGGTCGCGCGGACGGTGTCACGCAACATCGGCGGCTACGGCAGCCCCGGCAAGACGTTCACCGTCGGCCTCGGCTGCGAACTCCGGCACGCGAAACGGCTCATCTATTCGACCGGGCTCGATCTCGACGACCGCGCCGCGGCCACCCCGATCGGCATGGGTTGCAAAGTCTGCGAACGCCCGGCCTGCTCACAGCGCGCGTTCCCCACGATCGGCAAACAGCTGACCGTGGACGAGAACACCAGCACCTTCGTCCCCTACCCGGCGGTGCCGAAGGCGCCTTGACCCCACCCCGCAATTCGTCACCTACTTGCGGGGTCCGGACGTCGCAAGCAGGTGACGAATTGCGGGGGTGTCAGACCAGGAAGTGGAAGAGCGGGCTGCCCGGCTCCACCCGCTCGACCTGCAGCGGGCTCACGTCCATCCGGTGCAGCAGGCCTTCCAGGTCACCGGCGCGCGCGAGTTCGACGCCGATCAGCGCCGGACCGGTCTCTCGGCTGTTGCGCTTCACGTACTCGAACCGCGTGATGTCGTCGTCCGGCCCGAGGACCTCGTCGAGGAACCGCCGCAGCGCGCCGGGCTCCTGCGGGAACCCCACCAGGAAGTAGTGCTTCAGTCCTTCGTGGACCAGCGACCGTTCGAGCACTTCGCCGTAGCGGCTGACGTCGTTGTTGCCGCCGGAGACGACGCACACCACGATCTGGCCGGGGTCGATCTTCACCGTCGTGCCCAGCGCCGCGGTCGCAAGCGCGCCCGCGGGTTCGGCGATGACGCCGTCGGACTGGTACATCGCGAGCATTTCCGTGCAGATCGCGCCCTCGGCGACTTCGGTGAGTTCGACGCCGCCGTCGCGGACCAGCGGATACGTCACCGATCCGGCCAGCGCGACCGCCGCGCCGTCGACGAAGGTGTCGACGGTTTCGAGCCGCACCGGCTCACCGGCGGCCAGCGCGGCCGCCATGCAGGTCGCACCCGCCGGTTCGACGCCGACGATCCGCATCTCCGGCGCCCGTTCCGCGGCCCACGCGGCGATGCCCGCGAGCAGGCCGCCACCGCCGACCGGCACCACCATGACGTCCGGGATGAACCCGAGTTGCGCGACGACCTCCATCGCGACCGTGCCTTGTCCGGCGACCGTCTCCGGCGCGTCGAACGCGGGAACCAGCGTCGCGCCGGTGGTCTCCGCGTCGTGCTTCGCGGCACTGAAGGCGTCTTCGTAGGTCTCGCCGACGACGATGACCTCGATATGCGAGCCGCCCAGCGTCGCGATCCGCTCGCGCTTCTGCCGGGGGGTCGTGCCGGGAACGTAGACCCGGCCGTTCGCGCCGAGGCGGCGGCACGCGTACGCGACACCCTGCGCGTGGTTGCCCGCGCTCGCGCAGACGACACCGCGCTCCCGGTGCTCCGCGTCGAGCTGGACGATGAAGTTGTAGGCACCGCGGATCTTGTACGAGCGCACGGTCTGGAGGTCTTCGCGTTTGAGCCAGACCCGGGCGTCGACCCGGGCCGAAAGCCGTTCGTTCGGTTCGAGCGGCGTCCGGGTCACCACCCCGGCCAATCGCTTGGCGGCCTCTTCGACCGTTCGGGCGCTCACCGTTTCGATCCGTTGCACGAATGCTGAATGTACTGACCGCCTCCGGTCACGACGGAGAGTGGTCCGATCCAGTTCACCGGTTGTCGGTGGTCTGTGGTCCACTGGTCGCCATGGTGAGCAAGGTCGACGGAGTCCGGAGTCTCGATGCGTTGCGCGAGCTGGTCCACAGCGGCGCGGAGCCCGAGTACCAGCTCTTCTACGGCCACACCCCGCTCAAGAGCGGCCGGGTCAACGCGGCCTGCCTGAGCCAGTGGTGGCACGCGCCGTTCGTCGCGGGCGGCGAGCAGTACCCGACGGCCGAGCACTACATGATGGCGAACAAGGCGGAACTGTTCGGCGATCACGAGGCCGCGGTGGCCATCCGTCAGGCGCCGGACCCGAAGACCGCCAAGATCCTCGGCCGCGAGGTCTCCGGTTTCGACGCCGAACTGTGGGAGCGGCACCGCTTCGACATCGTCATCGACGGCAACCTGGAGAAATTCCGCCAGCACGCCGAGGAGCGCGAGTTCCTGCTGGCCACGGGCGACAAGGTGATCGTCGAGGCGTCGAGGATGGACCTGGTCTGGGGCAGCGGCGTCGCCCGCGACGACAAGAACGCCACTCGCCCCGACTACTGGCGCGGGCAGAACCTGCTGGGCTTCGCGCTCATGGAGGTCCGGGAACAGCTGCGCGGCTAGTTCCCGTTCGCTGGGTGTCGTCCACCTGATCACGCGAGTCGTCCGCTGGATCACGCGTGTCGTCCGTTGAGTACCACCGCCTGGATCGGATCCACCGGACGGCATCCCCACGCTGTCTGGCTGACCGGGCTAGTGGGCGTGATCAGACGGACGGCATGTGTGTTTTAACGGACGACACGCGTGATCAGATGGACGACACCTGTGATCCAGCGGACGACACGTGAGTCAGGAGTCGACGCCCAGGGTTTTCTGGAGTGCCTTGTTCGCCTTGCGCGCCATGTCCGCGACAGCCTCGCGGCGGGCGGCGTCGGCGGCGTAGTCGTCCTGCCGGTTCCGCACCACGCGTGCCGGCGAGCCGACGGCGATCGAGTAGTCCGGGATCTCGCCCCGCACCACGGCGTGCGCGCCGAGGACGCAGCCGCGGCCGACCCGGGTGCCCTTGAGCACGGAGACCTTGGTGCCGATCCAGGTGTCCGGCCCGATCCGCACCGGCGACTTCACGATGCCCTGATCCTTGATCGGGACGGTGATGTCGGTGGTGACGTGGTCGAAGTCGCAGATGTACACCCAGTCCGCGACGAGGGTGGCCGCGCCGAGTTCGATGTCGAGGTAGCCGTTGAGGACGTTCTGCCGCCCGAACACCGCCTTGTCGCCGATGCGCAGCGAACCCTCGTGGCAGCGGATCGCGTTGCCGTCGCCGATGTGCACCCAGCGGCCGATCTCCAGCCGCCCGTAACCCGGGCGGCAGTGGATCTCGACGTCCTTGCCGAGGAACACCATTCCCCGCAGGATGATGTGCGGGTTCGCGACGCGGAACTTCAGCAGCCGCCAGTATCGGACCAGGTACCAAGGGCTGTACGCGCGGTTCCGGAGCACCCAGCGCAGCGAATCCTTGGTCAGGAACTTCGCCTGACGCGGATCACGACGGGCCTGGCCCCAAGCGCGGAGCCGCGACAGCGCGGGCGCACCCCACATGGACGTCATACCGGTGACCGTAACCTGTGATCAGGCCGTCGACCGCAAAGGGGAGCACGCGCATGGGCACCAAGCTGATCATCGACACCGACCCGGGGGTCGACGACGCCTTCGCGCTGGCGCTGGCCTCACAGTGCGAGGACGTCGAACTGCTCGGCGTGACCACGGTGTTCGGCAACGTGCCGCTGAGCCACACCACCGCCAACGCGCGCCGCCTGCTGCAGCTTTTCGGCCGTGACGACGTTCCTGTCGCGGCGGGTGCCGCGCGGCCGCTGGTGTACGGCAACGCCAGGACCGCCGGGTTCGTCCACGGCCAGGACGGTCTTTCCGGCCACGCCGGGACGCTGCCGGAGGCGAAGCGCCCGCTCGACGAACGCGATGCCGTCCGCCTGCTGGTGGATCTGCTGGAGGCCGCCGACGAGCCGGTGACCATCGCCCCGATCGGCCCGCTCACGAATATCGCACTGCTGCTGGCGGCCCATCCGGACATCCGCGAGAAGATCGGCCGGATCGTCATCATGGGCGGCGGGGTGACCAAGGGGAACTCCACCACCGCGGCGGAGTTCAACATCTGGAGCGACCCCGAGGCCGCGCGCCGGGTGCTGGTCGACGAGGACATCCCGACGGTGCTGGTCCCGTTGGACATCACGCACCAGTGCTCGGTCGACACGACGTGGCTCGGCAAGCTCGCCGCCTCCGGCCCGCTCGGCGCGGCGCTCGAAGCGCTGACACCCACCTACGTCGAGCACTACACCCCGATCCTCGGTTTCCCCGGGATGGTCATGCACGACGCGGTCGCCGTGGCCGAGGCGATCCGGCCGGGCATCCTCGACGTCGAGTCCTACCCCGTGGACGTCGAGTGTGGCTTCGGCCCCGCGCGTGGCGCGACTCTCGTAGACCGGCGAAGGCTGCGAAGCACCGATCCGCAGGCCGTGCCGGGCCGCACCATCGACGTCGCGCTGACCACCGATGTCGACGCCTTCCGCGAGTTCGTCCTGAGCCGCATCGTCGGAGGGCTCTGATGGAGCAGCAGACTTCCCGCCGCCGCAGACTTCCGGTGATCGTCGCCGCCGTCGTCGTCGCGGGCGCCGCCTTGGTCGCCGCCATCACCTTCGCGCCCAGGGACGAGCCGAAGCCGGAAGCCGCCGCCGTCCAGTCTTCGGCCCCGCCCGCGCCGCCCGCGTCGTCGTCCGCCCCCGCGGAGATGCCGAAGGAACAGCCGAAGGTGCCGCAGCAGATGGGGCAGGAGTTCGACGCCTGGGTGTCGAAGACCAGCGGCTGGCTCGACATCCCGCTGCGGGCGATGACCGGCTACGCGAAGACCACCGTGGCGCTGAGCAAGGAAACGCCGGGCTGCCGCCTTTCCTGGGTGACGCTGGCCGCGCTCGGGAAGATCGCTTCGGACCACGGCCGCGCCACCGGTTCGAGCCTGAACGCCGACGGCGTGATGACCGTGCCGCTCGGCGCGGTCGAGGTCCGCGACTTCTACAACAAGGTCGTCTCGTCCGCGAACGCCAGCGGCCCGTTGCAGCTGACACCGTCGGTGTGGAACCAGTTCCAGGCCTCGGCCACCGGCGGGAAACCGAATCCGCAGAACATCGACGACGCCACGCTCACCGCCGGACGCGCCCTGTGCGCGGGCGGGCGTGACCTCGGCCAGGGCCAGACGTGGTGGAACGCGGTGAGCACGTTGCAGCCCGCGCCGCTGCTGATGCACCGCACGCTCGCGACCGTGAACGTGTACGGCACGGTCGGCCAGAGCCCGCAGCCGCCGAACGCGGCCGCGCTGAGTGCGGTCAACTTCGCCATCGACAAGATCGGGCTGCCCTACGTCTGGGGCGGCAACGGCACCGGCGGCGGCGACCCCGGCTTCGACTGCTCGGGCCTGACGACAGCCGCGTACGCCAGCGCCGGCGTCAAGCTCATGCGCACCGCCCACACGCAGTACCACAGCGTGGACAAGGTGACCGATCCCCAGCTGGGCGACCTGATCTTCTACGGCGAGCCGAACACGAAGATCCACCACGTCGGGCTGTACATCGGGAACCAGCAGATGATCGACGCCCCGCAGACCGGGCAGGCGGTGCAGGTGCACACCTACCGGAAGCAGGGCGACGACTACGCCGGGGCGGGCCGCCCGACGGCCTGACCGCGCGCGAGCCGCCGCTCGACCCCGTCGAGCAACAGCCGCAGGCCGTATTCGAACATCGTGTCCATGTCCTGCTCGAATTCCTGTGTCACCACGTATTCCATGGTCGGGTACCGGCCGGTGGCGACGACTTCCCGGAACTCCGCCACCTGGGTGTCCATCCATTCGTCGCTGGTCATGCCGGTGTCCTGCCGGGCCCGTGCCTCCGACTGGAGGGACAGGGCCAGGCCGCGGATGTGGCTGAAGAGGTTCAGGTGGATGTACATCATGTCGTCCATGCCCAGCCCCAGACCGCGCAACGCGGTCAGCACCCATTCGGCGTAGAACATCAGGTTCGGGGTGATGGCCCGGGGCCTGGTCATGGACAGCACCTCGGCCACCCAGGGATGACGGCGGCAGACCGTCCACAGTAGACGGGACGAGAACTCCAGTCGTTCGCGCCAGTGCGCCGGAGGCCGGGCGTGCGCGGTCTTCTCGGCGGTCACCTTGTCCACCATGTACAGCATCAGATCGTCCTTGCCGGACACGTGGCGGTACAGCGACATGGTCGCCACGCCGAGGTCGGTGGCCACCCGGCGCATCGACACCGCGGCCATGCCTTCCGCGTCGGCGATCGCTATCGCCGTGCGGACGATCCGGTCCCGGTCCAGCTCCTGACGGCGGGAAGCCGCCGGGGTGTACGCACGATCCCGTGACCGCACGACCGTTCCGGAGCCCGGTTTGGTGTCCACCAGGCCTTCGTCGCGCAGGACGGCGATCACCTTGCTCGCGGTGGCCATCGCGACTCCCCATTCCCGGGTGATCTGCCGGGTGGGCGGGATCCGGTCGCCCGGGCGCAGCCGTCCGCTCGTGATGTTGTCGCGGATCTCCGCGGCGATCCTCCGGTAGGGCGCCCCGCTGTCCCCGCTGTCCACCAAGCCTCCCAGCGTACTAGTGCGCTCAAGCCACGACCTTTGCCATGAGCAGCAGCGCACTAGAGCAAATATACACCGTACCGAACCGGCTGTACTTTGCCGTCATGCGCACTGTCCTGGTCTCCGGCGCGAGTATCGCCGGACTTTCCCTGGCGTACTGGTTACGCCGCTACGGCTTCCGAACCACCTTGGTCGAACGCTCCCCCGCCCTGCGATCCGGCGGGCAGGCGATCGACATCCGCGGCGCGGCCCGTGACGCCGTCGAGCGGATGGGCATCATGGACGCCGTCAAGGCCCATCACACCGGCACACACGGAATCGCCTGGCTCGACGAGCAAGGGAACCGCGTGGCGGCCATGGGCGGTGACGACTTCGGCGATTCGGGCGGGATCGTCGCCGAGATCGAGATCCTGCGCGGCGACCTCGTGCGGATCCTGCACGAGGCGGCGGGCACGGACCTGGAAATCCTGTACGACACCGTGATCACCGAGATCGCCGAGAGTGCCGAAGGCGTCAAGGTCACCTTCGACAACGCGCCACCGCGCTCCTTCGACCTCGTGGTCGGCGCGGACGGGCTGCGTTCCGGCGTGCGAACGCTGACCTTCGGGCAGGACAAGGAATTCGTCCGGGACCTCGGCTACTACACCTCGTACTTCCCCGCCCGTACCGAACTCGACCTGGACGGCTGGGAGGTGATGTACAACCTGCCCGCGGGCAACGGCGTCGACGGCCGGGTCGCGTTGCTGTACCCGCTGGGGAACACCGGGGAGGTCCGGGCGCTCCTCGGGTTCGTTTCGCCGGAGCTGGCCTATGACCGGCGGGACCTGCGGGCTCAGAAGAAGTTGCTGGCCGACGTGTTCGCCGGGGCGGGCTGGGAACTCCCCGCGCTGCTCGATCAGCTGCGGCAGACCGACGACCTGTACTTCGCGCGGGTCGGGGAGGTCCGGGTCGATCACTGGTATCGCGGCCGCACCGTGCTGCTCGGCGACTCGGCCTTCGGCGGCTCACTGGGGATGGGCACGAGCATGGCGCTGGTCGGCGCGTACGTGCTCGCGGGTGAGCTCGCCGCGGCCGAGGGCGACCACCGTGTCGCGTTTCCCCGGTATGACAGCGAAATGCGCGAATACGTGGCGATGAACATGAAGCGGCCGCCCGGTGGTGCCGGCGGTTTCGCCCCGCGCACCCGCCGCGGGATCCGGCTGCGCAACCGGTTCATGCGGCTGCTTCCGCACCTGCCCGGCGGCGGCAAGATGCTGGGCGGGATCCAGAAAGCGGCCAACTCCATCACCCTGAAGCCGTACGCGGGGGCGCGATCGCCCGAGTGAGCGACCGACTCAGGCCTTCCGCTGCTCCATCCCGAACAGGGCGAGCAGACGCTCGGGGATGTCCTCACCGAAGACGCTTTCGAGCAGGAAGTCCTCCTCCATGGGCGTTTCACTACGCACGAACATGGCCTGTTCGTACTCGGCGAGTGCGGTCTCGACGTCGTCCGGACGAGCGGCGAGGGCCTTGCCGAGTTCGGCGCCGTCGAGCATCGCCAGGTTGGCGCCCTCACCGTTCGCCAGCGCGAGGTGCGCGGCGTCGCCGAGCAGGGTCACGCCCGGAACGCGGGCCCATCGCAGCCCGGACGGCAAGGCGTAGGCAGGACGATGGATCGGCGCGACGTCGCTTTCGGTGATCAGCGCGGTGAGCTCCGGCGACCAGTCGCGGAACTCCGCCGCGATCCGCGCCTTGGCCGCTTCGGCGTCGCCGAAGTCGATGTCGCCGAACCACTCCAGCGGCTTCGTGAGTTCCACGTAGCCGTGCAAGGTGTCGCCGCTCTCGCGGTGGCCGTTGATGCTCATACCCGGCGTGGCCCCGACCCCGACCATCGATCCGCCGCCGACCGTCTTCGCCGCGGCGGGATGCCGGGTGAGCGCGTCGTACAGGTAGGTCTCGACGATCGACGTGCCGCTGTAGTCCGGGCCGACGCCGGTGAGCAGCGGCCGGACCCGTGACCACGCGCCGTCCGCGCCGGCCAGGAGACCGGTGACGACGGTGGCGCCGCCCTCGAACGTCACCTCGTGGCGGCCGTCGCCGAGGGTACGGGCGGCGACGAGCTTGTGTCCCCAGTGGACGGTGCCGTCGGGGAGCGAATCGAGCAGCATCCGGCGCAGGTCGCCGCGCTGCGCCTCCGGGCGGCCGCCCGTGCCGTCGTCGGCCCGCTCGAACAGGACCGACCCGTCCGAGTCGAGAACCCGCATCGCCTGGCGGCCCTCCAGGACGATGCCGCGGAACTCGTCCAGCAGCCCGGCCGCCTCGAGGGCGAGCTGGCCGTTGTAGTCGTGGATGTCGAGCATCCCGCCCTGCGTCCGCGCCGACGGCGAGGCCTCGGCCTCGTACACCGCGGACGGGATGCCGTGGACGTGCAGGACCCTGGCCAGCGTGAGCCCGCCGAGCCCGGCGCCGATGATCGTGACAGGTGTGTACATGGTGACCCCTCGGATCGCTTCTGGAATGACATTCCAGAGAGTGCCGGGGCCCGCTGCCAGGCGGCGCACACGACGCTGGCACCGGCCTGGCAGGCGCTGTCAGCCGAAGAGGCGTGTCATGATGCTGACATGAGCCGAGGCGAGCCGGTCGGACCACTGGACCTGGCGGTGGGGTACATGCTGAAACGAGCGGCGACGGCGCTCCGGATGGCGATGGACACCGCTTTGCGCCCGCTCGACCTCACCGTTCCGCAGTACTCCTGCCTCGAAGTACTCTCGCAGCGACCGGGGCTGTCGAACGCGGAACTCGCCAGGGCGGTGTTCGTCACCCGGCAGTCGATGAACCTGGTGCTGCGCGGCCTGCAGGACCGCGGCCTGGTCACCCGTCCGACGACGGCGCCGCAGGGCCGCGCCCTGCCCAGCACCCTGACCCCCGCCGGAAAGGCCCAGCTCCGCGCCGCCAGCGGTGTCGTGCGCGCCGTCCAGGACCGGATGCTCGAACCGTTTTCGACGGCTGAACAGGAGCGGCTGTTGCGCGATCTCGCCACCTGCGCGGACGCGCTCTCCGAGTGACTCAGGACCTCGTGCTCACCAGGGTTTCCGGTTTGAACGCGAACACGTCGACGCCTTGGACGAGCACATGCCATTCACCGCAGACCTTGTCCGTCCTGCTTTCCTGTCCGCGCGGCCACCAGTGCGCGGCGAGGGTGGCGGCCTGTGTCGCGGCAGGTCCCGGCACGCAAACGGCGGGCAGCGTCCCGCCGGTGAACCGCAGGAGCCGCTCCGAACCCGTCGTCCGGATGACCTCGGTGACCGCAGCCGCCCCGTCCGGCACCCACTCCGGCAGCCGGGCGTCCGTGTCGCGCTTGCCTTCCGCGCCGGTCGCGTAGCCGACCGTTTTGACGTGCCCGTTCGCCTTTTCGGTCAAGCCTTCCCTGAGACCGCAACCGGTGAGGGTGACCGTGGCCGTCGCGGCGGCGAGAACCGCCGCGGTGATCTTCGTGTTCATACGATCGAGTCAACCTCGCGGAACCGCGTACGGGATCGGACTTTCGGTCCGGCCGGGCCGCCATCCGGCCGATCTCGACGACGGATAACCGCCGGCGCCCGGACCCGCCGCGCACCACAGTGGTCGTCGTGACAGCGACAACGGACGCCTTGTCCGTACTCAAAGGCATGTACGCGGCCGAAGCCGGCTACTTCGCGGCGGGCGGCCCCGGCAAGGCGACCTTCGCGCCGCTCGCCCCGTTCTTCTCCCCCGACGTGGTGCTGCACCAGGCGGATGCCCTGCCCTACAGCGGAATCTGGCGCGGCCACGAAGGCCTGGAACGGTTCTTCGCCGCCATGGGCGACACCTGGGCGGTCTTCGACATGGTGGAGCAAAGCTTCCTGAGCGAGACCAGCCCACTGGTCGTCCTGACCCAGGTGCACGTCCGCGCGAGGACCACCGGACGCGAGCTGGATTTCCCGATCCTGCAGACGATCACCGTCGAGGACGGGCGCATCACCGAGGTGCGGCCGTTCTACTGGGACACCGCGGCGATCGCGGCGGCCTGCACGAACTACCATTCCGCTGATGACCGCCTACCACGATCTTGAGCTGTTCGAGGAAGCCGCTTCCCTGCCGGAGCGCCAGCAGAAGATCCTGCTGACCATCCGCGAATGGGTGGTGGAGCACGGGTACTCGCCGAGCACGCGCGAGATCGGTGAAGCGGTCGGGCTGCGCTCGACGTCCTCGGTGTCGAAGCATCTGGCGGCCTTGGAGGAAAAGGGTTTCCTTCGCCGCAGCAGCTCGATTTCCCGGCCCATGGACGTCCGCGCGTTCCTGCACGGCACCACGTCGCGGGAATCCACAGAGGACTCGGTGCCGGTCCCCGTCGTCGGTGACATCGCCGCGGGAACGCCGATCTCGGCCGTCGAGCACGTCGACGACGTGATGACCCTTCCGCGTGAACTCACCGGCCGGGGCAACGTCTTCGGCCTGCGGGTGCGCGGTGACTCGATGATCGACGCGGCGATCTGCGACGGCGACATCGTCGTGGTGAAGCAGCAACAGGAAGCGCACTCCGGCCAGATCGTCGCCGCGATGATCGACGAGGAGGCCACGGTCAAGGTGTACCGCCGCCGCGACGGCCACGTGTACCTCGAACCGCGCAACCCCGCCTACGACGTCATCGACGGGGACCGCGCGACCGTGCTGGGCGTCGTGGTTTCCGTGCTGCGCAGCGTCTGAGCGATTCCTGTCGGTGGTCCGGAGTAGCTTCCCGGTCCAGGTACGAAATCGACTTCGCCGAGTCCCCGTCCGGCTCGGCCGCGGACTCGAGCCGGTTCCACTTCCGCGAGCCCGGCGGCGCCGAACTCGCGGTGTGGACCCCGGATTCCTGACTTCAGGCGGCGAATCCCAGCACCAAGGAGGCGGCGACGGGCGCCAGGTACATCAGCGGGAACGCGACGTGCGACAGCCAGCGCGCGCGGAGCACGGTGATCACGGCACCGGTGAAGTAGAGCACCAGTCCGATCCCGGCCGCGACGCCGAGCGCGGGCACCCACAGGCCGGCGATCAGGCCGAGCGCGCCCGCGGCCTTGGCGACGCCGAGCGGCGTCCACCAGCCACGGGGGACGCCGTAGTCGGCCAGCGGCTTAACGACCCACTTGGCGCGGAAGAAGATCGAGGCGGCCGAGTAGGCGGCCATGAACGCTCCGACGACGGTGACGATGACATAGGCGGTGGTCATTTTCGGTTTCTCCTCGGCTTTTCGGTGATTCGACCGGTTGACCCCGGCCGCCGGGCCGATGTGACACCTTCGGGGCGAAGACGTTCGTGAACCACGTCACAGACCGCATCCGACATAGTGGAGCAGCTGCTCTCTTATTGTTTTAGAGCACGTGCTCTGTTACCGTCGCCCCATGCCCCGCCCCCGTGTGCACGACTTGGAAAGGCTGCTCGACGCGGCCGAACGCCTCGTCGTCGAGACGGGCGCCCATGGCGTCACCGTCCGCTCCCTCGCGGCCGCCGCGGGCGTGTCCAACGGGACGATCTACCACGCTTTCGGCTCGCTCGGCGCCTTGCTGGCCCACGTCTGGCTCCGCGCGGCGGGCGAGTTCCTCGACCTCCAGACCGCTCTCGCGGACGAGGCGGAAGACCCGGTCGCGGCGGTCGTGGCCGCGGCGGACACCCCGGCCGCGTTCGCCGACCGCCGGCCGGAGGCGGCCCGCCTGCTCATCACCGTCAAGAAGGACCAGGTCCTCGGCCCGCAGGTCCCCGAAAACCTCGCCGCCGACTTCCTGGCCCTCGACAAACGCCTGATCGCCTTCCTGGTCCGGCTGGCCGCCCGGCTCTGGGACCGGCGCGACGCGCAGGCCGTCGAAGTGCTGACGACCTGTGTCGTCGATCTGCCGACCGCCCTGTTCCGCCGCGCGTTCACCGCGGGCGAACCGATCTCCGAAGACGCCCGGGCCCGGCTGGCCGCCGCGGTCCGCGCCATACTCCTGCTCCCACCCCCACGGAAGGACTGACATGCCCACGCTGCGTCAAGACGCCCCGGTGTTCCTGCTGGACCTCGGAGACGACGAGAACCGGTTCTCGCCGTCCTGGCTGGAAACCGTCCATTCCCAGCTCGACACCGTCGTCGCCTATCCGGATCCGGCGGTGCTGGTCACCGTGGGGTCGGGCAAGTTCTACTCGAACGGCCTCGACCTCGAATGGCTCACCAGCAACCCCACCCAGGCGGCGCAGTACGTCGCCGACGTCCACGAACTGCTGGCCCGTGTGCTCACCCTCGGCGTGCACACGGTCGCCGCGATCAACGGGCACGCCTTCGGCGCCGGGGCCATGCTCGCGATGGCGCACGACTTCCGGGTGATGCGCGCCGACCGCGGGTACTTCTGCTTCCCCGAAGCGGATATCAACATCCCGTTCACGCCGGGGATGGCGGCGTTGATCCAGGGCAAGCTCACCCCCGCCGCCGCGATCGCGTCGATGACCACGGGACGGCGGTTCGGCGGCACGGACGCGCGCGACCTGGGTCTCGTGGACGCCGTCGCCGAGAAGCCCATGCTGCTGGAGTACGCGACGGATCTCGTCCGCCCGCTGGCCGGGAAGGACCGCGGCACGTTGTCCGCGATCAAGACGACGATGTTCACCCCTGCCGTCAGCGCGCTTCGCGCCAAGTAAAGGGCACAATCGTCGACTGTGAGTGAAGACGTCCTGCGCACCGGCGAGGCGGAGTTCAACCGCGTGGTGGAACCGCTGCGCCGCGAACTGCATGCCCACTGCTACCGCATGCTCGGCTCGACCCACGACGCCGACGACGCGGTGCAGGACGCGCTTCTGCGGGCTTGGCGGGGGTTGGCACGCTTCGAGGGGCGCAGCTCGATGCGGACCTGGCTCTACACCGTCGCCACCCGCACCTGCCTCGACGTCGCGGCCGCGCGCGGGAAGCGGGCCCTGCCGATGGACCTCGGCCCGTCAAGCGAGCGAGTGGTGTTCGAAGAGGCCCCGGTGACCGAAGTGGCGTGGCTCGGCCCGTATCCCGGCGGGAGCGGGCCGGACGTCCGGTACGAGCAACGCGAGGCCGTCGAGCTGGCGTTCGTCGCCGCACTGCAGCATCTGCCTGGCAACCAGCGGGCGGCCCTGCTGCTCTTCGACGTCCTCGGCTTCTCCGCCGCCGAAATCGCGTCCACAATGGACACTTCGGTGGCGGCGGTGACCAGCGCGCTGCAACGCGCGCGGGCGATCGTCGCCGAGAAGGTCCCGCCGTCCGACCGGCAGCAGACCCTGCGGAAGCTCGACGATCCCCGGGTCCGCGAGATCGCCGCGGGCTTCGCCTCCGCGCTGGACCGCGGCGACGCCGACGCGCTCGTGGCGTTGCTGACCGAGGACGTCACCTGGTCCATGCCGCCGTTCGCGCACTGGTACCGCGGCATCGAGGCCGTGTCCCGCTTCGCCGTCGAGGTCCCGATCGGCCGGTGCCCGAGCTGGCGCACCGAGGTCGTCACCGCCAACGGGCAGCCCGCCGTCGCCTGCTACCTCGGCGAAGCACCCGACGCCGTCCACCATGGCTGGTCGATCAACGTGCTGTCCCTCCGCGGCGATCGGATCCGCGAGATCACCTCGTTCATCGACGCGGACCTGTTCGCGAAATTCGGCCTCCCCCCGGCGAAGCCCTGAGTACCGCACGGGGAAAGGTGTTGCTCGCGCTGGCGGTGGCCGTCACCCTCGTCGGCGTGGTCTTCGGTGGCATGTTCGCCTTCCAGCGCAAGCTGATCTACCTCCCCGAGGCAGGTCCGCCCCTCGGCGCCGCCGGCGTCCTGCCCGGCGGCAGGGACGTCACGCTCACCACCTCGGACGGACTGAGCCTCGCGAGCTGGTACTTCCCGGTCGACGGCGCGAAGGCGGCCGTGCTGGTCGCACCGGGCAACGCCGGGAACCGGGCGTACCGCGCGCCGATGGCCCGCGCGCTGACCGCACGCGGGCTCTCGGTGCTGCTACTGGAGTATCGCGGCTACGGAGGCAATCCCGGCGAGCCGTCCGAGGACGGGCTCAAGCTGGACGTCCGCGCCGCACAGGACTTCCTGGTCCGCGAGGCCGGTGTGCCGCTGATCTACTTCGGCGAGAGCCTGGGCTCCGCGGTCGTCACCGAACTGGCCGTCGAACGTCCGCCGTCCGCGCTCGTGCTGCGCTCGCCGTTCGTCGACCTCGCGTCGGTCGGACAGCTGCACTATCCGTTCCTGCCGGTCCGGTGGCTGCTGCGGGACGAGTTCCCGACCAGGGACAACGTCGCGCGCGTGAAGGCGCCGGTGACCGTCGTCTTCGGCGCCGTGGACTCGATCGTCCCGGCACAGCAGAGCCGTGACGTGGCACGGGCCGCCGGCGCGAGGACGGTCGAAGTCCCCGGCGCCGATCACAACGACCCGGCGTTGTCCGACGGGCCGGAACTGATCGACGCCATCACGGGCGCCATCCGCTGACGGGCTCAGGCCCGCTTCGGGGACCTGCGCAGTGACAGGGAGTGGCCGGGGTTGAGTTTGCGGCCGAGTCGATCGGCCTTCGGCCAGCGGACGTCCGTCGCCCAGCCCGCCTTCTCGAACAGCCAGATCAGCCGCGCCGAGATGTCGAGCTGACCCCGGCGGACACCGTGCCGGGCGCCGGTGGGGTCGGCGTGGTGGGAGTTGTGCCAGGACTCACCCATCGAGGCGATGGCGAGCGGCCAGAAGTTCGCGGATTTGTCGCGAGCGGCGAACGGGCGGTCGCCGATCATGTGACACAGCGAGTTCACCGACCAGGTGACGTGGTGCAGCAGCGCCACGCGGACCAGGCTCGCCCAGAAGAACGCGGTGACCGCGCCCCACCACGACATCGTGATCACGCCGCCGAGGACGGCGGGCGCGAGCAGCGTCACGACGGTGAGCAGCGGGAACAGGCGATCGATCCGGGCGATGTCACGGTCGGCGAGCAGGTCGGGGGCGAACCGCTGCGCGTTGGTCTTCTCACGGTCGAACAGCCAGCCCATGTGGGCGTGCCAGAAGCCGCGGGCCAGCGCGGCCGGGGTGGTGCCGAACCGCCACGGGGAGTGCGGGTCGCCCTCGCGGTCGGCGAAGGCGTGATGGCGCCTGTGGTCGGCGACCCAGCCGATGACCGGGCCCTGCATGGCCATGCTGCCGGCGACCGCGAGGGCGATCCGCAGGCCGCGGTTGGCCTTGAAGGCGCCGTGGGTGAAGTAGCGGTGGAAACCGATGGTCACGCCGAGGCCGGTGAGGAAGTAGAACCCGGCGGCCAGGCCGAGGTCCACCCAGCCGAGCCCCCAGCCCCACGCGAACGGGACGGAAGCGGCCAGTGCCAGCAGGGGCACCACCGCGAACAGCTTGACGAGAAAGTTTTCGGTGTTGCTCTGCTCCCCGGACAACAGGGGCTGTGGCGCCTGCCGCTCTGCGCTGTCCGGGGGGTTGAGAACTGAAGTCATATCGTCGCTTCTTGTCGAGTGCCAGGATTGGTACCGGCTGTGTCAGCCGGTGTCACGGCGCGACGCAGAGAAGGCGACGCCCGCGACGAATTCTGTGCGAGCGTGCTTGGACAACACGACACCCAAAACGTTGGTCTGCTCCGTCAACGAACGGCGTCGGCCGAAGGTTCCGGTGTGGGATAAGAAGGTTCGCGAAAAAGATCCATGTATCGCTCCCCTTGAGGGGTCGCGGGGTCCTGCCGCTCGACCTCGGTGTCGAGCGGGTGGCTGAACAGCGCACTGTCGGTGCTGTGAGTTTTGACTGTGAAACCTTTCGGAGGGACCGCTGGTTCGCGGTCTTCGGCGAGGCCGGGGGCGAATTCCACCCGCCTCGTGCCGGATCGGCGTCGCGCTGTGAAGGCGCCGCCACCTACTACGATACACGCCCCGGGGCCGAAACCCCAGGGCGTCCGCATCGATCAGCCGGGCGCCGTCACGTTGAGTGCCGTCACGACCGTTCGCTCTTCGTGAGCGAAATGCGCTTCGAGCCTCCCCGCGAGCTCGTCGAAGTCGTCGCGCAGGCGAACGGGGTCACTCTCACCGTGGACGTAGCCCTCCACGAGCTCGCGGATCCGCTTCTGCAAGGCCGCGACGACGGCATGGTCTTCCCCGAGCTTCGTCAGCGTCGGCGCGAGCGCGGGAAACCGTTGGGCCAGCATGGGAAACGCTCCCATGTCCTCGCCGGTATGATGTTTGGTCAGCGCCTCGCAGAACGAAACACAGTGCGCCCGCAAGGATTCCTCCATGGTGAGCGACTCCGCGCGGCCGGCCACGAGGTCGTCCACCCCGGCGCGCAGCGTCTTGAGCTCCTCGCGCAGCCAGTCGTGGACCTCCACCAGGAAGTCCCCCATCCCCCGCACCCGGTCGTCGATCCGGTGCAGGATCACGACCGGCAGCTCGCGCGACGTTTTCGCCTGATACTCGGCGAAACCCGGCTCCTCGGCGACGACCCGCGCGAACAACGCGTCACGTTCCGCCGCCGCCGGAACGGCCGCGATCGCCTCGTAGGTCTCGGCACCCGTCTCGATCGTGACCCGATGGTCGCGACGGATGTTGTGATACCACGCGGGATGGGCCGGAGATCCCATATTGGAGGCGACCACGACGGTCTTGCCGTCGATTTCGAGGTACCCCAACGGATTCGTCCGCCGCTTACCGCTCTTGGCGCCCGTGGTGGTGAGCAGGATCAGCTTCCACCCCTCGAACATGCCGCCGAGCTTTCCCTTGTCACGCCTGAATTCCTCGATCACCTGGTCGTTGAAGCCGGTCAATGCGGTCCTTTCCCGTCGATGTGTCGACAGGAGGCGCGGAACCAGTACCGGAAGAAGAGCACACGAGCCTTGGCACGCCCGGTTTTGGAGCGCACCGCATGGAGGCGTCATCCCACGACGCGGGGATGAACTGAATGCGAGAGACGGTGTGTGCCGATCTCTGGTGGCTGAGTAGCCGCTACCTCCGTGCGTAGGCCCATACGGGGCTCGAAGACGACGTTAGCACAGCGCTTCGCTGCTTTCTCAGCAGTGCTCCCAATGTGGCATTGGGGACGGTGAGCGTCCCCAATGCCACATTGGGAGCATCCCATTCCGCCGGATACGGGCCACCGCAACGGAAACGCGGGCACCCTATGAGCCGGCAGGCCGTAAGCACCTTCCTCCTCCGACCATCGCCAGGGCATCATCGAGGCATGCCGATCATCACCGGCCCCGAGCCACTCACGCCGGGCATCACCATCCGCCCGGCCCGCCCGGGTGAGGAGGACGTCGTACTCGACCTTCTGGCCGAGGCCGCCGCCTGGCTGGCGGGACGCGGAATCCGTCAATGGCCACCACGCTTCCCGCGGGAATCGGTGCGTGGCCAGATCGAGGCGGGCGAAGCGTTGCTGGTCATCGGACTCGGCAAGCCGATCGCGACCTGCGTGGTGACCGAGGCGGAGCCTGAACTCTGGGGCGAGACCACGGAACCGGCCTACTACGCGGGCCGCCTCGCGGTCGCGCGGGAGGCGGCCGGAGCCGGGCTCGGGTTCCGGATCATCGACTGGGTCGGCGAGAAGGCCGTGGCACGGGGCAAAGCGTTCGTCCGCGTGGCGACCACGAGGGACAATCCGGCCTTGCGCGGGCTCTACGAGCGCGCGGGCTTCGAGCACGTGGCCGACCCGCCCGAGGCGAAATGGCCGACCAGCCTCTACGAAAAGCGGGCGGCCGGCTGATCAAGGCAGGCCGAGGATTTCCGGTCGCGCCGCGTACTTCCGCCAGTGCGATCCAGGATCCGGGACCAGCCGCCGCCGTTCGAGATCCAGCAGGCCGGAAAGGCTTTCCACCTCCGCCACCACGGCGCCGTCCGGCGACACGAATTCCTGGACGACCCGTGACACCTTGCCCGGCTCCCAGGTGAACCGGGTCAGGACGTCGATCCGCGCGCGGGCACGGAGCTCACGGCGGAACCGGATCGTCGTTTCGAGGTTGACCGGGCCGAGGTTCCCGGCCTTGAGCGCCAACGGGTCCACGCCTGCCGCCCACACGCATTCCCAGCGCGCGTGATCGGCGTACGCGAGATAAGCGGGGCCGCGGACATGCCCGTTGAGGTCGAGGTCGTCCGTGCGGATGTCGATGGTGACGCGGAAAGGTTCGAGCACTTCCCGATCTTCGCCTCGCCGGGCCGTCTCAGTCTGGAACGTTTCGGCCAGTCCAGGATCGTACGAGCGCGCCGGGCGAAACGCCGGACAGCCGGCGGCACTCCCGCCCCAGATGGGACTGATCCGCGTAACCCACCTCGGCGGCGACGTCGGCAAGCGAGGAGCCGTGCCGTACGACGGCCTCGAGCCGCGTGAGAAACCGATGGAACCGCAGCACCCGCTGCAGTTCCTTCGGGCCGACGCCGACGTCGTGCCGCACATGCCGCCGGAGGCCGCGCTCGCTCACTCCCAGTTTCACGGCCACCTTGTCGGCGCGAGCGCCTGGCGCACGCAACGCGCGGGCGGCCGCGACGGACAGCCCGTCCGGCTCGATGTCCCTCAGTCTGTCGGCGACCAGTGCTTCCAGCACCGCCCGCGCCTCGCCGGGTGTCCCGCACTCGGCCAGCCTGGATTCCGCGCGGCGCGCCCTAGCGGGCCATAGGTCGCGCAACGGGGTGGCACCCGCCGCCAGCTCCGTCATCGGCAGGCCCAGCACCGCGCCGCCGGCACCGCATCGCAGGCGGAGCCCGGCGGTCCAGTCCGCCGAAGGCAGCTCGTGCCGCAGCACTCCGCGCACGGTGGTGACCGCGTCGAGCCTTCGCCCGTCCCAGACGAGGTCCACGCAGCCGTCCGGGAACACCCTCAGCGGACGGCTACCGCCCACCACGCCCGTCCAGACGCTCTCGACCACGCCGGCCACGACCGCGGCCGGCGTGCTTTCGCGGTACACCGAACGACCAGAACGGCGACGCAGCGGAACACCCACGTCCGGCAGTATGCCCCCGCCCACCGACAAGATGCGCCGCACATGATCTTGCTGGAGACTTGCCGCCGTGCTGCGACCGGTACTCGACCCGTCCCCCGCCGACTGGATCCTCTCCAGGCTCGGCGGCGCGTTCGGCGCGGCCGGCCGCGCGGTCCCCCATGGCTACGCCGCCTACGCCCGCGTCTGCCACCCCGCGGAGCGTGACCGCGGCGGCTGGTCGAGCTGGAGCGAAGCCGCGGCCGAAACGGGACGGCGCGTCCATGGCGCCATGCAGTGGCACGCGCTGGTCGGCTCCCCGGATCCGGTGAATCTCACCGGCTCGCGCTGGCGCGGCTCCCCACCGGGACGCGGCACGCTGCCTTCACACAGCCTCACCGCGCTGCTGGCCGTTCTCGGCGATCACACAGCCACTTCGGACGCCTGGTTCTGCCTTTGGGACGGCTACGGCTGGGCCGACGAGGCGACGTTGTCCCGCGAGCATCTCGACGCGCCGCGCGTGCGGCACGCCGGCCGGGACTACCTGCTCTTCCAGGGACCGCTGGCGTCCGCGGCGGAACTCGGCTGGCGGCCACGGCCGAACTGGTTCGAGGCGCAGTCGCCCAACCTGTTCTGGCCGGACGACCGCGCCTGGTGCGTGGCCACCGAGGTCGACTTCGATTCGACCGTCGTCGCGGGCGAGGAGGCCCTCGTCGACGCCCTGGTCAAGGCACCGGGGCTGGAGGTCTGGCGGATCGAATCCGACACCTCGCTCGCGGCCGACGGGGACCGGATCAACCAGCTGCCGTGAAGCGGCTCAGCGCTCTTCGATCGCGTCCACCTTCGACGGGTAGAACGCGACGTGGTCCTTGATCTCGGCGACCGCGTCGTGCGGCGCCTCGTAGGTCCAGACGGCGTTCTCGGCGACGCCGTCGCCGGTGCGGACGCTGTAATACGCCGCGTCGCCCTTGAACGGGCAGTACGTCGAGTGGTCCGTCCGCTCCAGCACGCCGAAGTCGACGTCGGCACGCGGGATGTACTGCGCGGGCGGGTAGTTCGCCTCCCGCAGCGTGAGCGCGTTCGCGCTGTCCGCCACGACCTTCCCGCCGGCCGTGACGACCACGCGCGCCTTGTTCGGCTCCACCGTGATCGGGTGGGCCGCGCTGGGCTTCAACACCTTCTTGTCAGACATACCGGGCACAGCGACGCCGCCCGCGCGGATATTCCCCTCAGGGCAGGCCTTCGAGGTCGCTGAACTGGTCGCCGAAGTCGGCGAGGATGGTCGCGCCGGTCGAGGCGATGTGTTTCCGCGTGCCAGCCTTGTACTGGACGGTGGTGCAGGTCAGGCCGCACGGCAGGTAGTCCGGCGCGGTGGTCGTCGGTTTGAAGAACGCCCCCGCCGGCGCCGGGTAGCCCTCGTTCGCGAGGTTCTTGAGCGACTGCGGACCCTGGAATTCGTCGCGCCCGGTCAGGAAGTAGATCTTCACGCCGCGCTGCGCCGCCCAGTTCGCCAGTTCCAGCACAGGCTTGTTCGCGACGAACGTGCCCTTGTCGATCGCTTCCTGCTGCTTCACCGGGTCGAAGCCGAAGTCGTCGTCGGCTTCCCAGCCGTAAGTGACCTCGGCGGTGTCGTCGACGTCGAACACGACGGCGGGCTTCTCGACGCCGCGGTCCAGCCTGCGCGTGAGGTAGCGCTTGGCGTCCTCGACCTGACGTTCGGTGTCGGAGACGAACCGGCTGCCGTCGGAGTACCGGTGCTTGCCGTCGCTGCCGACGACGTCGCCGGTGTTCGCGACGGCGGTGGCGTCGCCGGCGAGAACGGCCCCGGCGGCCGCGGCGGCGGCCAGTTCCAGCAGACCGGTGAACCGGCTCATGGAAATGCTCCTCACGTCAGCTGTGCGCGGCAAAGGAACGCTACTCCGGAACGACCGATTCTGGTCAGTACCAAAGTCGCTTCTTCGCCACCGCGAGGTTTCAGCTTGCGCCGCAACGCATCCGGGTCTATGTCGAGACCGCGGACGAGGATTTCCAATCGACCGATATCGTGCTTTTTCAGTACTGCGCGCAGATTCTTCTCGCTGTACGGTCCGTGCTCGAACACCCGGAACGCCCGGATTCCCGGCGGCGGGACGTCGCCGGTCAGGTACGCGATGCGTTCGTCGAGTTGCCACAGGCCGTGTCGCGCCGCGTAATGCCGCACGAGTCCGGCCCGGACGACGGCGCCGTCGGGGTCGACGATCCATTCACCCGGCTCACGCAGGGGGATTTCGTCGGGATCCGCGTCGGTGACCGTCCACTGTGTACCGTCCGAACGCAACACCGTAGCGCGGCGCGACACCGTCGAGCCCACGCCGCGCCACAGGCAGGCCTCGCGAACCTGACCGTCCAAAGAGACCAGTTCGACCTCGTCCGCCCACGGCGCGATGGAGAAATCGAGACCCGGCGCGCATTTCACCGAAAGCTCGCGGCCCGCGTACGACTCGACCAGTCCGTCCAACGGCGGCAGGAAATCGGCGGGCTTCCACGCCCGGCGTCCGGCGGAGTCGCGGCGGGCGGGATCGGCGACGACGACCGAATCGCGGCTGACCGGCCGCAACGCGTCGGCCCTGAGCAAGCCCACCGAGACCTCGGCCTCGGCGGCGTTGTACCGCGCCATCGCCAGCCGGACCTCGTCCAGATCCGAGCCCAGTGCCCGGGAGGCGACGCGGGCGATCTCGATCAGGTCCGCGCCCAGGGAACACGTCACGTCGTGGACGTCACGACCGGCGAGCCGCGAAGCCCGGTGCCGGGCGACCAGTGTGGCGCTGGCCTGCTGAAGGGCGTCACCGGTGAAGAGCCACGAGTCCGCGGAGTCCAGTTTGGCCGACGACTTGCGCCTCAGCACCACCGTTTCCAGTACCGCGGCCGCGTGCTCCGGGGCGATCCGGCGCACGGCGGCGACGTCGGCGATGCGGGTCTTGTCGGTCAGCGGCAGGGAAGAGCATTCGGCGAGCGCCGCGCTTCCCGCGCCGGAGCGCAGGAAGGCGACGTCGTCGAGGGTGAACTGGTACGGCAACCTACGATCGCTTGGTACCGGTGATCATCACGTTGTAGAACAGTTCGCGCGGCAGCACCTTGGCGAGCAGCTTCTTGTCCAAAGCGGACAGTCGCAGCCAGAGCCGGTACGCGAACAGACGCCAGCGCAGGGTCAGTTTCTCCTGCGGCACGGCGGCTTCGAAGGTCCGGATCGGCCAGCCCGCCAGCGCGGCGGCGAACTCCTCGGTCACCGCGCGGACGTCCTGCGCGCCCGCGCCGCGGGCCATCGACTCGAGGTCGGACGGGTCGAAGGTGTGGATGTCGACCACGGCCTCCAGCGCGGCCGCGCGGGAGGACTCGTCGAGTTCCTCCTGCGGGCGACGCCAGCCGTTCAGTGCCGGGAGCTTGGTCAGGTTGGTGGTGAGGTACCACGTGAACTGGCCGAGCTTGCGCGCGTAGAAGTCGCCGACCTTCGTCGGCTCGCCCGCGAAGACGAACCGCCCGCCCGGCTTCAGCACCCGCAGCACTTCGGCGAACGCCGCGCGGACGTCCGGGATGTGGTGCAGCACGGCGTGCCCGACGACGAGGTCGAAACTGTTGTCCTCGTACGGGATCCGCTCCGCGTCGGCGACCCGGCCGTCGACGTCGAGGCCGAGGTTCTCGGCGTTGCGCAGCGCGACCTGGACCATACCGGGCGAGAGGTCGGTGACCGAACCCTTCTTGATCACCCCGCCCTGCATCAGGTTCAGCAGGAAGAAACCGGTGCCGCTGCCCAGTTCCATCGCGGTCGGGTACGGCTGGCCGTCTTCACCGGCGACGGCGTTGAACACGTCCGTCGCGTAGGTGATGCAGCGCTCGTCGTAGGAGATGGACCACTTCTCGTCGTAGGTCCCGGCTTCCCAGTCGTGGTAGAGCACGTTGGCGAGCTTGGGGTCGCCGAAGGCGGCCTTGACCTCTTCGGCGGTGGCGTGCGGATTCGGCGCCGGATCGTTCACCTGCGTCATCGCGCTTACTTCCCCTCGAAGGTGGCCTTGCCAGGGCCGTTTTCGATGAACGACTTCATGCCGTTGCGCTGGTCCTCGGTCGCCCAGAGCGCGGCGAAGAGGTGGGATTCGAGCTTGAGACCGTTCGCCAGGTCGGTGTCGAGACCGCCGTCGATGGCGGCCTTCGCGGCGCGCAGCGCCACAGCGGGGCCGTTCGCGAACTGCGAGGCCCACTTGTGCGCGGCGGCGTAGACGTCGTCCGGCGCGACGACCTCGTCGAGGATGCCCAGCGCGAGTGCCTCCTCGGCCTTCACGAAACGGCCGGTGAACACGAGGTCCTTGGTCTTGCTCGGGCCGATGAGCCGCGCCAGGCGCTGCGTGCCGCCGGCGCCGGGGATGACACCGAGCTGGATCTCCGGCTGGCCGACCTTGACGTTGTCGCCGGCGATCCGGCGGTCGGCGGTCAGCGCGAGTTCGAGCCCGCCGCCCAGGGCGTAGCCGGTGATGGCCGCGACGACCGGCTTCGGGATGTTCGCGATGGTGGCCAGCGATGCCGTCAGCGCCGCGCCGAACTTCGCGATCTCCGGGTAGGTGCGCTCGGCCATCTCCTTGATGTCCGCGCCGCCCGCGAAGGTCTTCTCACCGCCGTAAAGGATCACGGCACGCACGTCGTCGCGCTCGGAGGCCTCACGGGCCGCTTCGGCCAGCTCGGCCTGCACCTGGTTGTTCAGCGCGTTGACCGGCGGGCGGTCCAGCCGGATCGTGCCGACCCCGCCTTCGACCTCGAGACTTACGAACTCTCCCACGCCGTCCTCCTTAACCGTCCAAGACAGATTGCAGGCTACCGGTCAGTACGACCCGTCAGCGGCGACGGGCGAAGAAGCGATCACCGGACCGTTCGAGCAGCAGGTCCTGATCGAACGTCTTGGACAGATTGTCGCTGGTCACGACGTCGTCCACGAGACCGGAGGCGACCGCGCGGCCGTCGCGCAGCAGCAGCGCGTGGGTGAATCCCGGCGGGATTTCTTCCACGTGATGGGTGACGAGCACCATGGCCGGGGCCTCGGGGTCGAGGGCCAGCTCCGAAAGGCGGGCGACGAGGTCCTCGCGGCCGCCGAGGTCGAGTCCGGCGGCGGGCTCGTCGAGCAGCAGCATCTCCGGGTCGGTCATCAGCGACCGGGCGATCAGCGTCCGTTTGCGCTCGCCCTCCGACAGCGTCCCGAAGGTGCGGTCGGCCAGGTGCGCGATGCCGAGGGCGCCGAGGAGCTCCAGGGCGCGGTCGGTGTCGAGGCTGTCGTATTCCTCACGCCAGCGGCCGACGACGGCGTAACCGGCGCTCACCACGACGTCGACGACACGTTCCTCGCCCGGCACACGCTGCGCGATCGCGGCCGAGGTGAACCCGATCCGCGGGCGCAGCTCGAAGATGTTGACCTTGCCGATGCGGTCGCCGAGCAGGTCGACCGTTCCCGAGGTCGGGTGGAGTTCGGCCGCGGCCAGCCGGAGCAGGGTGGTCTTGCCCGCGCCGTTCGGGCCGAGCACCACCCAGCGTTCGTCCAGTTCCACGGTCCAGTCGAGGTCGGCGAGGAGGTCGTTGCCTGTTCGGCGGACCCCGACACCGGTCATCCTCACCACGAGGTCGTCAAGTTCGCTGGGCTGGATCGGCTCGCTCACGCGCCCATTGTGTCCGCACACGCGCGCGCGTGTGCACCGGGCCGCCGGTCGGGAGAAAGCGGCTGGTCCAGGAAGTGGGACGAAGCGCCTTGGGATCGGCGGCTGTGGCACCATCGGCGGCGTGATCAGGTCCGAGTCCGCCGCCTTCCCCGTCATCGGGGGCTCTTTCTGGCGCCGCCGGGCCATCGACCTGCTCCTCGTCGCCTCGTGCGGGTGTACCGCCGCGCGACACGGCTGAGTCCCCTCTTCCGACGGCACCCCGTGTCGCGCCGCGCCCGGCCCTGCTTCCGCGCCCGCGAATCCCACGAGGAGCCTCACCGTGACCACGTCCATCACTCCCGACCAGGACTTCGAGATCCACCCGCAGCTGATCGACCCGCTGCTACCGGAACTACTGCATCCCGAGCGCCTGCTCTGGACACCCCGTGAACTGGCCGAGCTGACCTCCACGGTCACCACCGAGCTGACCTCGGGCCTGCGCGGCCTGCTGCGCTTCGACGAGGATCAGCGCTGGTGGGCGCGGCTCGCGCTGACCGACGGCGTCGAACTGTGGCTGCTGTCGTGGCTGCCCGGTCAGCGGACCAAACCGCACGACCACGGCGGCGCGTCCGGCTCGTTCACCGTGCTGCAGGGCGAGATCGGCGAGGAATACCGCTATCCCGGCGGCCCGATCCGGCGCCGCACCCACGTCGCGGGCGAGGGCATCGGCTTCGGCGCGGGGCGCGCGCACCAGGTGACCGGCATCGGCTCCGAGCCCGCCGCCAGCGTCCACGCCTACTCGCCGCCGCTGGTCGCGACCCGCGAATACGGCACGCTCGCCGAAGTCCCCGCCGAGATCCCCTCGCTGGCCCCGATACTGGGCCGATGAGCGAGCCTGCGAGCGAATCGATCAACACAGTGCGCCTGCTCATGCGACGCAAAGCGACCCACTACGAGGAGCAGGCATGAGCGCAATCGACAGCTTGCTGGCCGCCGCCCGGTCCGGCCTGGACCGGGCGGCACCCGAGCAGGCACTGCGGCTGCAACGGGACGGCGCCCTGATCGTGGACATCCGCCCGCACGTCAACCGGGCCGAAGAGGGCGAGATCCCGGACTCGGTGGTCGTCGAGCGCATCCACCTCGAGTGGCGGCTCGCGCCGGACAGCGAGTGGCGGCTGCCGCAGGTGAAACCGGACTCGACGGTGATCGTCGTGTGCAACGAGGGGTACTCGTCGAGCCTGGCCGCCGCCGATCTGCGGCGGCTCGGCCTGCCGGGCGCCACCGATCTCGAAGGCGGGTTCCGTGCCTGGCGTTCGGCGGGCCTCCCGATCCGGGAAGGCGGCACGCCCGCCGTTCCCTAACGGCGGATCGCCAGCCGGGCGATCGAGTCCGGGGAGAGCGGGAGCGCGGCGTGGATCCCGGCGGATCGCGTGGGCCTGGGATTGACCAGCACCCCGGTCGCCACGTCACGGCCGGCGGCCGCGAGCACGACATCGCGGCCGGTCCGGTGCCGGATCCGGGACCAGCCCGCGCCGGTGACCGCGCGGTACTCGGCCAGCAGACGCTCGTCGGTGAAGACGCAGAACCAGTCGCCGTGCGCGCCGAGGCGGGCCGGGACCGGGGCGCCCGCCTCGTCGGCCGGGCCGCACACCGTCCCGTCGAGGAACATCCGCAGGACCGAGGGGACGGGGTCGCGCAGACCGCCGTCGGCTTGCTCCCGTTCCGGCCGGACGTTCCCGGCGATCCACCGTGAAGCGAGCCGGAAGTCTTCGCCGGTGAGGTCTTCCTGGAAACCGTCCAGGCTGTTCTTGACGCTCCCCAGGAAGTCGTAGAACCGCCGGGTGCAGGTCCGCTCGGAGACCGCGACGCGGCCGCTGCCGACCATCGTCCTGATCCGGCCGACCATCCCCGCCCCGCCGTCCACCGGATCCACGCCGAGGTTGTAGGCGGTCCAGACGATCTCGGGCATGAGCGGATCGGCGAACCGTTCGAGAACGCGGTTCAGCCGCAGAAGGACGATCTCGCGCACCCTGCCGGGCTCGGCGTCCTCGGCGATGCCCCAGATCTCCCGCAGTTCCGGGCCCAGCGCGCGGCCGAGCTCGTCCTGCCGGATCCCGGCGCGGGCGTGGATATGGTGCAGCCGGTCCTTGGCCCTGCGCGACGTTCTCGTTTCCTTAGCCGAAGCCACCATTCCTCCGCCATTCAGGATCGGCCCGGCAAAGTCTATTTCACCGGGCCGCTCCGTATTGTTCGGCGGAAATCGAGAATCGGCGGTTTCTTTTGTTCGGTACCGGCTTGACGAGGGCTTACGCGTGGACGACCTTGGCCAGTTCCGCCGGCGTCGCCAGCAGACGGTGTTTCGGCAGCACGCGAACGGTATAGCCGATCGAGCCCGGATGCGGCAGTTTCAGCCGCGCCGCGAACGCGCCGATCCCGTCGCCCGACATCGGAACCGTGACGGGATCGCTCAGTTCGTCCCCGTCGCCCACCTTCCCGACGACGGCCTGCACGTCCACTTCGGACGGTTCGAGGCCGGCGAGGTCGATCCGGGCCCGGATGGTCACCTCGGTGCCGGTGACCATCGGCGCGGCGTCCTCGACGAGCAGTTCGGTGTCGAAGATCCGCACCCGTGGCCACGAGACGTCGAGTTTGGTCCGGTAGTCGGCCAGCGACAACGCGCCGCGATAGCCGTCGTCCGTGGCCTCCGCGACCATCCGTGAAGCGGGCAGATAACCCGATTCGACGTACTCCCGCACCATCCGCGAGGCCTGCACGCGCGGCCCGAGGGTCTCCAGCGTGTGCCACACCATCGACAGCCAGCCGCCGGGCACACCACCCGCGTCACGGTCGTAGAACAACGGCGCGATCTGGTGGCCGAGCAGGTCGTAGAGCGCCGCGGCCTCCAGTTCGTCGCGGCGCAGCGGATCGGTGACGCCGTCCGCGGTCGGGATCGCCCAGCCGTTGCTGCCGTCGTAGCACTCGTCCCACCAGCCGTCGCGGATGGACAGGTTGAGGCCGCCGTTGAGCGCGGACTTCATCCCCGAGGTGCCGCACGCCTCCAGCTGCCGTACCGGCGTGTTCAGCCAGACGTCGCAGCCGCGGTAGAGGTAGCGCGCCATGGACATGTCGTAGTCCGGCAGGAAGACGATGCGGCGCCGGACCTCGGGATCGTCGACGAACCGGACGATCTGCTGGATCAGCTGCTTGCCGCCCTCGTCGGCCGGATGCGATTTGCCCGCGACGACGAGCTGGATCGGGCGCCGCTCGTCCAGCAGCAGCGCGCGCAGGCGCTCCGGGTCGCGCAACATGAGCGTCAGCCGCTTGTACGTCGGCACGCGGCGCGCGAAGCCGACGGTCAGCACGTCCGGGTCGAAGACCGTGTCGGTCCACCCGAGTTCGAGCGCGGAAGCGCCCCGCTGCATCCACGCGGCCCGCACCCGGCGCCGCACCTCGGCGACCAGCTTCTCGCGCAGCTCACGACGCAACGCCCACAGCTGCTCGTCGCTGACGCCGTCCCGCAGCGGCCTGCCAGGAACGCCGTCGAGGCCCAGCTCCTCGTGGTTGCGCCCGAGCAGCGCGCTCAGCTCACGCGCCACCCAGGTCGGCCCGTGGACACCGTTGGTGACCGAGGAGACGGGCACCTCGTCGAAGTCGAACCCGGGCCACAGCCGGGAGAACATCCGCCGCGACACCCGGCCGTGCAGCGCCGAGACGCCGTTCGCGCGCTGCGCGAGCCGCAGTCCCATATGCGCCATGTTGAACAGGCCGGGGTTGTCCTCCGCGCCGAGCGCGAGGACACGGCGCGGGTCGACGTCCGGCACCAGCCTGCCGTCGGTGAAGTACCGCTGCACGAGGTCGACGGGGAACCGGTCGATGCCGGCGCTGACCGGGGTGTGCGTGGTGAACACGGTGCCGGCGCGGACGGCGGGCAGCGCCTCGTCGAACGCCAGCCCGTCGGCCTGGATGATCTCCCGGGCCCGTTCGAGCCCGAGGAAACCGGCGTGGCCTTCGTTGGTGTGGAACACCTTCGGCTGCGGATGCCCGGTCAGCTCGCAGTACCGCCGCACGGCGCGGAAACCGCCGATCCCGGCCAGGATCTCCTGCCGGATGCGATGGTCGGCGTCGCCGCCGTACAGCCGATCGGTGACCGCGCGCAGGTCCTCGTCGTTGGCCTCGGTGTCGGTGTCCAGCAGCAGCAGCGGGATCCGGCCGACGCGGGCCTTCCAGATCTGCGCGTGCAGTGTGCGCCCGGCGGGCATCGCGACCTCGACCAGCACCGGCTTGCCGCCGTCGGTCAGCAGTTCCAGCGGGAAGGCGTTGGGGTCGATGACCGGGTAGTGCTCGACCTGCCAGCCGTCGAGCGACAGCGCCTGCCGGAAGTACCCGGCGCGGTAGAGCAGCCCCACGCCGACCATCGGCACGCCGAGGTCCGAAGCCGCCTTGAGGTGGTCGCCGGCGAGCACGCCGAGGCCGCCGGAGTAGTTCGGCAGTGCCTCGGTGACGCCGAACTCCATCGAGAAGTACGCGACGGCCGGCGGAAGGTCGGCGTCGTCCTGCTTCTGGTACCAGCGCGGCTCGGCGAGGTACCGGTCCAGATCGGCGACCGCCCCGCGCGCGTGGGCGAGGAAGGCGTCGTCGACGGCGAGTTCGTCGAGCCGGGCCGGTGGCAGCGCGGTGAGCATCCGCAGCGGATCGCGGACGCGGTTGAACAGCTCCGCGTCCATCGACGCGAACAGGTCTCGTGTGGGCGGATGCCAGGTCCAGCGCAGATTCGTGGCGAGGTCACCGAGGCCGGAGAGCGACTCCGGCAGGCTCGCGCGGACGGTGAACCGGCGGACTGCTCTCATGAGGAGCGACCATATCGCCACGGTCCCCGCCCCGCTCAAGACCCACTTCGGGGATTACCTGCACGCGGGCCATAAGCGCTGGGTAGGGTCCCTGCTTGCCGGAGTACGCGGCCCGGTCGGGGCCCTGACGACAAGCGAGTGAACATGATCCAAGGGGGAGCGCGGGGCTATCGACGCCCGGCTCTGATCGCGGTCGTGACGGTGCTGGCCCTCGGGCTGAGCGCCTGCAGCGACAAGGGGAGCTCGACCGGCAAGGAAGGCAGCCAGCCGGGCGCCGGTGACATCGCCGGCCTGCCGGTCACGCATTTCGAAAGCGGCCTGAAGCCCGGCGCGCCCAAACCGGATCTGCAGGTCCGCAACGAGGACGGCTCCGAGGACGACCAGCTCGCCATCGCCGCGATCGCCGACGCGCAGGCCTACTGGACCGAGGTCATGCCGCGTGACTTCGGCCAGCCGTACGAGCCGCTGAAGTCACTGCTGTCCTACAGCGCGAAGACCGACGACGAAGAGACCGAATGCGGCAGCGTCAAGAAGCTCGTCAACGCGTTCTACTGCCCGCCGGGTGACCTGGTGGCGTGGGACCGCGGCGTGCTGCTGCCCATGCTGCGCGAACGGTTCGGGAAGATGGCGGGCGCCGTCGTGCTCGCGCACGAACTCGGGCACGCCGTGCAGTACCGGCTCGCCGAGAAGGCCAACATCAAGAAGAACACCCCGTCGATCGTCAAGGAGCAGCAGGCCGACTGCTTCGCCGGCGGCTACTTCCGCTGGGTCGCCGAAGACAAGAGCAAGTTCTACCGCGTCTCCACCTCCGAAGGCCTCAACCAGGTCATGGCGTCGCTGTTCCTGATCCGCGACCAGGCGGGCACCAGCGCGACCAAACAGGGCGCGCACGGCACGGCGTTCGACCGCACGTACGCGTTCCAGGTCGGGTTCGAGAAGGGCCCGAAGGAATGCGCGGCGATGAACGAGGAGAACATCAAGGCGCGGATCACCGAGCGCCCGTTCGACAAGGGTGACAAGGGCAAGGGCGACGAGAAGCTCGACGCCGAGGTCATCGGGATCCTGAAGAAGAGCCTCGACAAGGCCTTCGAGGGCGCCGGTGTCCCGGGCCCGGAGATCACCGAGGACGGCAACGGCAGCTGCCCCGGCGGCCCGAGCACCCCGCCCGCGTCGTACTGCCCGTCGAACAACACCGTCAGCATCGACATGGCCAAGCTGCGTGAACTCGCCCAGCCGGTCGACCAGCAGGCGGAATGGGAAAGCGGGCACAGCGAGGGCAAGGGCGACTTCGCCGCGTTCTCGGAAATCGCGTCCCGGTACGCGATGGGCATCCAGAAGGGTGTCGGCGCGTCGATCGACAACGCGAACGCGGGACTGCGCACCGCCTGCCTGGTCGGCGCGTGGGCGAAGGCCAGCACCGTGCCCGGCGCGACGCTGCGGCTCTCCGCCGGTGACCTCGACGAGGCCATCTCGGATCTGCTGAGCCCGGAGAGCCTGGTCTCCGCCGACGTCAACGGCAAGCGCGTGGACAACGGTTTCGAGCGGGTCGAGGCGCTGCGGAAGGGCTACCTGGAGAGCTCCTCGGTGTGCTCGACGCAGTACGGCTGATCGGTCCGGTCACGGGCCCCTGAAGTGAGATGAAAGGCCCCTTCATTGCAAATTTCGCAATGAAGGGGCCTTTCATGTCGTTCGGGGGTTGCGGATCCCGAGCCGGGCACGACCGGCCCGCCCCTGAGCGTGGAGTGTCAGGAAAGGGTCGTTCAGGACACTTTTCGTCCTGAACGACCCTTCCTGACACTTGGCCGACCACCCCGACCTCAGTACAGGGCGCTCGCCAGATCCCGTCGCGCCTTCATGACGCGCTCGTCCGCCGAGTCGAACAGGTCGAACAGCGCCACCAGGTGTTCGCGCGCCTTGTTGCGCTCGTCGCCCGCGGTGCGCCGTACGACGGCGATCAGCCTCGCGAAGCCCGCCTCGGGCTGCTGCCCGGCGACCTCGAGGTCGGCGGCGGCGAGCTGGGCGTCGAGGTCGGCCGGGTTCGCGTCGGCCTTCGCGATGGCGTCCGGGCCGGCGGCCTCGGCGCGGGCGGTGAACTTGACCTGCGCGAGCGCGGTCTTGGCCTCCTCGTTCGCGGGCTCGACGTCGAGGATGCGCTCGTAGGCCGCCTGTGCCGCCTCGAAGTCACCGCGTTCGAAGGCCTCTTCGGCCTCGGTGAACCGCGGGTCCTCGGGCACCTCGACGCCGCCGCCGTTCTCCTCGGCGGCCTTGATGCCGGGGAGGCGGTCGCGCAGCGCGTCGAGCAGCGAACCGAGCCACTTGCGGATCTCGGGTTCGGGCAGCGCGCCCGAGAACGCGTCGACCGGCTGGCCGCCGCCGATGGCGATGACCGTCGGGATCGACTGCGCGCCGAAGAGCTGCGCGATACGCGGGTTCGCGTCGACGTCCACCTTCGCGAGCACCCAGGCGCCACCGGACTCGGCGGCGAGGCGCTCCAGCACGGGGCTGAGCTGTTTGCAGGGGCCGCACCATTCGGCCCACAGGTCGACGACCACCAGCTGCCGCATGGATCGTTCGACGACTTCGGACTGGAAGGTCGCTTCGGTGACGTCGATCACGGCGCCACCCGCGGCGGGGGCGCCGGGTGCGGCACCGTCCGCCGGGCGCGGAGGGGCCGGGGGCTGTTTCTGCGGCGCTTCGGCACGCGCCTTGAGCGCGGAAAGGTCGACCGCGCCGGAAAGCGCGGCGGAAAGGGCCGCCGTCTTCGATGCTGATCCGCGTGGGTGTGTCACGGTTCCATCCTGGCACGCATCCCCGAGGGTTTCACCGCATGCCCCCGGCTGCCCGCTTGGCAGGACGGTTCCGTTCCGGCAGGCTCGCCACGAGGGGGTGATCGACATTCCGACCCGCAGGACCGCGACGGTGGCCGTCGCGATCGCCGTCGCCATCGTCTGGGTGAGCGTGATCACGGTGCTGATCGCCCATCAACCCGACCCCGGCGTCGGCAGCCCGCGACAACTCCGGGACGGCCTCACCGCCGCACTCAACGAGCGCGACGTCGAGGCCCTCTCCGAACTCATCGACTATCCGCCCGCGTCGGCGGGCGACTTCGCGAAGTCCTATATCGACGCGCTGGCCGGCCGCGGCGCCCATGACGTCACGGTGAAGTTCGCGCCGGACGATCTCGCGCCGACTTCGGCGACCGTCAGCGGGAAACTGGCCGACGGCAGCGCGTTCGGTTACGCGGTGGCCATCGCGGTCAAGGGCGAGCTGTGGCTGGTGTCCTTCACCCCGCCGCTCCCCTGACCTACTCGCTCAGGTGCTTCTCGACGCGTTCCACCTTCGCGGTCAGCTGGCCTTCGTAACCCGGCCGGATGTCGGCCTTGAGTACCAGCCCGACCCGTGACGAGCCCTCGCCCGCGGCCTCGACGGCGCGTTTGACGACGTCCATCACTTCGTCCCACGAGCCCTCGATGTTGGTGAACATGGCGTTGGTCGAATTCGGCAGGCCGGACTCGCGCACCACTTTCACCGCGCGGGCGACGGCCTCGCTGACCCCGCCGTCTTCCTCGGCCGCGGACGGGCTGACACTGAAGGCCACGATCATCTTCTGCTCCTCGTTCAGACACTTTTCCCACGCATAACACCCGGTCGTGCGGCGTGGCACGGGTACCCGCTGGTAACTTCGACCGCCATGAGCCGTCCGTTGCCGTTCGACCCGATCGCCCGCGCGGCGCAGCTGTGGGAGGCCCGTATCGGGCCGTCCGAAACCATGGCCGCGGTGACCGGGATCATGCGCGTGCAACAGATCATCCAGTCCGCGGTGGACGGTGCGCTCAAACCGCACGGGCTGACCTTCGCCCGGTACGAGGCGCTGGTCCTGCTGACCTTCGCCCGCGCGTCGCACCTGCCGATGCGGGTGATGGGCGAGCGGCTCCAGCTGCATCCGACGAGTGTCACCAACATCGTCGACAGGCTCGAGAAGGACGGCCTGGTCAAGCGTGTGCCGCATCCGACCGACCGCCGGACCACGCTGGTCGAGATCACCGACGAAGGCCGCGCACGGCGCGAAGAGGCCACGAAGGCGGTCACCGAAATCGACTTCGGGCTGACCGGGCTCACCGGCAAGCAGACCGAGCAGCTGACCGACCTGCTCACCAAGGTCCGCAAGGCCACCGGCGACTTCACCGAATAAACCCGCAAGTACATGAAGGGCCCCTTCATTGCGCTAGACGCAATGAAGGGACCCTTCATGTACTTGCCGAAGATCAGACGGCGGCGGTTTCCGGAGTGCGGTCGAACAGGCCGACACCACCGTGCGTGAGCCGCTGCGGGCCGTCGAGCTTGCCGTTGCGCAGCGCCCAGGACTCGAACAGCCACGTGAACAGCGGCGGGATGCTGGAGAGCAGCGCGAGGATCAGGGTCTTCGGGCGCCAGCCGAGCGGCTTCGCCACGGACAGGGAGACCAGCACGTAGAGGACGAACACGACGCCGTGCACCATGCCGAGGACGGGAACGCCGCCCTCGCCGAGCTTGACGGCGTACTTGAGGAACATCCCGACCAGCAGCCCGGCCCAGGAGAGGGCTTCGGCTACCGCGGCCACGCGGAATACTAGAGCGGCCTTGCTGGACACTTTCTCCTCCTGTGGGGTCTCACCACTACGTGTGTGCACATGACTACGTCCGACGAGCACTGTCCAAGGCGGACTCGCCAAGAACGTCAACAGCGCTGTCGGACGTGGTAATACCAGTGTGAGGCGTGACGGCCCTCACCGGAACACCGGGGGCCGTGATGCTCCTCACGACCCCCGGAACGAACCGGTCTAAACCACTCGGGTCACCCGGCGCAGGGTGATTTCGGCGCCCCTTCGGGCCCTGTCGCCCACGTCGCCTCGGCGGCGTTGTCCGTGAGCTTGAAGTCCAAAGTGGTCCCCCGCGTCAACTGTTCCAAGCCGACGTAGGCCTTCTGCGAGCCGGATCCCATTCCTTGGACGTACTGGAGCTTCGACGCGTCGGCGCCGTGGGCCTTGATCGTGATGTCACGGCCGTTCTCCAGATGCACCACCGACTTCTCGAACCGCGGCGCGTTGAGCACGAACTGCCCGGTGCCCGGCACCGCCGGGTACAGCCCCAGCGCGCTGAAGACGTACCACGCGGACATGGTCCCGAGGTCGTCGTTGCCGGTGACACCGTTCGGCGCGTCGGTGAACAGCGTGTGCGCCGCGCGCACCACGGCCGAGGTCTTCCACGGCTGCCCGGTCAGCGTGTACATCCACGGCGAGTGGAGGTCGGGCTCGTTGTTCGGGTTGTAGCGGAACTGGTTGTAGTAGTTGTACGGACCGACGACCCATTCCTCGCGCACGGTTTTCGCCGGGTCCTTGACCAGATCCCCGTATGCGAAGAAGTCGTCGAGCCGCTTGCCGACGTTCTCCTTGCCGCCCATGCGTTCGACCAGCCCGGGAACGTCCTGCTGGGTCAGCCACTGGTACTGCCACGACGTGCCCTCGTGGAACCCGTCCTGGCTCTGCGGATCGAACGGCTTGCCCGCCGGGCTGAACCATTCGCCGCCTTCGAGCTTGGGCCGGTAGAAGCCGGTGAAGCCGCGGTCGGTCACCGAGGAATCCCACAGCGTGCGATAGCCGCGTCCCTTGTCCGCCAAGGCCTTCGCGTCGTCCTTCTTGCCGAGCCCGGCGGCCATGATGGACAGTGAGCAGTCCGCGAGCGCGTATTCCAACGTGGCCGAAGCGCCGTGGTTCGGATCGGTGTCCTGCCCCTTCTTCGGGAAGTCCTTGTCGTATTGGACGAATCCGTCCTTCTGGTAGCTCGCGTTCCCCGAGCGGCCCTGGAACGGCGAGGACGCGGGCGGGATCTCCCGCGAGTTTCGCAGAAGCGCCTGGTACGCCTTGAGTTCCTGTCCGGACAGCGCGCCGAACCGCCACAGGTCGACCAGGAACGGGGTGACCGGATCGCCGGTCATCGTGTTCGTCTCCTGGTTCGCGTACGCCCAGCGCGGCAGCCAGCCGCCCTGGTCGTGGATGGCGAGCACGGACTTCGCGACGTCCTTCGCCCGAGCCGGTCGCAAGAGGGCGAGCAGCTGGTTCTGCGTGCGATAGGTGTCCCACAACGAGAAGAACTCGTAATAGGTCCAGCCCAGCGCGCGGTGGATCTTGTCGTCGAAACCGCGGTAGCGGCCGTCGGCGTCGTTGCCGGTCAGCGGCTGGAGCAGCGCGTGGTAGAGCGAGGTGTAGAACACCGTGCGGTCGTCCTTCGACGCGCCCTTGATGTCCACTGAGGACAGTTCCTTGCGCCAGGCGCGCTGTGCGCCGTCGCGGACCGCGTCGAACGAGCGGCCCTTCTCGGCCGCCAGGTTGAGCCGGGCGCCGGAAGCGTCCACATGGGAGATCGCCGTCGTCGCGGTGACCTGTCCGACGCCGAAGGTCAGCCAAGCGCCACGAAGGCCCTCACCGCCCGCGGACTCCTTCGAGCCCGGCGTACCACCCGTCGGCGACCAGGTGCCGAACGACTTGAACGGCTTGTCGAACGTCGTGGTGAACCAGGTCTTGTACGGTTTGCCGCCGCAGAAAGCCTGCGACTCCACCATGCCTTCGACCGTCCGGTCCCCGACGACGCGGATCTGGCTCGCCGTCACGGGTTCCTTGTCGTTGGCTTGCCCGACGTTGACGAAAACGTTTGCGTCACCCGATTTCGCGAAGGTGTACCGCTCGACACCGGTCCGCGTGGTCGCGGTGGTCTCCGCGTCGACGCCGCCGTAGCCGGTGAGCCGCACCTTGTAGTAGCCGGGTTTCCCGACCTCGCCCTCGTGCGTGTACGGCGAGGCGTACTTCTTGTGGTCGAACGTCTCGGGCTTGGCGGTGTCGAACGCCGCGCCCGGGCCGACGGCGCCGGCGGTGGGCAGCGACGACACGAGGCCGCCCTGCTCCCAGCAGCCCGCGCCGGACAGGAAGAAATGCCCGAAGCCGCGGATCGCGGTGTCGTCGTAACGGTAGCCGGCGTAATGCGACGAGATCGGGCTGACCTGCGTCATCCCGAAAGGGGCCGAGGCGCCGGGGAAGGTGTTGCCGTCGTCCTTGGTGCCGATGAAGGTGTTGACCGCGTCCACGGGGTCGCCACCGGGTGCCGCCGCCGCGACGGGCGTGACCAGCCCGGCGGGAACGACGAGCGCGGTGAGCAACCCGGCGACGCGGGGTCGAAGTGCGTGCAGGCATGGGAAAGGCCGCCTCCTGACAACGTTGTCGCTGCCTGCCCACCTTCGACAAGAACGGACCGGTTGGTCAAGAGGTCCGCCAAACCCTGTCCGATTCCGGACAGCGACCTGTCGGCACCCGACTCGTAACGGTTCGACCTCGGAAAACCGGGGTGACGCGAATCGGGCATTGACATCATCGCGTCGCTGGCGTTCAATTCCGGCCACTATGACAACGTTGTCTTCCAGCGGACCGGACAGCGGCCACCGCACCACCGGCCGACGGGCCACGATGAGTGACGTGGCCCGCCTCGCGGGCGTGAGCATCAAGACCGTCTCGCGGGTAGTGAACGACGAGCCCGCCGTCCATCCGGACACCGCGGAGCGCGTCATGGCGGCGATCGAGCAGCTCGGGTTCCGGCGCAACCTCGGTGCGCGGAACCTGCGGCGCGGCTCGACGACCGGGACGATCGGTCTGATCGTCGAGGACGTCGGAAACCCCTTCTACTCCGAGCTCAACCGGGCCGTCGAACGGATCGCGACCTCGTTCGGCCGCCAGGTGCTGACCGGTTCGTCGGAGGAGAACTCCGACCGCGAACGCGAACTCGTCCTGGAGTTCTGCTCCCGTCGCGTCGACGGCATCCTCGTCGTCCCGGCCGGGATGCAGCACGGCTACCTGGTCCCCGAGATGCGCGCGGGCACGCCCGTGGTGTTCCTCGACCGGCCCGCCGGCGACATCGTGGCCGACACGGTGCTGGTCGACAACATCGGCGGCACCGTCGAAGCGGTCGCCCACCTCGCGAAACACGGCCACCGCCGGATCGCGTTCCTCGCCGACAGCCCGGACATCTTCACCGCGGGAGAACGCCTGCGCGGCTTCCGCGAAGGCTGTGTCCGCAACGGGATCCCCTTCGACGAGCACCTCGTCGTGATGCGGACGCCGACCGCCGAGAGCGTCGGCGACGCCGTGCGACGGCTGCTCACCGGGCCGAATCCGGCCACCGCGGTGATCGCGGGCAACAACCGGGTCGCCGTCCATCTGCTGCGCGCGCTGGCGCACGCGGAGCGGCGTCCCGCGATGATCAGCTTCGACGACTTCGAACTGGCGGATCTGCTGGATCCGCCGGTCTCCGTGATCGCGCACGACGTGAGCGCGCTGGGCCGGGCGGCCGCGGAACTGCTGTTCGCCAGGGTCCAGGGAGATCAATCCGCACCGAGAAAGGTAGTCCTGCCCGTGCATCTCGTAGCCCGCGGTTCCGGGGAGGTCGCCCCTTCATGAGCGGCCACCTCGAACCGATCCGCCTGCCGGCGAACCAGCCGCCGCAGTTCTACCGCGGCGGCGACGCCATCGCCGCGTTGCGGGGCGCCCCGTCGGAGTCCAAATTCGGACCCGAAGACTGGGTCGGCTCGGCCACCACGATGTTCGGCCAGGAGACCAACGGCCTGACCAAGCTGCCCAGCGGGGTGTGGCTGCGCGACGCCGTCCGCGAGAACCCGTCCGCGTGGCTCGGCGCCAAACACGTCGAGGCGCTCGGCGATTCGACCGGCCTGCTGGTGAAGCTGCTCGACGCGGGCCAGCGCCTGCCGGTGCACTTTCACCCGTCGGACTCGTTCGCGAAGCGGCACTTCGACTCGCACTTCGGCAAGACCGAAGCGTGGATCGTGGTCGGCACCTACGGCGACGACCCGCGCGTCTACCCGGGATTCAAGGAGACCGTCGACAAGGCGACGGTCAACGAATGGGCCCGCAGCCAGGACGCGCCCGCCATGCTCGAAGCGCTGAACAGTGTCGCGGTCACCCCCGGCGACACGGTGTACATCCCGGCGGGCCTGCCGCACGCGATCGGCGAAGGCGTGTTCGTCGTCGAGCTCCAGCAGCCGACCGACTTCTCGCTGACCCTGGAATGGCGGGACTTCCTGGCGAACCCAGAGAAGGCACACCTCGGGATCGGCTTCGAGACCGCCATCGAAACCCTGGACACCTCGGGCTGGGACGAAGAACGGCTCGGCTCGATCGTCAAGCGCACCGCGGCCGACGAAGCGTCCACTGTGGACCTCCTCGCCGACGGCAGTGACGCGTTCTTCCGTGCCGACCAGCTCCGTCCCGCCGTTTCCGGTAGGTCGACAACGTTGTCACTCGATCCGTCGTTCGCGGTGCTGGTCGTCATGGACGGTTCGGGCACGCTCCGCACCGAACACGGCGGCGAGTACGCCCTGCGCAAGGGCGAGACCTACGTGGTCCCGCACGACGCCGGGCAATCCACTGTAGAGGGTGATGTCACGATCATCCGCTGCCGTCCGCCCGCCCCCGAGAAGAGGGAGCGATCGTGAGCGAACTCCTGCTCGACGCACAGAACCTGGTCAAACGCTACGGCTCGGTGGAGGCGCTGCGCGGCGCTTCGTTCCAGGCGCGGGCCGGTGAGGTCACCGCGCTGATCGGCGACAACGGCGCCGGGAAGTCCACTTTGGTCAAATGCCTGTCCGGCGCGGAACAGCCGACGTCGGGCAAGATCCTGCTCGACGGATCCGAGGTGGTGCTCGAATCCCCCACCACGGCGCGGCGGATGGGGATCGAGACGGTGTACCAGGACCTCGCGGTCGCACCGGAACTCGACCCCGCCGCGAATCTGTTCCTCGGCAGGGAGATCCACCGCAAGGGGATCCTCGGCAAGCTCGGCATGCTGGACAAGGCCGAGATGAAGCGTCAAGCCGTGGAGGAGTTCCAGCGGCTCGGCGTGACCCTGCAGAGCACCGACGTCCCGATCGGCTCGCTTTCGGGCGGGCAGCGGCAAAGCGTCGCCGTCGCCCGGTCGGTCGTCTGGGCCTCGAAGGTCGTGTTCATGGACGAGCCGACGGCCGCGCTCGGCGTCGTGCAGCGCGAACGCGTGCTCGACGTGATCAAGAAGGTGCGGGACAAGGGCATCGCCGTCGTGCTGATCAGCCACAACATGCCCGAGGTGCTGTCGGTGGCCGACCGCGTCGAGGTGCTGCGGCTCGGCAAGCGCGTCGCCCGGTTCACCGGCTCCGACACGAAACTGGAAGACCTGGTCGCCGCGATGACGGGCGCCCTCGTACAAGAGGAGGCGGCATGACCGTGTCCACTCCGGCGAAGAACGACCCAGAAATCCAGACCTCGGTGGACGGTGGCTTCGGCAAGCGTTCGCTGGGACAGCGGCTGATCGGGGCGAACACGTTCTGGATCGCGCTGGTGCTGCTGGCGCTGATCATCGTGTTCACCGCCATCGCGCCCGCCGAGTTCGCGACGCTGTTCACCTTCCAGACGCTGCTCATCGAGACGTCGGTGCTGCTGGTGCTCTCGGTCGGCATGACGTTCGTGATCATCACCTCCGGCATCGACCTGTCGGTCGGTTCGGTGCTGATCTTCGCGGGCATGGTGGCGGGCAAGACGATGGAGGCGCTGAGCCCGGACGGTGACGCGACGAAAGCCGGGTGGGGCGTCATCACCGCCGGGCTCGTGGCGGCTGTCGTCGCGGGCACGATCTGGGGGCTCATCAACGGTTTCCTGATCGCGGTGGCCAACATCCCGCCGCTGATCGTCACGCTCGGCACGATGGGTGCCGCGCTCGGCGCCGCGTACCTGCTGAACAACGGGTCCGACGTGCGCAGCGTGCCGACCGAGCTCAACAAGACGCTCGGCTACGGAACGTCGTTCGGTGGCGTGCCGAATCTGGTTCTGGTGGCCGTGGTGATCACGCTGATCGGCGCCTGGCTGTTGCACACCACCAAATTCGGCCGCTACACCTACGCCGTCGGCTCCAACGCCGAGGGCGCGCGCCGCGCGGGCATCGGGGTGACCGCGCACCTGCTGAAGGTGTACACGCTCACCGGTTTCCTCGCCGGTGTCGCCGGTTTCCTGTCGCTGGCGTACTACGCGTCGACGACCATTTCGGCGCACACCACCGACAACCTCAACGCCATCGCCGCCACGGTGATGGGCGGCACGAGCCTCTTCGGCGGCGTCGGTTCGGTGCTGGGCACGGTGATCGGCGTGTTCATCCCGGCCGTGCTCAAGAAGGGCTTCAACATCACGCAGGTCCAGGACTTCTGGCAGATGATCGCGGTCGGCGCGGTGCTGATCGCCGCGGTCTGGTTCGACCAGCGGCGCCGTCGTCGCCGCAACTCTCGCTGATCCCTACGCACAAAGAGGTGCTATCCCCCATGAAGAAGACCCTGCTCGTCGCCGTCTCCGCCGCTCTCCTGCTAACCGCTTGCGGCGGTGGCACGGTCGGCGAGTCGCCCTCCGGTGACTCCGGCGCCAAGACCAACAACAAGAAGCTGTCGCTCATCCCGGGCGTGCAGGCCGAGCCGTTCTACATCTCGATGCAGTGCGGCGCCGAGGCCGAGGCCAAGAAAGCGGGCTACGAGCTCACCACGCAGGCCCCGCAGAAGTTCGACGCGGCCATGCAGACCCAGCTGGTCAACGCGCTGGGCTCCAACCCGCCCGCCGCGCTGCTCATCGCGCCGACCGACGCGCAGGCGATGCTCGCGCCGATCCAGCAGGTCAAATCGCGCGGCGCGAAGATCATCGAGGTCGACACCGCGCTGAAGGACACCAGCGTGGCGGAGTCGTCGATCTCCTCGGACAACGCCGAGGGCGGCAAGCTCGCCGCCAAGACGATGGCGGAACTGGCCGCGGGCAAGACCGGTTCGGTGCTGGTGCTCGACACCATCGCGGGCACCTCGACCACGAACACCCGCGCGAAGGGCTTCGAGGACGAGCTGAAGAACTACCCGAACCTGAAGTCGGCGGGCGTGCAGTTCACCCAGAACGAGCCCGACCAGGCCGCGTCCAAGGTGACCGCCGCGCTGGCGTCCACCCCGGACCTGATCGGCATCTTCGCGACCAACCTCAACACCGGTGAGGGTGCCGCGACCGGCCTGCGGAACGCGGGCAAGATCGGCGCGGTCAACCTGATCGGCTTCGACGCGTCGCCGTCGGAGATCGAGGGCCTGAAGAAGGGCGAGTACCAGGGCCTCATCGCGCAGGACCCGGCCGCCATCGGGCAGCAGGGCGTGCAGCAGGCCATCGCGGCGCTGGAGGGCAAGCCGGTGACGCGCAACCTGACCGCTTCACTGCACTCCATCACCAAGGCGAACATGGACGCGAACGCGCAGTACTTCTACAAGCAGAGCTGCTGACGCGCTTCGGCACTGTCAGGAAGGACCGTTCCTTGCAAAATTTGCAAGGAACGGTCCTTTCCTGGCGTCCGCGGTCCCGCTCACTCCCGCAGCTCGACCAGCCTCCCCCGCGTGAGATGAAGGGGCCTTTCATAGCAAAATTTGCTATGAAAGGCCCCTTCATCTCACGCGAGGGGCCGTGTTGGAACCCGCTCACTCCGCGAACTCGAGCACCCCAGCCGGAGCGAAGCGCGTGAGAGCTCCGTACAGCGCAGCGCCCCCACCCAGGTGACCCAGCGCGTACACGTACTCGCCGTCCTCCAGAAGGTTCTCCGGACCGGAACCGGTCCACGACAGCCGGTAGTGCCACCAGTGCATCCACCGCCCCACCCGCCGCTTCTCCCGCCACACGCGCAGCCGCCGCACCTCGGTCCACCCGACGGCGAACCGGCCCGCCACCTCGAAGCCCGAAGCGGACACCGTCAAGAAGGCGGCCGAGCGCCGCAGGGCGAGCAGGATCAACCCCGCGAAACCCACGCTGAGCAGGCTGAACACCACTCCGGAGACCGAGCCGGAGAACAATGACAGAACGACGGCCACCACGCCGCCCCCGCCGAACACCACGAACCCCGCCCACGCGAGCCGGCGCATCACGACGTCCAGCCGGAGCACCACGGCATCCCCAGTGACCATGCCCGGAGCGTAACCGCCGAAACCCCGCACCGACGTTAGGATCCAGTCCTCGACGTCGCGGAGGGAGGTGGCCGATGAGCACGCGTCTGCCCTGGCGTCCCGCCGCGAGCGCGGATCCGGTGCCGGTGCTCGCCGCCGCCCAGCGCGTCTCCGACGATCTCATGGACGGCCTCGCCGGGCCCCGCGCGCGCCACGCCACGCACGGCCTCCGCCGCTTGTTCGGCGTCCCCGGCCTCGCGCTGACCGACCTTTCCGGCTCGCTGATCTGGTCCGGCCGCCCGGCGGCGGACGACGTGGTGGTCTCGGCGCTCGACGAGGTGCTCCACTCCGAGACGCCGGTGTCCGGGCCCGGGCTGGTGGCGCTGCCGCTCCACGTCCACGACGAACTCGCCGGCGTCCTCCTGGTCATCGAAGGAAAGACCGCCGTCGCCCGCCAGGCCGCCGAACTCGTCGTCCACGCACTCGAACGCGGCAGGCTGGAGGCCTCCGCCGAGCAGGCCGCGGAGGCGGAACTGCGCGCGCTGCGGGCCGAGATCTCCCCGCATTTCGTCTACAACGCCCTCACCGTGATCTCCTCGCTGGTCCGCTCCGACCCCGATCGCGCCCGTGATCTGATGCTCGACTTCGCCGAGTACACCCGCTACAGCGTCGCCCGGCACGGCGAGTACACGATGCTCGCCGACGAGTTCGGCGCCATCGAGACCTACCTGGCGCTGCAGCGCGCGGTGCTCGGCGAGCGGCTCCGGGTGCAGGTGCGGGTGGCGCCGGAGGTGCTGGCCGTCGCGGTGCCGTACCTCGTGCTGGAACCGTTGGTGGAGAACGCGATCCGGCACGGGATCGAGCCACGCGCCGAAGCGGGGTTCATCCAGGTTCAGGGAATGGCGGAAGGGAACGACTGCGTGATCAGCGTCGAGGACGACGGTGTCGGCATGGACCCCGCACGCGCGGCGGCGATCCTGGCGGGCCGCGGCGAAGACGGCGGCGTCGGACTGGCCAATGTGGACAGAAGGCTGCGCAGCGTCTACGGGCCGTGGTACGGACTGACGGTCGAGACCGAGACCGGCGCGGGCACCAAGGTCGTGGTGCGGGTGCCCCGATTCCAGCCGGGGGTGCTGCCGTGACGAACGGGCTGCGGGTGCTGGCGGTCGACGACGTCCCGCCCGCCCTCGACGAGCTGTGCAGCCTGCTGCGCGAGGCACCGGAAGTCGCCGAGGTGGTCGCCGCCGGTGACGCGCTGAACGCGCTCAAGCTGTTGCAGGGTGACCATTTCGACGCCGTCTTCCTCGACATCTCCATGCCGGGGCTCGACGGGCTGGAACTCGCCTCGCTGCTGGCGCGGCTCAACCGGCCGCCGGTGATCGTGTTCGTCACCGCGCACGACGGTCACGCCGTGGCCGCGTACGGCATCGGCGCCGTCGACTACCTGCTCAAACCGGTCCGCGCGGAACGGCTGTCCGCCGCACTGTCCAAAGTGGTCCGGATGGCGGGCGACCAGGACGGCGAGCCGAAACCGGCGCCGGACGCGATGTCCGCGCTGCCGGTGGAATCCGGCGGGCGCACGCGATACGTCCGCCGTGACGAAGTCCAGTTCGTCGAGGCGCACGGCGACTACGTCCGGCTGCACACGAAATCCGGCGTCCACGTCACGCGCATGCCCATCTCCCGGCTCGAAGAGTATTGGGAGGGCACGGGTTTCACCCGCGTGCACCGGGGTTTCCTGCTCGCCGTGGACGCGGTGCTCGAACTGCGCAGCGACACCACCGGCGGCTTGCTGGCGCATACCGAGGCCGGTGACGTGCCGGTGAGCCGCCGCCACGCGCGTGACCTGCGCGACCGGCTGCTCGCCGCCGCGCAACGCGGCGAACTCGGCCGGGGAAGCCGCCGGTGAGCCGCGTCAAACGGGTCGCCGTCACCAGCCCGCAGACCCGGCTCGCGCATTCGCGGCGCCGTTCGCGCGGACGCTGGCGGGTCCCCCGGCTGGCCGCGGGCGACGCCGAACGCGCGGACGCGCTCTACCGCGCCCAGCGCCGTCGCGGGCTCCCCGCGCTGGCCGGGATGTTCGGGCTGGTGTTCGGGCTCCCGCTGGTGTTCGGGGTGTTCCCGGGGCTGGATTCGGTGCGGCTACTGGATATCCCGCTGTCCTGGCTGATGATCGCGATCCTCCCGTATCCGGCGATGGCGCTGCTTTCGTGGTGGCAGTTGCGCCGCGCGGAAAAGATCGAGGACGACTAGTGGTCGCGGCTTTCGCGGTGGCTCCGGTCGTGCTGATCACCCTGCTGATCGGGTTGCGCGGCGTCGCGGCCATGCGTACGACGTCGGACTTCCTCGTCGCCTCGCGCCGGATCTCGCCGCTGGTCAACTCGGCCGCGGTCTCCGGTGAATACCTGTCCGCGGCGTCGTTCCTCGGGGTGGCGGGGCTGGTGGTGAAGGACGGCATCGGCGCGCTCTGGTACCCGGTCGGGTTCACCGCCGGCTACATCGCGATGCTGGTGCTCGTCGCGGCGCCGATGCGGCGCTCCGGCGCGCTCACCGTCCCGGACTTCGCCGAAGCCCGGCTGGCCTCCCCCGCCCTGCGCCGCCTCGCCGCTGTCGTCGTCCTCGTGATCGGAACCCTTTACCTGGTACCGCAATTCCGTACCGCGGGGCTGGTGCTGACCGCTGTCGGCGGCACGCCGTACTGGGTCGGGGTCGTGATCGCGGGCGCCGCCGTCAGCGCGACATTGGCGCTCGGCGGGATGCGCGCGGCGACCTACGTCCAGGCCTTCCAGTTCGTGCTGAAACTGTTGCTGTTCCTCATTCCCGCGATCTGGCTGGTCTCCCAGGTCTCCCCGGAGGAACGGTCGGCTTCGGCGCACCCGGTGGAATTCACCCACTTCGCCCGCGACACCCGGCTGTCCTTCGAGATCGACGTGACACTGACCCTGCGCGAGCCGACCACCCTGCTCACCCCGGAAAAGCACGTCGTGCCGCCGGGAGAACTGGTGGCCAGGAGCGGGCAGACCCTGGAATTCGCCGAAGGCACACCGGTTCCCGCCGTCCGGGGCGGCGCGCCGCTGGGCGGCCCGGACTGGCAACGGCCGCTGCTCGACCTCGGCGACCATGGCTATCCGCTGCTCGGCACGTGGGCGATCCTGATCGCCACCATGCTCGGCACCATGGGCCTGCCGCATGTCCTGATGCGCTTCCACACCAGCCCGGACGGCCGCGCCGCGCGCCGGACAGCGGCGATCACCGTCGCCCTGCTCGGCGTCTTCTACCTGTTCCCAGGGGTTTACGGCGTCCTCGGCCGGGTGCTGGTGCCCGAACTGTACGTCTCCGGCGCGACGGACACCGTCGTCGTCGCGCTGCCGGCGCAGGTCGACGACGGCTGGGCCGGATCGCTGTTCACCGGGCTGCTGACGGCGGGCGCGTTCGCCGCGTTCCTGGCGACTTCGCTCGGGCTGCTGCTGGTGATCTCCGGCGCGGTCGCGTACGACCTGGCTCCCGGCGGCCTGCGGAGACTGCGCTGGTCGGTGCTCGGGGCGGCCGCGGTGATGGTCCTGCTCGCGTTGCCCTCCGCCAGATTGGACGCGGGTGTCCTCGTCACCTGGGGCTTCACCGTGGCCGCGTCGACGTTCTGCCCGTTGCTGGTACTCGGCATCTGGTGGAACCGGCTCACCGCCGCGGGCGCGATCAGTGGCGTGCTCGCCGGGCTCGTCGCGTCTTCGGGCTCGATCCTGGTGGCGCTGTTCGTCCCGAGCCTGAGCGGGCTGGCCGCGATCCTGGTGTCGCAGCCGGCGCCGTGGTCGGTTCCGCTGGCATTCGGCGTAATGATCGTGGTTTCCTTGCGGGGCAGGCCACCCGCGTGGTCGACGGCCGCCATGTTGCGGCTGCATCTGGACGATCGCACAGCCGAAACCCCTTCGTCGTGGTCGGACCACCGTTCGTCGACCGTTCGTCGTCTCGGCAGACGTTTGAACCGCTGAAGGTTCCGGTCGCCTTGACCTCTCCTTAACGTGTCGCGGAACACATTCGCGGCCCAAGGAGAGCACGATGAGTACCGAAACGAACGCTCCCAGTCCGCCTGAAACGGACTGGGACAAAGCCCACGACAGCCCCGAGTTCCAGGAGTTGCGTGCGCGGCTGCGCCGGTTCGTGTTCCCGGTCTCGGTGCTGTTCCTCGCCTGGTACCTGCTCTACGTGCTGCTCGCCGACTACGCGCACGGCTTCATGAGCACGAAGCTGGTCGGCAACATCAACGTCGGCCTGGTCTTCGGTCTGCTGCAGTTCGTTTCGACCTTCGTGATCACCGGGCTCTACGTCCGCTACGCGAACAAGAAACTCGACCCCATCGCGGAGAAGATCCGCACGGACCTCGAGAGTGAGACCAAATGACCCTCGCAGCCGGAGTCGAGGGCAGCAGCCCCGTACTCAACATCACCATCTTCGGCCTCTTCGTGGTGGTCACGCTGTTCGTCGTGTTCCGGGCCAGCCGCAACTCGAAGACGGCGTCGGACTACTACGCCGCGGGCCGCGCGTTCACCGGTCCGCAGAACGGCGTCGCCATCGCGGGCGACTACCTGTCCGCCGCGTCGTTCCTCGGGATCGCGGGCGCGATCGCCGTCTACGGTTACGACGGTTTCCTTTACTCCATCGGTTTCCTGGTGGCGTGGCTGGTGGCGTTGCTGCTGGTCGCGGAACTGCTGCGCAACACCGGCAAGTTCACCATGGGCGACGTCCTGGCGTTCCGGATGAAGCAGCGCCCGGTGCGGGCCGCGGCGGCGACGTCCACCCTGGCCGTCTCGTTCTTCTACCTGCTGGCGCAGATGGCCGGTGCCGGTGGTCTCGTCGCGTTGCTGCTCGGGATCGAGAGCAAGGCCGGGCAGGCCGCGATCATCGTGATCGTCGGCATCATCATGATCGCCTACGTGCTCATCGGCGGGATGAAGGGCACCACCTGGGTCCAGATCATCAAGGCGGCGCTGCTCATCGTCGGCGCGCTCGTGATGACGCTGTGGGTGCTGGGCATGTACGGCTTCAACCTTTCCTCGCTGCTGCAAGGCGCCGTGGACAGGGCGGGCAGCGCCGGTGAAGCCCTGCTCGGGCCGGGTAACCAGTACGGCAAGACCGGGACCACCAAACTGGACTTCCTGTCGCTGGGTATCGCGCTGGTGCTCGGCACCGCGGGCCTGCCGCACGTCCTGATGCGCTTCTACACGGTGCCGACGGCCAAGGAAGCCCGTCGTTCCGTGGTGTGGGCGATCGGCCTGATCGGCCTCTTCTACCTGTTCACCCTGGTGCTCGGCTACGGTGCCGGCGCGCTGGTCGGCGCGGACAAGATCAAGGCCGCTCCCGGTGGCGTGAACTCGGCGGCCCCGCTGCTGGCGCTGGAACTCGGCGGACCGGTGCTGCTCGGCCTGATCGCGGCGATCGCCTTCGCGACGATCCTCGCCGTGGTCGCGGGTCTGACGATCACGGCGTCGGCGTCGTTCGCGCACGACGTCTACGCCAACGTGATCAAGAAGGGCAAGGCGAGCCCGGCCTCGGAGGTGAAGGTCGCCCGGATCACCGCGCTGGTGATCGGTGCGGTCGCGATCCTCGGCGGCATCCTCGCCAACGGGCAGAACATCGCGTTCCTCGTGGCACTCGCCTTCGCGGTGGCCGCGTCGGCGAACCTGCCGACGATCCTGTACTCGCTGTTCTGGAAGCGGTTCAACACCCAGGGTGCGCTGTGGAGCATCTACGGCGGTCTCGCGGTCTGCATCGTGCTGATCGTCTTCTCGCCGGCCGTCTCGGGTAAGCCCGTCGACGCCAAGACCGGCAAGAGCGCTTCGATGATCCAGGGCGTCGACTTCCACTGGTTCCCGCTGGACAACCCAGGCCTCGTCTCGATCCCCGTCGCGTTCTTCCTCGGCTGGCTCGGCACCGTGCTGTCCAAGGAACACAACCAGAAGAAGTACGCCGAGATGGAGGTCCGCTCGCTCACCGGCGTCGGCGCCGAAAAGGCCGTCGCCCACTAGTCGCCGGGACGGTGCGGCCGGCATCCAACGCCCCCGGCCGCACCGTCCCGGTTCCCATTCAGTAAGGCAGCTTCCCCGCCGTCAGTTCCGCCAGTTTCGCGCGGAGATCCGCGCGGACCGACTTCCACAGCCCGGTGCCCAGCGAGATCCGCGCCACCCCCAGTGCGGTGAGCGCGGAGAGATCGGGGCCTCCAGGCATCGGGAAGGCGTTGACCGCCCCCGGCGCGACCGCCCGCACGAAATCGACGAGCACGTCCGGCGACTTCACCAGAATCGGGTAGACGCAGTCCGCCCCGGCCTCGAAGTACGCCTTGGCCCGCAAGATCGCGTCGTCCAGCACGGCTCGCTCGTCGGACGCGCCGAGGAAGACGTCGACGCGAGCGTTGATCACCAGCGCGTCCCCGGCCGCCTCGCGCAACTCCCCGATCCGTTCCGCCTGCGCCGCAGGCGAACGGACTCCCCCTGAAGCGTGGTCGGTGTCCTCGTAGTTGCAGCCGACGGCACCCGCTTCGGCCAGCCTCGCCGCGAGTTCTCCCGCTTCGAGCCCGTACCCGCCTTCCACGTCGACGGTCACCGGCACCGAGACCGCCCGCGCGATCCTCGCCGCCGCGGCGAACATCTCGTCGACGGGCGCGTCCTCCCCGTCTTCGTACCCGAGGACCTTCGCGACGGCGAAGGAACTCGTCGCCACGACCGGGAACCCGGCGGCTTCCACGAGACGCGCGCTGTCGGCGTCCCACGCGTTCGGCAGGAGCAGCGGCGTACCCGCGACGTGAAGTTCCCGCAGCCGAGCCGCCGTCATTCGGCGCGCTCGGGCAGCGGCGCGTGGCTGGTCACGCACATCCGGTTCCAGCTGTTGATCGCGATCGCCTCCCAGACGATGGCGCGGTACTGCTCCTCGGTGAAGACGCGGGTGGCCTCTTCGTAGACGTCGTCCGGCACGTCGTGCAGCGTCGCCACGTTCGTGATCGCTTCGGTGAGCGCGAGCGCGGCGCGCTCCTGCTCGGTGAAAAGCTCGGTCTCGCGCCAGCCCTGCAGCACGAACAGCCGCCGCGGCGACTCGCCCATCTGCAGCGCGTCGTGAGAGTGCATGTCGAGGCAGAACGCGCAGTGGTTGATCTGCGACGACCGCATCTTCACCAGTTCGAGGATCTTCTGGTCGACGCCGGCGTTGGCGGCGGCCTTCTCGACTTCGGCCTGCAGTTTCGCCATCGCCTGGTAGATCTCGGGCACTCGTTTGCCCACATGGATTCGCTCGGTCATGCCGTCGAATCTAGCGGCGACTGGCCCACGAGTATGGTCCAGTCGCATGGCAGATTCATGGTCCAGTTCGGGAATGGACGTCCACCTGGACTGGCATCACGAAAGCGGCCGGACCGGGCTCGCCGCGGCGATCCGCGCGGCCATCCGGGAGGGCCGCTGGCAGGCCGGCGCCGCGGTGCCCTCGACCAGGGCGCTGGCGCAGGACCTGGGAGTGGCGCGGGGAACGGTCACCCGGGTCTACGCCGACCTCGCCGCCGAGGGCTACCTGCGGACGGCGCAGGGCGCGCCGACCCGCGTCGCGACGGCGGGCGCGCTGCCCGCGTCACCGCCGCGGCCCGCCCCCCGCGATCCCGCGCCGCGCTGGGATCTGCGCCCCGGCAGGCCGAACCTGTCCGCGTTCCCCAGGTCCGCCTGGCTCGCGGCGACCCGCCGGGCACTGCACCGGGCGCCGATGTCGGCGTTCGACTACACGGCCGAATCCGGCGCGCCGGAACTGCGGGAGACGCTCGCCGCGTACCTGGCCCGCAGCCGCGGCGTGGTCGCCGATCCCGAACGCATCCTGGTGTGCGCCGGGTTCTCGCACGCGATGGCGATCCTCGCCCGGGTCCTGCACGCCCGCGGCGCGGACGAGATCGCGTTCGAGAACCCGTCACTGCGGATCTACCGGGACATCGCCGCCCGAAACGGTCCCCGCGTGGCCGGCGTCCCGGTCGACGACCACGGGATCACGGTGTCCGCTTTGGACAGTCCGGCGGTCGTGGTCACCCCGGCGCATCAATACCCGCTGGGCGTCACCCTCGCGCCCGGGCGAAGGGCGGAACTCACCCGCTGGGCGGAGGAAACCGGCGCCGTCGTCATCGAGGACGACTACGACGGCGAGTTCCGGTTCGACCATCAGCAGGTCGGCGCGTTGCAGGCACTGGCACCCGAACGGGTCGTGTACGTGGGCACGACGAGCAAGACACTCGCGCCGTCGTTGCGGCTGGGCTGGATGGTGCTGCCGCGCTTCCTGGTCGAACCGGTCCGCGCGGAGATGGCCGCGAGCGGGGCCCGGCCCGCGCTGCTGGACCAGCTGGCGATGGCCGAACTGATCGAATCGGGCGCCTACGACCAGCACATCCGCCGCTGTCGCGCCGAATACCGCACCCGGCGGGACCGGCTGCTCGCCGCCCTACCGGATTCCGTGCTGCCGCAAGGGATCTCCGCCGGGCTGCATCTGGTGCTCCAGTTCCCCGGTGACCTGCCAGGGGAGATGGAGGTGCTGGCCGCCTGCCGCCGTCGCGCGATCGGGCTCGAGGGGCTCAGCGGCCACTGGATCGGCGAGCCACAACGCGAAGGACTCATCATCGGGTACGGCGCCGCCGCGAAACACGCTTTCGGCGGCGCCACCCAAGCCCTGCGCGAAGCCATCTTCGAAGTCACCTAACCCCCCCTCGCCCGCAATTCGTCACCTACTTGCGATGGTTGAGGGTCCGAACTACCGCAAGTAGATGACGAATTGCGAAGGGGTCAGCAGAACCAGGGGCGCGCGCGGAGGATGTCGGTCTTCAGGACGGGGGCGCCGTCGACCGGGGCGGGGTTCTCCGGGGTCGGCTTGATGCCGCCGGCGGCGACGTCGTCGAGGGTTTCGAGGCCTTCGTGACCCACGGTGCCGAAAATCGTGTAGTTCGGGCGCAGCGCGGAGTCGCCGTACACGACGAAGAACTGGCTTCCGTTCGTCGCCGGGCCCGCGTTGGCCATCGCGAGGACACCGCGGGCGTACACCTTGCGCTCGCCGGTCGGGTCGGTCGGCGCGGGCGGCAGGCCGACGGGCAGTTCGTCCTTGTACTTGTAGCCCGGGCCACCCTCTCCGGTGCCGCTCGGGTCACCGCACTGCAGCACCTTCAGCGTCGGATACGCGGTCAGCCGGTGGCAGGTCGTGCGGTCGTAGAACCGGTGCTTCGCCAGGTGCAAGAAACTCTGCACGGTGCACGGCGCCTTCGCTCGATCGAGGGTCAGGTCGATCTCGCCCTGGTTCGTCTTGAGCTGGACCGGCACCTTGCCCCGATCCGGCGTGCGACGGGGGTCCGGCGGCAACGGGACCGGCCGCGCGGCAGGCTCGTCCGGCGTCTGCGTGTACTGGCACGGCCCCTTGGTGACCTTCGGTGGCGTGCCTTCCGCGGACGCCGTTCCGGTACCGGCCGCGAGCATCAGCCCGGTACCCAGCACTGCCACAAAGACCTTCGCGATCCTCTGCACGGTTCCTGCCTCCCAGCCGTGGACGAAGAAGAGAGCATAGGGTGAATCCCCACCGCTCACACAGGTCCGGAAGTAGGTCCGCGGTTAGGGTCGGAACCGTGGAGATCGCCGAACGACACCAATGGCAGCTGAACGCCCTGACCTTCCTGTACGCGTACACGCAGTACGTCCTCGTGCACGAACGGGTCATGGCGGGGCTGCCGCCGGACAAGCCGGCCGAACTCGACAAACCGCGCATGCTCAGGCTCGCCAAGGTCGTCGACGACATGATCCTCGACTTCCGCAAGGAGGACGGGCTGACCGATCTCGAACGGCGCCGGGTCATCCGCCTCGCCAGGGAGATCAAGTCGCACGTCCGGGAGAAGTGGCCGCCTCGCGACGCGTCGCTCACCGAGTGGATCGCCTCGGCCGCGGCGCACTTCTACTGCGAAGAGCACATCAACAACGGCTACGTCCGGATGGGCCGCGTCTTCGACCCCGACATGGCCGACCGGTTCCTGGAGCGCGTCGAGTTCTGCCGGGGGCAGACCGTCACGATCACGAACTACGCCAACAAGGTGGCCGACGGCGAGCAGCTCACCTATGGCGAGACGAACCAGCTCGAGGTCTGGAAAGAGGACGCGATCGCCCATTTGGACAATCTCGACAGCGATTTCGGCGACATCAAGATGTACGTCGAATTCTGACCAAGCCTCGTGAGTGGTAAGTGTCGTTCTAACAACACTTACCACTCACGAGCCGCGAAGGTCCTTGATGAGTTCTTCGGCCGCCGCGAACGGGTCGAGCGTTCGCGCCACCACGCGTTCGGCCAGTTCGGTGAGCCGGTCGCCGGAGCGCAGGTCGACGAGTTCCGCGCGCAGCCGCCGCAAGGCGATCGCCTCGACCTCGTCGCGAGCCCGTGCCGCGCGACGGCCGGGCAGTTCGCCGCGCTGGACCAGCCAATCGTGGTGTTCGTCCAACGCCAGGACGACGTCCTCGACGCCTTCGCCTCGTGAAGCCACCGTTCGCACGATCGGCTGGCGCCAGCTCGGGCCGCGGATTTCCCGGCGTACCAACGAGATCATCTGCTTGAGGTCGTGCACGGTCGCGTCCGCGCCGTCGCGGTCGGCCTTGTTGACCACGAACACGTCCGCGATCTCCAGCACGCCCGCCTTGGCCGCCTGGATCCCGTCGCCCATCCCCGGCGCGAGCAGGACCACCGTGGTGTCGGCCAGTTTCACGACGTCCACTTCGGACTGACCGACGCCGACCGTCTCGATCAGCACGACGTCGAAACCGGCCGCGTCGAACACCCGGACCGCCTGCGGCGTCGCCCACGAGAGGCCGCCGAGATGCCCGCGGGTGGCCATCGAACGGATGAACACGCCGGGATCGGTGGCGTGTTCGGTCATCCTGATCCGGTCGCCGAGCAGCGCGCCGCCGGAGAACGGCGACGACGGGTCGATGGCCAGGACGCCGACCCTCGATCCCTTCGCCCGCAACGCGGTGAGCAGCGCGGAGGTCGATGTCGACTTGCCGACACCGGGCGGGCCGGTCAGCCCGATGACCCGCGCGTTGCCCGTATGCGGCGTCAGTTTCGCCGCGACCTCGGGCAGCCGCGGATGGGCGTCCTCGACCAGCGACAGCAACCGGGCGATCGCGCGGGGGACGCCGTCCCGCGCGCGATCGACCAGTTCGTCGATGTCCAGCTGTACCGGCAAGGGCTTTACGGGACGCGGAGCAGCAGAGCGTCGCCCTGACCGCCACCACCGCAGAGAGCGGCCGCGCCGAGGCCGCCGCCGCGACGACGGAGTTCGTGGATCAGGTGCACGGCGAGCCGCGCGCCGGACGCGCCGATCGGGTGACCGAGCGCGATGGCGCCGCCGTCGACGTTCACCTTGTCCGCGCTGACGCCGAGCTTGTCGCTGGAGACGAGGCCGACGGCGGCGAACGCCTCGTTGATCTCGATGAGGTCGAGCGCGTCCGCGGTCAGCTTCTCCTTGGCCAGCGCGGCGAGGATCGCGTTCGACGGCTGCTCGTGCAGGCTCGCGTCCGGGCCGGCGACCACGCCGTGCGCGCCGATCTCGGCGAGCGCGGTGAGGCCCAGTTTCTCGGCCAGTGCCTTGCTGGCCACGACGACCGCCGCGGCGCCGTCGGAGATCTGCGACGCCGAACCGGCGGTGATCGTGCCGTCGGAGGCGAACGCCGGACGCAGCTTCGCGAGGCCTTCCGCGGTGGTGTCGGCGCGGACGCCTTCGTCCTTCGAGAAGACGACCGGGTCGCCCTTGCGCTGCGGGATCGACACCGGCGCGATCTCGGCGTCGAAGCGGCCCTCCGCGATGGCGGCGGCGGCACGCTGGTGCGAGCGCGCCGAGAACTCGTCCTGCTGCTCGCGGGTGATGCCGTAGCGGCTGTTGTACTTCTCCGTCGACGAGCCCATGGCGACCTGGTCGAAGGCGCAGAACAGACCGTCGTAGGCCATGTGGTCGACGAGCGTGGTGTCGCCGTACTTGAAGCCCGCGCGGGACTTCGGCAGCAGATGCGGCGACTGCGTCATCGACTCCTGGCCGCCCGCGACGATCAGGTCGAACTCACCCGCGCGGATGAGCTGGTCGGCGAGCGCGATGGCGTCGAGACCGGACAGGCAGACCTTGTTGATGGTCAGCGCCGGGACGGTCATCGGGATACCGGCGGCCACCGCGGCCTGGCGGGCGGGGATCTGGCCCGCGCCGGCGGTGAGCACCTGGCCCATGATCGTGTACTGGACCGCGTCCGGCGAGACACCGGCCTGCTCCAGCGCCGCCTTGATGGCGAATCCGCCGAGTTGTGCGCCCGAGAAGTCCTTCAGGGAACCGAGCAATCGCCCGATCGGTGTACGGGCGGCACCCAGGATCACGGAACCGGACACGGCGTCCTCCAAGCATCGGCGCAAGGGCAAAGGGGGTCTTCGCGACCATACCCGGGTCGCGGGTCTCTTGATGGAGCCAGTGTGAGGCGGCGCACGCCGGTCCGCCCGCCCGCGCACCTATCCTGCTCTGCATGAACCAGGCGCTGAAACCGTTCGTGACGGCCATCGACCACGTCGGCATCGCGGTACCCGACCTCGACGCCGCGATCGCCTTCCACGCCGAGCATTTCGGCATGGAGGTCGCGCACGAGGAGGTCAACGAGGAACAGGGCGTCCGCGAGGCGATGCTGCGCGCGCCGGGCGCCGCCGGGACCGAGACCGCGATCCAGCTCCTCGCGCCGCTGCGCGACGATTCCGCGATCGGCAAGTTCCTCGCGAAGAGCGGCCCCGGGCTGCAGCAGCTGGCGTATCGAGTGTCCGATGTGGACGCCGCCGCGGCGGCACTGCGCGCCCAGGGACTCCGGCTGCTCTACGACGAGGCGAAGCGCGGGACTTCCAACAGCCGGGTGAACTTCGTCCACCCCAAGGACGCCGGCGGCGTGCTCGTCGAGTTGGTGGAGCCCGCGAAGGACGGTCACTGACCCCGCGTCAACGCGGAGGCGATGAAGAGGACCTCGCGATCGATTTCGGCGGGGTCCTCGTCCTCGGTGTGCCGCGCTGTCGCGTGCCGGTGGCTGACCGCCCGCGCGAGCAGTCCGGACGCCGAATCGATGTCGGCCGCGGCGAGCTTGCCGCCGGTCGCGGCGACGATCACCGCCTTCACCTGGCGGACGAGTTGCTGGAACCGGTCGGCCAGCGCGTCGCGGACCGCGCGGTGCGTGTCGGCCTCGCGCCACAGCAGATGTGACAGCGCCAAGGAGCGGTTGAACCGTCTGTCGAGTTCGACGACGAGGCCGCGGAGGCTGCCCACGAGGTCGCCGGGGACCACCACGACGGCCGGTTCGATCCGGGCGTCCGGCAGTTCGGCGACCAGCGCGGCCAACAGGTCCGACTTGCGCCGGAAGTAGTAGTGCACCAGGCCTTTCGGCACACCCGCCCGCTCCGCGATCCGCGAAGTGGGCGTGGCGTCGAAACCGGATTCGGCGAAAAGCGCCTCCGCGGCCCGCAGGATGCGCTGTTTCGCCGAATCCTCTTTCACGCCGTTCCCTCCTGAGTCAGTGCTGCCCCGCCGTCCGGTGCGTCGCCTGGGCGATCGGCATCGCCGCCGCCCCGGCCACCACGGTCAGGACGCCGCCGATCCAAGCGGTCCAGGACGCGCCCATGAAGCCGGCGTATCCCATCACCCACGGCGAAATGAACAGCAGCGCGCCCAGGACGATCTGAATGCCTTCGCCATAGACCATGCCAGGCATCGCAAGCGACGCGAGACCGTCGAGGGCGATCAGTGCGCCGAGGATGACGAGCGACCACATGGCGGTGTTGTCCGTGGTCATCCAGAGGGGTGAAAGAGCGACCACGACACCGATGATCACCTCCGCCCAGTCATGGGGACGGGTCCAAGGGCGCGTCGTGGGTTCGTTCATGCGTGCTCACCTCCGAAAATCGGCTGAACCTGCAGGTCGGAGAGGTCTCCACCGCCCATGGTCCGCTTGGTTGGCCAGCCGGTCAAGACCGGCCGGTAACACTTCGGGATGTGTACGTGCTCCACGTCTCGTACAGTTGTGAACCCGGTTACCGGTGAGTAATTTGTTGCGCCTACGCCGTCCCCCCAATCGCGGAGGTTTCGATGACGCAGATCGGCGAGATCCAGCAGGCCATTCTCAACGATGACCTCGGCGCCGTGGCGTCGCTCGACGTGCCGGAGTCCTATCGCGGGGTGACCGTGCGCAAGGACGAGGCAGCCATGTTCGAAGGCCTCGAAAGCCGCGACAAGGACCCGCGCAAGTCGCTGCACGTGGACGAGGTCCCGACGCCGGAGCTCGGCCCTGGCGAGGCGCTGGTCGCGGTCATGGCGAGCGCGATCAACTACAACACCGTCTGGACCTCGATCTTCGAACCGGTCTCGACCTTCAAGTTCCTGGAGCGCTACGGGCGGCTTTCGCCGCTGTCGAAGCGGCACGACCTGCCCTATCACGTGGTCGGCTCGGACCTGTCCGGCGTCGTGCTGCGCACCGGACCCGGCGTGCACAACTGGAAGCCGGGCGACGAGGTCGTCGCGCACTGCCTCAACGTCGAACTCGAAGGCCCGGACGGGCACAACGACACGATGCTCGACACCGAGCAGCGGATCTGGGGTTTCGAGACGAACTTCGGCGGGCTCGCCGAGATCGCGCTCGTGAAGGCGAACCAGCTGATGCCGAAGCCGGGCCACCTCACCTGGGAGGAGGCCGCCTCCCCCGGCCTGGTGAACTCCACCGCCTACCGCCAGCTCGTCTCGCGCAACGGCGCGGACATGAAGCAGGGCGACGTCGTGCTGATCTGGGGCGCTTCGGGTGGCCTCGGTTCCTACGCGACCCAGTACGCGCTCAACGGCGGCGCGATCCCGGTGTGCGTGGTCTCCAGCCCCGAAAAGGCGGAGATCTGCCGGAAGCTCGGCGCGGAGCTGATCATCGACCGCAACGCGGAGGGCTACAAGTTCTGGAAGGACGAGCACAACCAGGACCCGAAGGAGTGGCAGCGGTTCGGCAAGAAGATCCGCGAGCTGACCGGCGGTGAGGACCCGGACATCGTCTTCGAGCACCCTGGCCGCGAGACCTTCGGCGCTTCCGTCTACGCCGCGCGCAAGGGCGGCACGATCGTCACGTGCGCTTCGACTTCCGGCTACATGCACCAGTTCGACAACCGCTACCTGTGGATGAACCTCAAGCGGATCATCGGCAGCCACTTCGCGAACTACCGCGAATCGTGGGAGGCGAACCGGCTGATCGCGAAAGGTCTGATCCACCCGACGCTGTCGAAGACCTACACGCTCGAAGACACCGGGCAGGCCGCGCTGGACGTCCACCGCAACGCGCATCAGGGCAAGGTCGGCGTGCTCGCCCTTGCGCCGGAAGAAGGTCTGGGCGTCCGGAACCACGAGCTGCGCGAAAAGCACATCGACGGGATCAACGCGTTCCGGAACGTTTAGCGCGCCAGAACGCGCTTTCGCCGCGCGTTGCGTGGGTGCTCACCCTTCCGTGACTCCAGCTCGACTACGGTAGAAGGATGAGCCTTGGCGAGGAACGGGAGCTAGTGCCGCTGGGAGCCGGCTTCGACGTGGCGAAGCGCGGTTACAGCCGTGCGCAGGTCGACGAACATCTCGAACGGCTGGACGCCGATCTGAAGATGCTCACCGCCGATCGCGATGCCGCCATCGGACAGGCGGGCGACCTGGCACGGCAGCTGGAGATCGCGCGCGGCGAGATCGCGGACCTGCGCGGACAGGTCGACAGGCTCGCCCAGCCGCCGACGAGCGTCGAAGGCCTTTCCGAGCGCCTGCAGCGCATGTTGCGGCTCGCGCAGGACGAAGCCGCCGACACCAAGGCGCGCGCGGAAGCCGAAGCCGGGCACATCCGCGCGAAGGCGGAGACCGACGCGAGCGCCATGCGTGCCCGCTACGAGCAGCTGCTCAACGAGCTCGACCTCCGTCGCAAGGAGATGGAGGCCGAGCACCGCGGTGTGCTCGAGAAGGCCCGCGCCGAGGCGAAGGACATCATCGACAAGGCGAAGGCCGAGCGCGACAAGCTCGACGCCGAGTCGCAGCAGCGCCGCACGCAGGTCGAAGAGGACTTCGAGATCGCGATGGCGTCGCGCCGCACCGAGGCCATGCACGCGCTGGCCGAGCAGGAGGCCGCGAGCAAGGCCGAGGCCGCCCGCCGCGTCCGCGAGGCCACCGAGGACGCGGCCGCCATCCGCGCGAAGGTGCTCGAAGAGGAGACGGCGGCCAAGGCCGACATCGAACGCCGTCAGCGGGAGTCCGTCGCCGACGCCAACAAGCGCAAACAGGACTCGATCACCGAGGCCAACGCCCGGCTCGCCGAGGCGGCCGACGAGGCACGCCGCCGCGTCCGGCAGGCCACCGAGGAGTCCAACCGGCGGATCACCCAGGCCACCGAACGGGTGGAAGCGCTCCGCAAGGTGCGCTCCAGCCTGGCCGAGCAGGTCCGCACCGCGCGGACCGCGCTCGCCGAGGCGACGCACGTGCTCGGCGACGAACCGCATATCCCGGCGGAGCTCAAGGCGAAGCCGTCACCCGACGCGGAAGCCACCGTGCAGCTGCGGACGGCCGATGTGCCGAAGGCCACATCCGGCGCGAAGCCTTCACCACGACCTGCGGCAGCGCAGAAACCGACTGGCGAGTAACCTTTCCACCCGACCGCTCTCACGACGGCCTGCGAGCCACTCGCCGAGCGGTTATCGTCGCTGCTCGCACGCAGGTGCGGGCTGTCAGATCGGTGGAGGTTGCGGATGGCTGCATATCGGACCGTGGTCGTGGGCACGGACGGATCGGATTCCTCGTTCGCCGCGGTCGACCGGGCGGCGAGCGTCGCCGGGGACTCCGGAGCGACCCTGGTCGTCGTGTGCGCCTACTACCCCGCCAACAAGGGCGACGTGGAGAAGGCGCAGGACGTCCTCGGTGACGAGGCGTACCAGGTGGTGGGCTCGGCACCGGCCGAGGACACCCTCCTGTCCGCCCGTGACCGGGCCGCGAAGGCCGGCGCGAAGAACATCGAGACCGCCGCTGTCGTCGGCGACCCCGTCGACGCGCTGCGCAAGGTCGTCGCCGACCGCTCCGCCGACCTGCTGGTGGTCGGCAACCGCGGGCTGAACACCCTCGCGGGCCGCATCCTGGGCTCCGTGCCGTCCGAAGTCGCGCGAAAGTCCGGGGTGGACGTGCTCATCGTCCACACCACCTGATGCCCGAACCCGGCGAGATCCCGGCCGACGCGCTGCAACAGCGACTCGAACGGATCCTGCTCGGCGGAAAGCGCAAGTACACCCGGCTCGAAGTCGCCGAGAAGGCAGGCGTTCCCGAGGAACGCTCTCGGCGGCTTTGGCGTGCGCTGGGCTTCGCGACCGTCGATGACGACGAGGTCGTCTTCACCGACGCCGACATCGAAGCGATCCGCACCGCGGATCAGCTGATGAACTCGGGACTGATCGACCCGAGCATCGAACTGGCCGTGACCCGCGCGCTGGGCCAGCACCTTTCGCGGCTCGCGGAATGGCAGGTCCACATGCTGTGGACGATGATCACCGAGAACAAGGAGATCGGCAGCAGCGAACGGCAGATCGGGCGGCTGGTCGAACGGCTGCTGCCCGAACTGGAGAAGGTCCAGGAGTTCGTCTGGCGCCGCCACCTCGCGGCCTACGCCGGCCGGGCGATGGCCCTTCCCGACGAGGACCTCGAGGCGAGGACCGAGGTGGTCGGGTTCGTCGACATGGTCGGCTACACCCGGCTGACCAGGCAGGTCGACGAAGAGCGGCTGACCGACATCCTCGACCGGTTCGAATCCGTCGCCACCGAGGTGGTCGCCGACCACCACGGGCGGATCGTGAAGATGATCGGCGACGAGGTCCTGTTCGTCGCCGATTCCGCCGTCGACGGCGCCGAGATCGCCCTCGCCCTGTCCGAACGCGCCGACGCCGACGAGACCCTGCCCGCGGTGCGCGCGGGCCTCGCGTCGGGCCGGATCCTCAGCCGGTTCGGCGACGTCTACGGCTCGGTCGTGAACCTCGCCGCCCGCCTCACCTCGACCGCGCGGCCGGGCACCATCCTGGTGGACAAGGAACTCGCCACGGAGCTGTCGGACTTCCCGGAATACGAGGTTCGCACGCGACGGCCGGTGTCGGTCCGGGGGTACAACCGGCTGCGGCCTTCCTCCCTGCGCCGGGCGCGGGAACGGCCTTCGGGCATGTTCGCCTCTTCGCAGCAGCTTGCCGCGGAAATGCTGGGACTGGCTGACGCCGCCTCTGCTGCCGCGCCCGCTCCGGGCGAGGACGCCACCGCTGAGTCGTTGCCGCCTCGGCCGCGGCCGCGGTCCAAGCGCCGGCGGCGCTGAGCTCCCGCCGGGGAGAGCAAGGGACCTTTGCTATCGCTTCTGCGGCCGCGGAAGCCCCAGTGTCATGAAAGGGTCGTTCAGGACATTTTTCGTCCTGAACGACCCTTTCATGACATCCGTGAAGGGCACCAACGCGAGGTCAGGCTGGCAGCACGGCGTACTGCCGCACGTAGAGATCGGTGTAGGTGACCGGACCGCGCGGTCCGGGGACCTTGTCCAGGTTGATGCCGGTCTCGGGGACGGCTAGGAGCTTGAAGCCGTCTAGCAGCCGGGTCGGGGCGTTCCAGAAGACGCCGGTGCCGGTGTACGCGTCGAAGAACGCGTCGGCGGCTTCGCTGCTTTCGGTGGCGATGCCGGCGGCCAGGCCCGAGGTGCGCTCGTTGGCGATCTCCGCCGCTTCGGGCAGGCCCGAGACCTTCGCGACGGTGACGGTGGCTTCGCGGTCGGAGTCGAGGGCCCATTCGTAGCCGATGGCGTGCTCGTGCGGGGCGAGCGACGGGGTCACGCCGCGTTCGGCCAGCGCGCCGGAGATGCCGGGCCAGACGCGGTCGTGGGCGTCTTCGTGGATCAGCAGCAGGTTCAGCCGGTTGCAGACGCCGAGCCGGTCGAGGCTGTTGAAAACCAGGTCGCGCACCTTGTCGGTGTCGACGGCCTCGTCGACGTACAGCACGCCGCCGCCGTCGGCGTGGGCCAGCGTGCGGACACCGTGGACGGCCGCCTCGGTGGCCAGCGCCCTGGTGCTGTCACCGCTGCCGCGCAGGATGACCAGCGGCACGAGCGCCGGGAACCGGACCAGCGCGGAAGCCGCTTCGCGTTCGGCGCGCGGCACCAGCTGGATGACGTCCGGGTCGATGCCTGCCTCGGCGAGCGCGGGGGCGATCACGGTCTCGCGCAGACGCTGGGCCGAGCCGAGCGCGGCGGAACCCGTGCGGAGCACGCCGCCATTGCGCGACTTCACCAACTGCGAGGCGACGTCGACCGTGACGTTCGGCCGCGCCTCGTAGTTCGCGCCGATCACGCCGACCGGGCGGCGGCGTTCCACCAGCCGCAGTCCTCCGTCCAAAGTGGACACATCGACGGACCGCTCCTGATGCGGCGCGCCCGCCAGGAGACGGAGCTGTTCGGCCATGCCGGTCAGCCGCTCGGGGGTGATGGTGAGCCTGTCGAGCAGGCCCGCGCTCATCCCGTCCTCGCGTGCCTTGGCGATGTCGGCCTGGTTCGCTTCGAGCACGACATCGGCGTGCTCGACCAGCTTGTCGGCCATGGCGTTCAGCGCGGCGTCGATCGCCTCGGCGGAGGCGGCGGCCAGCGACGGTGCGGCCCGTTTCGCCGATCGAGCGCATTCCTCGACGGCCTTGGCGACCTCGTCCATCTGGTGACTCCTTCCGCGCGGAACGAGCCATCAGTCTGCCGTACCGCCCCGGTCAGGCGACGGTCGGCTCCAGCAGCCACAACCCGCCCGCGAAGAGACAGCTCACCGTCAGCACGGCCATCACCAGCACCCACAGCACCGCGGGCATCCCGGTGAGCCTGCCGAGCTGATCGGCGTCGGAATCCCTCGCCGCACCCCGGCGCCGCTTGATCTGCAGCTCGACCACCGGCCGGACGCCGCCGAACAGCAGGAACCAGGTCAGCAGGTAGACGAAGATCGCCTGGAACCACGAGGGCGCCACCAGCGCGACCAGCCCGAGCACCACCGAGCTGGCGACCACGGTGAACACGCCGTAGGTGTTGCGCACCATCACCAGCACGCCCAGCAGCATCAGCGCCATCACCACCAGCACGACGGTGATCAGGTCCGACGAGAGCAGCCCCGCGAACACCAGCCCGAGCACGGCGGCCGCCGGATACCCGGCCAGCGCGGTGAACGCCATCCCCGGCCCCTCCGGTTTGCCGCGGGAGACGGTGACCCCGGAGGTGTCCGAGTGCAGCTTGATGCCCTGCAGCCGTCGCCCGACCAGCACCGCCGCCACCGCGTGGCCCGCCTCGTGGACGAGCGTGATCAGGTTGCGGGCGATCCGCCAAGGCCTGCCCGAGAGCACCACGAGCAGGGCGAGACCACCGGTGACCAGGGTGATCGTGCCAGGCGGGGTGGACTGGGCGATGTCGGAAACCGTTTCGGCGGGAGACGCGCTCACCGCACCAGCTCACCACAAGCCGGATATGTCCTGTGTCAGGCGGTCATCGAACCCCCGAACTCGCGCGTGCGAAACTCCCGGTCGTTGCGCAGGGCGAAGGCCACCCAACTGCGGAACGGCCGCCATACCGCGGACAGCTCCTCCAGCTCCTCGGGCGGCGCCATCGGCAGGTCGTACGCGGCCCGCATGGCCTCCTGCAACCGGGGCTCGCCCGCGGGGAAGACGTCCGGATGCCCGGCGCCCCTGATCAGGATCAGTTGCGCCGAGAACGGCCCGATCCCCGGCAACCGCTGCAACCAGCGCAGCGCGTCGGGGACCGGCATCGCGCGCAGATAAGCGGCGTCGAGCAGACCGTCCTTGGCGGCGTTGGCCACCGCGCGCAACCGCTCGGCCTTCACCTCCGGCAGACCACGTCCGGCCTCGGGCCCGGCCAGCACGTCCGGCGCAGGGAACGACCTGAGGATCTTCCCGCCGACGTCCACGGGCCTGCCGAACTCCTCGGCGAGCCGTCGTTTCACCGTGGCGGCCTGCGACATCCGCGCGCGGTGACTCAGGATCGCCCAGCAGGCCGCTTCGTAGGGCGAATGGAACAGCACGGGCCGCAGCCCGGGGAACGTCTGCTGCAGACGGCGCACCACGGGATCCGCGGCGCCGATCTTGGCGAAGCCGACGCCGTCGACGTCCACCGAAAGGATCCGGCGTACCTGGGCGCCGACCTCGACGGCGAGCCCTTCCTCGGCGAAGACCTCCACCTCGATCGAGCCGGGCGATCTCTGTCTGACGGCCGCACCGACGTGCTCCCAGCCCGCTTCGGCGGGAAAGGCGAAGCGCAGGGTGCCGGGTTCGGCGGCGGCGTCCGCGCGGCACGCGGGCGGGAAGTCGGTCAGGAACCGGATGGACTTGTCGAGGTCGAACGGGCCGCGCACCGGGATGCGAAGCGTGGTCGTGGCGGTGTGCTGCAGGATCGAGCCGGTCATTTCGGGCTCCTTCGGCTGGGGAACGGCGACTCCCTCCGACGTTAGAGATGGCCACCGACAGTTTCGGGTCGCGGCGGCGGGAATGTCGCGAACGGGCCGGTCATGGCAGATTCTCCGGTGAAGACCGTGAAGGGAGCAGCCATGCCGGACCATCGCGAACGTCTCGAAAGCCTGCTGCGGCCGGGCACCACACCCACCGCCACTCCGAAGGATTTCCTTGACCTGCTGGGAGAAATCCCGCAGGCGGGGCCGCCGACCGGACTCGCGCAGCGGCTGATGCGCACCTCCGCCGTGCCGATGATCTACGAGCGGTACTGGCGCCCGACGCTGGGCAGGGTCGCGAAAGGACTGAACGGCCCGACCATGGCGGACGAGGTCCGTATCGCGATCGAAGCGCTCGGCCTGCGCCCCGGCCAGGTTTCGCTGGACGTCGCGTGCGGCACCGGACGGTTCACGCGTGCCTTCGGCGAAGCGGTGGGCCCGGACGGGTTGTCCATCGGCCTCGACGGTTCGGTCACCATGCTGGAAAAGGCACTCTCCGCCCCCAATCCGCCGTCGGTGGCCTACCTTCGCGCCGACGCCGTCGACCTGCCGCTCGATGATTCCACTGTGGACGCCGTCTGCTGCTTCGCCGCGCTGCACATGTTCGCCGATCCGGACGCGGCGCTGGATTCGTTCGCCCGCGTGCTGAAACCCGGCGGCTCACTGGTGATGCTGACCAGTGCCCGGCACAGCGATCAGCCGATGCGGCTGGCGGACACCGTCCTCGGGAGGCTGAGCGGGCAGCGGATGTTCGACCGCGGCGAGATCGCGGCGAAACTTCTCCGGCGCGGCTTCGACCACGTCGACGAGCGGTACTCCGGTGTCACGCAGATCGTCACGGCGGAGCTAGGAGTTAACATCCGGAAATGATCCGCTCTGAGCACGCTTCGCCGATTCCCCCCGACGACGGCTACCTCCGTTCGCTGGTCGAAGCGACCGCGGGCGCCGTCGCCGCGGCCGAACCCCTCGGCTCGCCCCACGACGGCGCGGACGCCGCCACGCGGGACGCCGTCAGCACCGAGATCCGCGCGCTGACGGCGGAACTGGTGGGGCTGAGCCAAGACCTGCACGCTCATCCCGAAGAGGGATTCGCCGAGCACCGCTCGGTCCGCGCGCTCGGGGACCTGCTCCAGCGGCACGGTCACGAGGTGACGATCGGCGCGGGCGGACTGGACACCGCCTTGGTCGCGACCACCCCCGGCAGCGGTCCGCACATCGCCGTCCTCTCCGAGTACGACGCCCTTCCCGGGCTCGGCCACGGCTGCGGGCACAACGTCATCTGCACCGCGGGCGCGGGCGGTTTCCTCGGCGCGGCGGCGGTCGCCGAACGGCTGGGCGGCCGGGTCTCGCTGATCGGCACGCCGGCGGAGGAAGGCGGTGGCGGCAAGGAGACGATGGCCCGCGCGGGTGTTTTCGACGACGTCGACGCCGTGGTCATGCTGCATCCGTTCAGCCACGACATCGCCATGCACCCGTTCCTCGGCAGGCGGCAGCTGGAAATGGTGTTCCACGGGGTCGGCGCGCACGCCTCGGCTCAGCCGTTCATGGGACGCAACGCGCTCGACGCCGCCGTCGCCGCCTATCAGGGCGTCGCGGCGCTTCGGCAGCACTTGCCCTCCAGCGACCGAGTCCACGGGGTCTTCACCGATGGCGGCGCGCGGCCGAACGTCGTCCCCGAACGCGCGGCTCTGCTGTTCTACCTCCGCTCCGCGCAACCGGACACGCTGCGCGACCTCGCCGAGCGGGTTTCGGCGATCGCGCGCGGCGCGGCGGAGATGACCGGCTGCGGCGTCGAACTGAAGTGGGACGACCAGCCCGCGTATCTGCCGATCCGGTTCAACACCACCCTCGCCGGGCGCTGGTCGGTGCATCAGGTCGACGCCGGCCGCAAACCGCTGCCGCCGGGGATCGTGCCCGAATTCCTCACCGGCTCGACCGATCTCGGCAACCTCTCCTACCGGATGCCCGCGATCCACCCGATGATCGCCATCGCCGGACCGACGACCGCCTTGCACACCAAGGAGTTCGCGGCCGCGGCCGGTTCGCCGGACGGCGACCGCGCGGTCGTCGACGGCGCGCTGGGGCTGGCGCTGACCGCCGTCGACTACCTGGCCGACGCGAAACTCCGCGCCGCGGTGCACGAGGAGTTCGAGGCATCGGGCGGGGCATTGGACGTCCCGGCGTTCTTCGACTGAGCCTTCTCAGGAGATTCTTCTCAGGAAAGCCCTGGGGATTTCCACAGGCGGTTCACAAGTACGGGCGCGAATCTTGTTCCATGACCGAGAACGAGAGTCGGCCCGGCCCCGCCTCCACCGGTGGGCCCCAGCCGCCGCACCAGCAGCAGTACCCCGGCTACACCCCTTGGCAGGCCGCGCCGAATCCGCTCTTCACCCCGCAGCCTCCCCCGGCTCCGGCGCCCCGCAAGAAGGGCGGCCGGGTCTCCGTCCTCGTCACCGCGACGGCGCTCGCCGCCGCACTCTTCGGCGGAGTCGGTGGAGCGGCGATCGTGGGGCTCGGCTCCACGTCGTCGGCGTCGGGCACGGGTTCGTCCGCGGTCGCCAACGGGCAACTGGTCGGGAACAACACTTCGGGTGACGTCAGCGGTGTCGCCGCGAAGGTGACCCCGAGCGTCGTCCAGGTGAACGTGACCACCGCGCAGGGTGAGGCCGTCGGCTCCGGCGTCATCCTGACGGCGGACGGGCGCATCCTCACCAACGCCCACGTGGTCGCCGACGCCCAGGGCGACGTGACCGTCACGCTGTCGGACGGCAAGCAGTACAAGGCGAGCGTGGTCGGCGCCGACACGAAGGCCGACATCGCCGTGCTCCAGGCGAAGGACGCGAGCGGCCTGACACCGGCTTCGCTCGGCGATTCGAGCAAGCTCTCCGTCGGCCAGCAGGTCGTCGCGATCGGCTCGCCCGGCGGGTTGCAGAACACCGTGACCACCGGGATCGTGAGCGCGCTGAACCGCAACCTAGACGAGTTGAGCAGTGGCCAGGAACGGCGCTCGCCCTACAGCAGGACCACGAACGAAGCCGGGCCGAGCTACACCGCGATCCAGACCGACGCCCCGATCAACCAGGGCAACTCGGGCGGGGCGCTGGTGGACGCGCAGGGGAACGTCATCGGCATCAACTCGGCGCTGTACAACCCGGCCTCGACCGGCAGCATCGGCATCGGCTTCGCGATCCCCGTCAACGACGCGAAGAAGATCGTCGATCAGATCGTCGGCTGACCCCGGCCTTCTGGACCGCGTCAGGGGGCGGCCCAGCCGGTGAGCGCGTGAAGGGCTCCTTCGGGGAGGAGTCCTTCACGCGCGTTCAGAGTTCGTAGGTGAGGGTGAACGTGTGGTTGCCCTCGTCGTCCTTGACGATCTCCGCCGTTCCGGTGATACCTGCCAGTTCACCGTGACCGGAGCCCGGCAGGACGATCAGGTGATGCCCGTTCTCCCCCGCCGAGTGATGCAGGACGAAGCCACCTTTACGTCCGTCGACGGTGACAGCCAGCCGCTCGAAGGCGACGTACGCCGACGACGTCCCGTTCACCGCCGTCAGCATCTCCACGGCGCTGGTCCCCTCGACGCCACCGGTGAACGTCTTGGTCAGCAACACCCGGGAGAACTCGGTGCTTTCGGGCTTGTCGGTGGCTTGCGGCTCCCAGCCGTCCACGGTGAACGACGCTGTCGCGGTGTTGGTCATGCCGCTCAGCCTGCCGGACATACCTGACAGAACGCGTCAGGTATTCCTCAGCGCCTCCGGTTCCCGAACAGGCCGCGGGTGATCTCACGTCCAAGCGCACTCGCCGCCGAGCGGAAGAACGACTTCACCGCCGGATTCTTCATCGCCTGCTCGACCATGCCCGGGCCCTCCTTCTCCGGTTTCGGCGCCGGGGGCGCTTCCACCGGTGGTGGAGCCTCGCCCGCGGGCGGCGCGGCCACCTTCGCGGCGAGCTTCTCGTAGGCCGACTCGCGGTCGATCGTCTCGGCGTACTTCGCGTGCAGATCCGAAGACGTCGTCGCCGCGGCGATGGCCTCGGCACCGATGGACCCCATCTTCGACCGCGGCGCGCGCAGCCGGGTCCACGCGACCGGTGTCGGCGCGCCCCGCTCGGAGAGCACCGTGACGATCGCTTCGCCGATACCGAGCGACGTCAGCGCCGAGTCCAATTCGTAGTGCTTCGTCTTCGGGTACGTCTTCACCGTCTTCGTCAGCGCCGCCTGGTCCTCGGGCGTGAACGCGCGCAACGCGTGCTGCACCCGCGCGCCCAGCTGGGACAGGACGTTGTTCGGGATGTCCGTCGGGAGCTGCGTGCAGAAGAACACGCCGACACCCTTGGAGCGGATCAGCTTCACGGTCTGCTCGATGCGTTCCAGGAACGCCTTCGACGCGTCGTTGAACAACAGGTGCGCCTCGTCGAAGAAGAACACCAGCTTCGGCTTGTCGAGGTCGCCCTCTTCGGGCAGTTCCTCGAACAGCTCGGCGAGCAGCCACATGAGGAACGTCGAGAACAGCGCGGGCTTCGACTGGAGGTTGTCCAGCTCCAGCAAGGTCACCATCGCCTTGCCGTCGACCTCGCGCATCAGATCGTGGACGTCCAGCTCGGGCTCGCCGAAGAAGTCCTCGCCGCCCTGAGCCTCCAGATTGGACAGCGCCCGGAGGATCACCCCGGCCGTCGCGGCCGAAACGCCGCCGATGCCCTTGAGGTCCTCCTTGCCCTCGTCACTCGTGAGGTGCGTGATGACCGAGCGGAGGTCCTTCGTGTCCAGCAGCGCCAGCCCGCGCTGATCGGCCCAGTGGAAGATCAGGCCGAGCGTCGACTCCTGGGTTTCGTTGAGCCCCAGCACCTTCGACAGCAGAATCGGGCCGAAACTCGTGATCGTCGCCCGGATCGGCGACCCCTTGCCGCCGGTGCCCAGCGACAGGAACTGAACAGGGAACGCGGCTGGCTCCCAGGAGTCGCCCAGTTCTTCCGCGCGTTTGGTGACCTTGTCGTTGCTCTCGCCCTGCGCGGCGAGCCCTGACAAGTCGCCCTTCACGTCCGCCAGCACCACCGGCACACCCGCGGCCGACAACTGTTCGGCGACCAGCTGCAAGGTCTTCGTCTTGCCGGTACCGGTCGCGCCCGCGACCAGCCCGTGCCGGTTCAGCGTCGCCAGCGGCAGCCGGACCGCGGCACGCGCGTCGGCCTTGCCGTCGATCACGACGGCGCCGAGTTCGACCGCCGGACCCTCGCTGACGTACCCCTGCGCGATCTCCTGGGCTGGACCCTGTTCGGCCACTGTCGCTCCCCTGATCTGTGACATGACTCACCTGAGGGTGCACACGCTGCCAGCAACGCGCCGAACCCGCACGTCGCGCGCCACGAATCCCCGGGTCGGGTTAGGGTTCCGGGGTGAACGACCGCCTAGTCTGGATCGACTGCGAGATGACGGGGCTCGACCTCGGCAAAGACGCGTTGATCGAAATAGCCGCGCTGGTGACCGACGCCGAGCTCAACGTCCTCGGCGAAGGCGTCGACATCGTCATCCACGCCGACGACGAAGCCCTCGACGGCATGCCGGAGGTCGTCCGCGAAATGCACGCCCGCTCCGGCCTCACCGAAGAGGTCCGGCGCTCCACGGTCACCATGGAAGAAGCCGAGCAGCGCGTCCTCGAGTACATCCGCGCACACGTGCCCGAGGCCAACGTCGCCCCGCTCGCCGGCAACTCCATCGCCACCGACCGCGGCTTCATCACCCGCGACATGCCCCTTCTCGACGCGCACCTGCACTACCGCATGGTCGACGTCTCCTCGGTGAAGGAACTCGTCCGGCGCTGGTACCCGCGGATCTACTACGCCAAGCCCGAGAAGGGCCTCGCGCACCGCGCGCTCGCCGACATCAAGGAATCCATCTGGGAGCTCGACTACTACCGTCGCGCCGCCTTCGTCCCGCAGCCCGGCCCGACCACCGAACAGGCCAAGGCCGCGGCCGCTGAAGTGCAGGAACGCCACCAACGGTAACCCGTTGCGAGCCCCGGAAACCGGCACGCTAATATAGTGCGGCCGAGGTGATGGGGAAGCTTCCCGAGCCCGGCGATGGTGGGCGTAGCTCAGCTGGTAGAGCACCTGGTTGTGGTCCAGGAGGTCGCGGGTTCGAAACCCGTCGCTCACCCCATCACCCCAGTTTGGCCGGTTCTTCCGCCAGGCTGGGGTTTCGCTTTTTCATGGGTCCGGTAACACGGCGTGGCCCTCGCGCGAGTTCAGGAAGGAACTCGCGCGGAGGATGCCATGAGACGATGGCCGATCTTGACGTTCTCGGGACTCCTGGCGCTGGCCGGAGCCTGCACGGCCTCTCCACCGAATCAAGTACCCGCACCGTCGACGACGCCGGCCCTGGTCACGACCGTGACCGCGACACCGTCCACATCGGCGCCGCCGCCGGTGACCGTGACGGTGAGCCCGCCCAAGCCGACGAAGACGGCCACATCGGCCAAGAAGTCACCGTGGCGCTGCGAACCCGGCTACCCGAGCTGCTCGAAAGCCCAGTCTCAGAAGTACCTCGCCGAACTCGAGCACCAGAAGTGCCGACGCGATCCAGAGAAGATCTGGGACACCGGCACCCAGAAGTGCCGCTACAAGACCAGCGGCGAGACGCAATGGGAGCACTTCTACGGCACCCTGCCGCCCGGAACGCCATGAGGGGTCCTGTCAGGACTGATTCCGTCCTGACAGGACCCTCCTGGCAACAGGTCAGTTCCGGTCGCCGCCGGTCTTCCAGTCATCCCAGGACATCTGCCACACCGACCAGCCGTCGGTCGGCTCCAGCACCTGCGGGCCCGAGTTGGTGACGGTGATGATGTCACCCTTCTTCGAAGTTTCCATCAGCCACTGCGCGTTCTCGGTCGACAGGTTGATGCAGCCGTGGCTCACGTTCCGCTTGCCCTGTGAACCGACCGACCACGGCGCCGAGTGGTAGAAGATGCCGCTGTTCGACATCCGCACCGCGTACTTCACGAACGTCCGGTAGCCGGCCTTGCTGTCCGTCGGCACGCCGTAGGTGCTCGAGTCCATCGTGTACCCGGTGTGCTCGCTCATCACCGTGTAGGTCCCGGCCGGGGTGCTGCTCGACGGCTTGCCCATCGAGATCGGCATCTGCTTGACCTCTTGGTCGTTCACCACGACCTTCATCTGGTGGGTGCCGCCGTCCGCGGTCGCGACCAGCTTGTCGCCGACGACCACCTTGGCAGGCTTGTCCTCGCGGCCGAAGGTGTTGTTGCCCAGGTTCTTGCCGTAGATCGCGGCGTTGACCGAAATCTTCGTGCCCGCCTTGAAGTACTCCTTGGGCCGCCACATCACGGTCTTCTCGCCGAACCAGTGGAACGCGCCCTCGGCCTGCGGCTCGGTGACGATCTTCAGCGCCTTCTCGGCCGCCGCCTTGTCCGGCACGTTGGCGGTGAAGGTGAAGATCAGCGGCAGCCCGACGCCGACGGTCTCCCCTTCGACCAGGTTGATCGAGACACCGATCTGACGGCCCGGCTTGGCCGTGGAGAACGTCGAGGTGGAGGTGACCGGCTTGCCGTCGGTCCCGGTCGCGGCCGCGGTGACGGTGTAGGTCTTGCCGTAACCGAGCGGCTCCGCCGACTCCCAACCCGAACCGTCTTCCTTCGGCTTGCCCGCGACGACCTTGCCGTCGGCGCCGGTCAGTTTGACCTCGCCCACCTTGCCGTCGGCGACGGCCACCTGGACCGGCTCACCGGGCGCCACGTTCGCCGCGCCCTGCGCCGGCGTCAGCGTCACCACGGCGGCCTTCGGCTCCGGCGCGGGCGCTCCACTCTGCTGCGAACCACCGGGAGCACCACCCTGAGACGGCGATTCACCCGACGGTGTACTGCTGCAGGCGGCCAGTGTGAACCCGGCCACCAAAGCCACCACAGCCACCCGCGACCGCCCCGTCGCTCCCCAGACCCTCATGCACACCGCCCGTTTCGCGTGGTACCAACCCCAACGTCTGGCTATAGTCTGCCTGACCGGCCGCAACGCCCGCGGCCGGATGGCCGAATACGTCCCGGCCCGTCGCAAGGGGACCCCCCTGAAACGGGCCCCAGCAACCCTGTGTTAATGTTTTCCACGTCGCCGAGGGGAACACCAAGGCGGCGGACAAGCAGGCGCCATTAGCTCAATTGGCAGAGCAGCTGGCTCTTAACCAGCGGGTTCGGGGTTCGAGTCCCTGATGGCGCACAGTGAGTAACCAAAGCCCACCAACGATTTCCCGTCATTTCAGGGGTGCCGTTGGTGGGCTTTGTTGATGCGTGAGCCCGAGGTGGGGCCACCGTGAGCCCGTTCGAGTGCCTCTCCTCGGTAGATGAGGCGCGGACCTCGACCGCTGCCCTGCCCCCCGTTGTTGTCGACCGCGAGTGGCGCGTGACCTGCAGATCTTCTGACCCCGTTCGTAGCCGGCGCGACGAATAAGGCTCGCGGTCGCTTCGGCGCTTGCACGGGCGAGGGACGGGAGCACGCTGGTGTAGGTGTCGGCCGTCAGGACGATGCTCGCGTGGCCCAGCATCGTCTACACCGTCTTCAGGTCATTCCCTGCGGCCACAGCTCGGGCTCAGCGATGATGCAGGCGTCGCAGGTAGGCCACCTCGTGGCCGCAGGCGCGGCGACCGCGACCGGCGACGCCGCCAAGCTCGAACAACGGCGCCGGCACCGAGCTGTGGGACTGCGTGAACGGCAACAAGCAGCGCTGGGTGCTGCGCGCCAAGGGCAACGACAGGTACGCACTCCAGAACGTCAACTCCCTCAAATGCCTGGCGGTCGCGGGCGGTGGCGTGAACAACAACGACTCCCTGGTGCAGAACGGCTGCGCCGGTACCGTGCCCGAGCAGCTCTGGGAGTTCGTCCCGGTCGGTGACGACGGCATGATGGAGCTGCGCAACGTCAAGAGCGGCAAGGCCGCCACCGCCGCGGGCGGCGGCACCGACAACGCCACTCTGGTCGTGCAGTACACCAACACCCACGCCAGTAATCAGGCCTGGCGCTTGATCGATGTCAACCACACCGGTCAGACCATCGCCATGCAGCCCGGTGTCATCGAAGTCAAGGCGGTTCAGTCCCAGCGGTGCCTGCAGGTCTCCGGTGGTGTCCAGGACGCGCTCGCGGATGGCCGCGGGACCGAGCTGTGGGACTGCGGCAGTGGCGGTAAACAGCGCTGGGAACTTGTCGACCTCGGCAGTCACAAGTACGCGCTGAAGAACGTCAACTCGAAGAAGTGCCTTGACGTCACAGCCTTCCAGGCCCGCAACGGTGTGTCGCTCACGCAGTACAACTGCCACCTCGACGTAGACCAGCAATGGACCTTCGTCACCGGCAAGAACGGCGCGGTGAAACTGCAGAGCGCGTTCAGCGGCGGTATCGCCTCCGTGCTCAACTCCGGGACGCACAACGGCGGGCCGGTGCAGCAGTTCGCCGACAGCAACGGCGACGACCAGCAATGGCTCGTCACCGCTCACCGCACAACCTGATGAGGTAGCCTTCCAAATGGGCGGGCCAAGCTGACCCGCGACCAGACAAAAGTTCTTGACGGATCCAAAGCTCAAGTTTATTCGACCACACGAACCATTCGTGTTCATTCTAAGGTGAAATGAGTTGTCCGGAGATTTCATCGTAGATCCACCGGGGCGCGTTCAGCCACCGCAGATGCTGTCATGGATGCCCTCGCGGGGACTGCTGCTCCGAGTGATTGAATCCATCGCCGGCGAAGTCGCGGACGACGAACTTTCCGAAAATCTGAACCACTTCACCGAAGGTGGATACAGTTTCTTTTCCCTCAGCGTATACACGAGCAAGCAAGCCGAAGAGATCATGGCCGTAATCCGAGAATCGCTCTTACCTGCAGTTGCCGAATGGTACCCGGGCGACGTCGATGCCTACGACTTTGCAACGGAGTTAGTTGATCTCGTGGAGCAGGCCCGAGAGCTTGAGCTGATCAATTAAACGACCGATGAGCGGCGGTGGCTCCTCCTTGACTCGGAGAAGGAGCCACCGCCTCCCTGATGGCGCACGCCCAGACTCCAGGCCACGGATCACCACAACCTGGTTGCTTTCCTCTGTCCACAATGGTCACCAGCGAGCCCGAGAACGCTCGCCAGGTCCGTGGACTGCCTCGGGATGATCCCGGCCACAGCATTCGCTTCGTCCACTGGCGCAGCCGTTCCCTCGCGGTCGGGTTCGGCGAACGGGTCGGCGGCGATCAAGCGATTCGGCAGGCCGCAAGGAGATGCCCCACTGCCGGGTTTGGCCCCAGCGCGAGCGGGTAGCCACTCGTCGAGTCCTCGCGGGACCTCGACGGCGGTGGGCGGTGTGCACGCACCCCACCGCGCCCCAGGACGGCCGGCTTTCCGTTGGTGAGGGTGGAACTCCCAGGGGAGAGCCGGCCGTTCAGGACCTGAGTCATCGACAGTGGCGACTTGAACACACAGGGTTCTCTCAATACCGTGGAGTCCTGAGCGACCCCACGGTGGTTCGGGGAAAGGGAACCGCCATGTCGTCGCCAGACGAACCCATCGGCATCCGCCGTCAGCTGGACGACGTGACGACGGCGTTGGAAGCGCTCATCCGGTCTTTGGAGGACGACGGCGCCCTGGACACCGCGCTCCAGGTGATCTCCCGCCAGCTGCTCCACGTCATTCCCGGCGCGGACATCGTCAGTGTGACCCTGCTGAAGGACGGCGTCCCGGCGACGGCCGCCTGCACCGATCAGCGTGCCCTTGGCATCGACACCGACCAGTACCGTGCCGGGTCCGGGCCGTGCCTGGAAGCCGCGGTGAAGCGGCAGATCGTCCGGGTGGACGTCGGGTCCGCGCACACGCGCTGGCCCGAGTTCGCCGGACAGGCGGCGTCCGCCGGGGTCGCCAGCTTCCTCTCGGCGCCACTGGCGATCGACGCCGAGCACACCGGTTCGCTGAACCTCTACGGATTCCACGTCCACGCCTACCGCGAGGTCGACGCCATACTGCTCGAACTGTTCGTGACCGCGGTCGAAGGCGCGATGCGGGCCACCGCCCGGTATCGGATCGCCAGGGAGGAAGCCGACCAGCTCGCCACCGCGTTGCTCTCCCGCGCCGTGATCGACCAGGCCAAAGGCATCCTCATGGGTGTACACGGCGTCTCCGCCGACGAAGCCTTCCAGCTCCTGGTGGAGCAATCACAGCGAAAGAACGTCAAACTCCGCGACTTCGCCGAGCAGCTCGTCACCGCGATCGTCCAGGCACACCATTGAGCAGCCCTGGTGTTCGTACGCCGAATGGAGGACGGTGGGGGCATGACCTCCCCCAAGCCGGATCCCGAATTGCTCGAGACCGCGGCTCGCCTTGTCCAAGCGCTCGAGGGACGGGCGGCGGTCAATGAAGCGGTCGGTGTCCTGCAGGGCTGGCAGGGCTGCGACACCGCGCACGCGCTCGACGAGCTGACCGACGGCACCGGTCCGGCGGGACGCGACGCCGAGGCCGTCCGGATCGCGGCCATCGTCGACGCCCAGGCCGACGGCACCGCCGACCCCGACTACGAGGGCTGGGTCTAGGTCAGGTTCGCCGGGTCGAGTGAACCGTCGGTGATCGCTCCCGTGACGTCGCGCAGCGCGAGGGCGTGTTCGGTCGCGTAGCCGAGGATCGCGGCATGCGCGGCCGCGGGCTCCATGCCGAGTGTTCCCGCCACGACGCCGACGGCCTGGCCGAACTGGACCCGGTCGTTGAGCGCGGTGACCGTGGTTTCGAGGAACCGGTCCGCACGGCGCTCGCCGCGTTCCTGTACCAGCGCGAGCACCGCCAGGTCCGCCACCACCTGCCCCAGTTCCAGCTGCCACCGCTCGAACACCGTTTCGGTGTCGTAGAGCAGGTTGAACCCGCCCACCGCCCGTTCGTCCAGCCTCATCGGCACCGCGACCGCCGAGTGGAATCCGGCCGCGAGCGCGGCGGGCACGAAGTCCGGCCACTTCGCCCGATCAGCCGCCAAATCGGGCGAAGTGATCACGGTGGCCGACGCGATGGAATCGACACACGGCCCTTGATCGATGTCCGTTTGCAGCGACTCCAGGAACCGCACCTTCCCGTCGGACGCGGCCACCACGTTCAAGCCGCCACCGGGCCGGACCAGCAGTACACCGGTCGCGGCCGCGCCGAGCAGATCCGTACCGACCTCGGTGATCAGACGCAGCACGGAGGCGTTGTCCGGGGTGTTGACCAGCCGGGCGGTGATGGCGGCCAGGGCCTCGGTCAGATCGGCGGGCAGGGTGCCGGGACCGCCGTCAGCCCTTCGGTGGCGACTCATGTTTCCTCCAGGTCGACGGTTCATTCGGCGAGCTCGTCCAGGACGATGCGCCGTTCCAGCACATCACGGGCGACGTCCAGGATCGACCGGTTCCGTCCGTAGGCGTGCGCCCGCAACCGGGTGAAGGCGTCGTCCAGGCCGATGTGCAGCTGGGCGGCGAGCATGCCGGTGGCCACATTGACATCCTGGAACGACCGCACCGGATCCGGGGCGAATTCGTGGCCTTCGACCTCGGCCGTCCTCGCCTGCCGCAACAGCGCCGCCGCGCCGAGGTCCGCCGCCAGCACGGCATCCCTCAGTTCGTCGCTGGGCAGCCCGCCGGGGCCGCGGCGGATCAGTTCCAGGGTGCCGAGCCGGATGGCCCCGAACTGGAGCGGGAACGCGAACATCGCCGCCACCCCGCCGTCGAGGGCGGCCTGTGCGAACCCCGGCCAGCGCACCTGCTCGAACCTGAGGTCGGAGACCAGCACCGGGGATCCGGCGGCGAACGCCTCCACGCCAGGACCCTCGCCGACGGTGTACTGCGCTTCCGCCAGATCGGCGGCCCACGGGTCGCTGGCGCCCAAGACCTCCTCGGCGTGCGAACCACCCCGCAACGCCAGAATCGCCGCGTCCACCCGGTCGAAAGTCTCCACGCAGGCGAGACACACGGTCTGTGCCCAGCTGTCACGGCGGCCCGCCACATTCTCGGCGGAGGCAATGGCCCGCCACAACGGTCCCCGATGCCGCCCATCCACCGCCGTGCTCCCTCGTCCGCCGCGGGCCATCCGAGCTGACGCCCGGAACCATCACCCTACGAGATACCGCCGGTGACGGCAGCTTCATCCCGGCGGCAAGTCAGCGCCGGGCGAGGACTCGCTTCGCCAGCCAACCGGCGTAGACGGCCAGTCCGGCGAACCCGGCCTTCCTGGTGGGGCGGGCCGCGATCGCCAGGCCGATGGCGACTTCGGTGGCGCCGTTGCGGTAGGTCCAGTTGCGGACGTCGTCGGCGAAGGCCATCCGCGTGACGGGTTCGAAGGCCGCCGGAGCGGCGAAGTGGGCGAGACCGGTCGCGGCGATGCCGAGGCCGAGGACCTTGCCGGTGCGTGAGGACATGGAGTTGCCTTCCTTGTTCAGTCGAGGACGCCGGCGCGGCGCCAGAGCCGTCGGCTCGGGCCGCCGATGAGGCCGATCTCGGTGAAGTGTTCGACGGCCTTGGCCGCCCACGACGCCTTGGTCCGCCGCCAGTGCGGATTCGCGGCGGCGACCTGGCGGGCTTCGCGGGGATCGAGTCCGACTGCGGTGTACGCCTTGGGGTGCAACAGCTCCGACGTCGCGACGTAGGCCATGCCGGCGATCGCCCAGCGGATCAGTTCGCGGCCGACGCGGCCGTGCCTTGCCCAGGCCCGCCCCAATTCGTCCTTCGCGAAGCTGATGTGGCGTGCCTCTTCGATGACGTGGATCCGGGAGATCATCCGGATCATCGGCTGCAGGCTGTCGTCGCGCATCATCTCGCGTTGCATGCCGTCGGCGAGTTCTTCGACGTAGATGGCGCCGGCGAACAGCAGCGCCGGACCGCAGATCGCGCCGAACACCTTGCCCGCGCGGTGTGCCGAGCGGCTCGGGCGCCGGACGACACCGCCGCTCTTCTCGATCGAGCGGGCGAACATGGTGCTGTGACGGCATTCGTCGGCGATCTCGGTGAGCGCGTACTGGGCGTTGTGGGTCGTCGGGTCGCTGTTGTAGACGTGCCGCACGAGGCCCTGCATGAGGATCAGCTCGAACCAGATACCCGACGCGGCGGCGGCCGCGGCCTCCTGACGGCTCAGCTCGGCACGACGGCTTTCGTCGAGACGTTCCCACAATTCGGTGCCGTACAAGGAACATCGTTCCGGGGCCTTGCCGTACGCCCCGTCGACCAGCGGTGCGAGCCAGTCGACGTCGACGTCCGGGTCGTAGGAAAGCCGTGCGGAGGAGCGCTGCAGGCGCTCGGCGACACGTTCGCTCTCGGCGTTCGCGGTCAAGACGACCTCCTCGGATCCGTGTGCTCCGGCAGCGGTCCGCCGCCGTCCGGGATGACCTGTCCGGAATCGCGGTAGGCCACCGCCTCGTGGAAACCATCGCGTTCGGCGAATTCGCGGAACCAGCGGCCTTCCGGGGTGTGCCGGGTGATGCCGTCGAAAAGCGTCGCGAGCGTCTGCGTGCCGGAGAGGCCCATGTTGTCGTAGGCCTGGTTGATCATCAGCTTCTGCATCACCAGCTGGTTCGTCGGCACACCGGCCATCCGGTCGGCCAGTTCCTCGACGGCGGCTTCGAGCCGTCCGGGTTCCACCGCCTCGAGTGCGAGTCCCCAGTCCGCCGCGGTGGTGCCGTCGATGGTGTCTCCGGTGAGCAGCATCCGCTTCGCGCGCTGAGCGCCGACGCGGTAGACCCACATCCCCGTCGTCGGGCAGCCCCACACCCGTGCGGGCGGATAGCCGATACGCGCGTCGGCCGCCATGATCAGCACGTCGCACGACAGCGCGATGTCGCTGCCACCGGCGATCGCGTGTCCCCGCACCTGGCAGATGGTGGGCTTCAGCGAGCGCCACAGGCTGAAGAAGTCGTCGGTGTTGCGCTTCATCACCCGGTAGTCCTTGACCGGATCCCAGACCGGGCCCTGGTTCCAGCGGCCTTCGGCGTCTTCCTCCGCGAACTGTTTGAGGTCGTACCCGGCGCAGAACGAGCGGCCTTCGCCGCGCACCACGATCACGCGGACCGCGTCGTCCTCGTTCGCCCGCTCCACGGCCTGCCGGATCTCGCCGGGCATGACGTCGTTGATCGCGTTGAGCCGCTCGGGGCGGTTCAACGTCAGATATGCCTTCCGGTCTTCGACGCGGTACGTCAGCGTCTCAAGCTCCATCGGAGCCTCCCAGCGCCCGAAGGGTGAACGTGACCAGATGCGGGATCGTGTCCGGTCCGCTTTCCCCGGCCAGTGGCCCGACCAGCATTTCCGCACCCGCGCCGACGAGCGCCGCGGCGGTCGCTTCCGCGTCCTGCGGCGGCAGCAGTCCTTTTTGGACGCCGTCGGCGATGTTCCTGGCGATGACCTCGCGGAACGCGCGGCGGAAGACCAGCCGTTCGGCCTCCACGACGGCGTCGACCGGTTCGGCCAGCAACGCGTACGCCAGCCTCGGCGCCTTCAGCGCCCGGCCGGCGAAGGTCTCGATCACCGCGACCACCCGCTCCCGGACGTCGCCTTCGGACGCGGCGGCCTCGACGGCGTCGACCTCCCGGGAGACCACCTCGCGGAAGACCTCGACGACGAGGTCGGCCTTCGAGGGGAACTGCCGGTACACACTGCCGGTGCCGACCCCCGCCCGCGCCGCGACCGCGGCCATGGAGCAGCCCGCGTAGCCGGTCTCGGCCAGCAGCGCGATGGCCGCGACCAGGATCTCCCCTCGCTGGGAGTCCAGTCTTGCCTGCGTCTTCGGGGTGCGTCGGTACGGCACGTCAAAGAGTGAAGCACGGATTCCGCACTTCAGTCCAGCTCTTCCCGGAACAGTCCGTGATCCACCGCGGTGGCCGCCACGAAACCCATGGCGGCCGCGGTCGCCACGAACGTCATGCCCGGCGGGCACGATTCCCGCCGCGCCAGATCTCCTGCGGCGTAAACACCCGGCACACCGGTGAATCCGGCGTCGTCGACCCGCACGGTCCCGTCGTCCTGGACGACACAGCCGAGCTTCCCGGCCAGCGGGTCGGCCTGCCGAGTGGTGGCATGGAGGAAGACCGCCGCGCACGCCACCGGCTCGCCGTCGCGGAACGTGACCCGTTCGACGGCGTCACCGGGTCCCTCCACACTTCGCACCGGCTCCGTGCGCACGCGGACGGAACGTTCGCCCAGGATCGCCTCGTCTTCGGAGGACAACGGGATTCCGTTGGTGCACAAAGTGACCTCCGAACTCCATCCGGTCAGCTGAGCGGCGAACAAGACATCCTGCCGCCCCTCGGTGGCCAGGACGGCGAACGGACGATCCCGGACCTCCCAGGCGTGGCAGTACGGGCAGCCGAGAACACTCTTTCCCCAGCGCTCGGCCAGCCCCGCGATCGCGGGCAGGTCTTCGATCACGCCGGTGGCCAGCACGATCCGGCGCGCATGCACCGAGTGGCCGTCCTCGAACCCGACGGTGAAGTCGCCGCATTCACCTTCGACCGCCTGGACCCGGCCCTCGCGCAGGCTGACCGCCGGGTATTCCCGCAGTTGCTCGCGACCGGCCGTCCGCAGCGCGTCCGGGGTCATCCCGTCACAGGCCAAGAGGCCGTGCACCCCCATGGCGGGGGAGTTACGGCCCGGCCCGCCGTCGACCACCAGTGCGCTGCGCCGGGATCGGCCGAGCACCAGCGCGGCGCTCAACCCGGCGGGCCCGGCACCGATGATCACCACGTCATATCCGGCATCGCGCACGGCACGGCCTCTCTGTCGGGAAAGTCGGGGTGGCTCCCGCGTACCCGCTGGGTCCACGTTCACACCGGCTCCCGGCGGGCCGCCGGTGATCGACACGTTCGTCAGCACCGCGTCCTCGACCGGATGGCGCCCGGCCCTAAATCGCGTGACCGGCCGGGAACACACTGCTAACGTCCGGCCTGACCAGGTGTTTCCCGCAGAGATGGAGAACGGCGTGCGCCGAGCTGTCGAGTCCCCGAGCCGTACGGACCTTTCGACAGCCCTGGAGCCGTTCATCCATGGATCACCTGAACATCGGAATTCTCGCCCACGTCGACGCCGGTAAGACGAGCCTGACGGAGCGCCTGCTCCACCACACCGGCGCGATCGGGACCCTCGGCCGCGTCGACGCCGGGGACACCCGCACCGACACGATGGAGCTGGAACGCCGTCGCGGCATCACCATCCGCTCGGCCGTGGTCGCCTTCCGCATCGGCGAACTGCACGTCAACCTGATCGACACCCCGGGCCACCCGGACTTCATCGCCGAGGTCGAACGCGCGCTGCGGGTGCTCGACGGCGTCGTCCTCGTCGTTTCCGCCGTCGAAGGGGTGCAGGCGCAGACCCGGGTGCTCATGCGCGCGCTCAAGCGGCTGCGGATCCCCGTGCTGATCTTCGCCAACAAGGCCGACAGGGCAGGTGCCCGGTACGACGGCCTCCTCGCCGATCTCGCCGGACGTCTCGGTGTCACCTGCGTGCCGCTGTCCGAAGTCGACGACATCGGCACGGCGGCCGCGAAGATCCGGCCGGTCCCACCGCCGCCCGCGTTGGCCGAACAGCTCGCCGAGCACAGCGACGCGTTCCTCACCGCGTATCTCGAAGACACGGTGACGGCCGAGGACTACCGGGCCGAAGTCGTCCGTCAGACCCGGCTCGGCGTCGTGTCCCCCGTCTTCTTCGGTTCCGCGCGCAGCGGCGAAGGGATCGCCGAGCTGACCACCGGTATCCGCGAATTCCTTGCGGGAGCGGCGAAGCCGGTGCCGGACGATCGGCTGCGCGCCACCGTGTTCAAGATCGAACGCGGCCGCGCGCACGAGAAGATCGCTTACGTCCGCGTGTTCTCCGGTGAGATCGGCGCGCGGGACCACGTCCGGTTCCATCGCCGTGGACTCACGAAGGAGGCGAAGGTCAGCGCGGTGCACGTCTTCGAACTCGGTGACGAAACCGTCGAGGGCCGGGCGCGGGCCGGTCAGATCGCCAAGGTCACCGGGCTCAAGGAAATCCGGATCGGCGACCTCGTCGGCGTTGCCGAGGGCGAGGGCGCCACCGCACAGTTTCCGCCGCCCGCTTTGGAAACCGTGGTCAGCCCGGTTCGGCCAGAAGAGACGGCGTCGGTGTTCGCCGCGCTACAGGAACTGGCGGAACAGGATCCGCTGATCACCGTCCGGCAGGACGACGAGACGCGCCGGATCTCGGTGCGGCTCTACGGCGAGGTGCAGAAGGAGATCATCGCGGAGACACTCGCCACACAGCACGGCCTCGACGTCACGTTCAGCCTCACCCTGCCGGTCTGCGTCGAACGGCCGGTCGGCACCGGGCATTCGGTGTGGTTCATCACCGAGAAACGGAATCCGTACTTCGCGACACTCGGGCTGCGGGTCGGCCCCGGCGCTCCCGGATCAGGGCTGACCTTCGGCCTCGACGTCGAACTCGGCTCTCTCCCCCTCGCCTTCCACAAGGCCATCGAAGAGACCGTCGACGCGACGCTCCGGCGAGGCCCCTCCGGCAGGGAGGTGATCGACTGCGACGTGACCGTCACCCACACCGGCTACTTCAGCCCGGTCAGCGCGGCGGGCGACTTCCGCAAGGTCACCCCGCTGGTGCTCGGGGAAGCGCTCCGGGAGGCGGGGACCGAGGTGCTCGAACCGGTCAGCCGGATCGAGGTGGAACTGCCCGCGGACTCGGTGACCGCGACGCTGTCCCGGCTGGTCGAACGCGGTGGGACCGTCACCGGATCGGCGGCCCGTGGTGACCGGGCCGAACTGACGGGGATCCTGCCCACGGGAGAGGTCGCCGGATTCGAACAGCAACTACCGGGGATCACTCACGGTGAAGGCCTGATGGCAAGCGAACCGGCGGGACACCGGCCACGGGTTAGCCCGAATCGGGCAATGCCCGGCTAGCCGGAACGAGTACGTTCTTGGTGGTCGGCGAAATCCGCCGTCCGAGGGAAAGGGCCATGATGGATCAGTTTCGCGACACCGCTTCGGCGTTGCGGGAGCTCACGGAGTCGATGCGGCTCGACGAGCCCCGCGACGAGTTGCTGGAACGGGTGGCGAAGAAGGTGGTCGGCCTGCTGCCGGGTGCGGACGGGGCGACGGTCACGCTGTACTCCGGCGACGAGCCGAGCACCGTCGCCACCACTGACGAATCGCTGCTGGCCCTGGACAAGGCGCAGTACAGCGCGGACGAAGGTCCCTGCCTGAAAGCCGCCGAGAGCGGCACGATCGTCCGGACCCGGCTGGACGACGAGACCGCCGGACGCTGGCCGGATTTCGCGGCCGCCGCCGAACAGCTCGGCGTGCGGACCGCGTTGTCCTGTCCGCTGTTCGTCCCGGACGACTCCCACATCAAGCGGCGTGAGACCGAGTCGCTGGCCGGCGCCCTCAATGTCTGGAGCTTCGAGGACAACGCCTTCGACCCGGTCGAGGCGGCACTGGTCGCGATGTTCACCTCGGCGATCTCGGCGATCATCCTGACCGCGTCCCGCTGGGCCGCCGCCGAACGACAGGCGGAGACCCTGGTCGCCGCGTTGGAGACCAGGGACGCCATCGCCACCGCGAAGGGCATCGTGATGGCCCGTCTGGAGCTGAACGCCGAAGAAGCCTTCCGCTGGCTCACCGAGGCGTCACAGCACACGAACCGCAAGATCCGGGAGATCTCCGTGTTGATCGCCGAAGACCCGGGCGCGGTTTTCGGCCGCTAGCCCAGCGAGATCCGCCGGTTCTCGCGTGACGACTCCAGACCGGCTTCCGCGAGCCGGATGCCGCGCACCCCCGCCATGAAGTCGTAGGGGTGCGGCGCGTCCTCCACGACGTGGCGGACGAACTGCTCCCACTGCGCGCGGAAACCGTTGCCGAAGTCCTCGTTGTCCGGCACTTCCTGCCACTGCGAACGGTACGACCGCGTCTCGGCGAGGTCCGGGTTCCACACCGGCTTCGGGGTGGCCTCCCTCGGCTGGATGACGCATTTGTGCAGGCCCGCGACCGCGCTGCCCTTGGTGCCGTCGACCTGGAACTCGACCAGTTCGTCGCGGTGGACCCGCACGCACCAGGACGAGTTGAGCTGGGCGATGATCCCGCCTTCGAGCTCGAAGATCGCGTACGCGGAGTCGTCGGCCGTCGCGGCGTACCGGTCACCCTTCTCGTCGACGCGCTCCGGGATGTGCGTGACGGCCTTCGCGGTCACGGCGTCGACGGCGCCGAAGAGGTTCTCCAGCACGTAGTTCCAGTGGCAGAACATGTCGACGACGATGCCGCCGCCGTCTTCGGCGCGGTAGTTCCAGCTGGGGCGCTGCGCCGCCTGCCAGTCGCCCTCGAAGACCCAGTACCCGAACTCGCCGCGCACGGAGAGGATCCGGCCGAAGAAGCCGCTGTCGATCAGGCGCTTCAGCTTGAGCAGGCCGGGCAGGTACAGCTTGTCGTGGACGACGCCGTTCTTGACCCCGGCCGCCTCGGCGTGCCGTGCCAGCGCGAGCGCGCCTTCGACCGACTCGGCCACCGGCTTCTCGGTGTAGATGTGCTTGCCCGCGTCGATGGCGCGGATGATCGACTTCTCGCGGACCGCGGTCAGCTGCGCGTCGAAGTAGAGCGGGAGGTCGTCGTCGCCGAGGGCGGCGTCGAGGTCGGTGGTCCAGCGGGTGAGCCCGTGCCTGGTGGCGATCTCCTCGAGCTTGTCCGCGTTGCGCCCCACCAGAACCGGCTCCAGCTGGACCCGCGACCCATCGGCCAGCTCGACCCCGCCGGCCTCCCTGATCGCCAGGACCGAGCGCACCAGGTGCTGCCGATAGCCCATCCGCCCGCTGACGCCGTTCATCACGACGCCGAGTTTCCGCGTGGTCATCCGTTCTCCTTTGAAAGCGCTTTCCTGCGCACATCCTGAAAGCGCTTTCTCACCCTGTCAAGACCGATGCGAGGAAAGTCCCTCCGGCTCAGGACGCCGGGTCGTAGGCGCGGACGGCGTCGAGGTACTCGGTGATGGCGTCCCGGTTGCGCAGCAGGCATTCGGCACGCCGGGTCATCCGGTCGCGTTCGGCCTCCAGGGTCTCGAGCATCTCCCTGGTCGCGTCCGGGAAGTAGATCTGCCGGGGTTTGTCCAGGCACGGCAGGATCTGCTTGATGATCCGGGTCGGCAGCCCGGCGTCGAGCAGGCCACGGACCTGGATGACCCGGTCCACCGACGGCTCGCCGTAGTCGCGGTAGCCGTTGGCCTGCCGCTCCGAGATGATGAGACCCTGCTCTTCGTAGTACCGCAGCAGACGGCGCGACGTCCCCGTCCGTTCCGAAAGCTCCCCGATCCGCATGTGCGCCACCTCACTCCGGCCGACTTGACCTTCACATCTATGTGATGGTTCGAGCATACGGATCATGACTCCGAAACTCCCGCTCGGCGCCTTGCTCGCGCTGACCACGGCGGCGTTCGTCACCGTCCTCACCGAAGCCCTGCCCGCCGGGGTGCTGCCCGCGATGAGCGCCGGCCTCGGTGTCGGCGAAGCGGCGACAGGGCAGCTGGTGACGGTGTACGCGATCGGCACCGCGCTCACCGCGATCCCCCTTTCCGCCGCCACCGCGGGCTGGCGCCGCAAACGTTTGCTCCTGGCCGGTGTGGCCGGTTTCGCCGTCGCCAACACGGTCACGGCACTGTCCACGAACTACCCCCTGACGCTCGGCGCGCGATTCGTCGCCGGGATCGCGGCGGGCGTGGTCTGGGCGCTGCTGACCGGTTACGCCCGTCGGCTGGCGCCGGAACCGGTGCGCGGCAAGGCGATCGCCATCGTGATGACCGGCATCCCGCTCGCGCTCTCGCTCGGCATCCCCGCCGGCACCTTCCTCGGCGGCCTCTTCGGCTGGCAGGTGACGTTCTCGCTCATGTCGGCGCTCGCGCTCGTCCTGCTCGGCTGGATCACGCTGGCCGTCCCCGATTTCCCCGGGCAGGACAAGGGCGGCAGGCTCCCGGTGCGCAGGACCCTCGCCGTACCGGGCGTGGCCGCGGTCCTGTTCGTGACGCTGACGTTCGTGCTGGCGCACAACATCCTCTACACCTACATCGCCACCTTCCTCGAGCACGTGTCGATGGGCGGCTCGGTGGATCGGATCCTGCTCGTGTTCGGGCTGGCGTCGATGGTCAGCATCTGGTTCGTCGGCCTCCTCATCGACCGGCGGTTGCGCCCGCTGACCGTCGCGGGCACGCTCCTCGTAGCGGCCGGGGCGACGATTTTGGCTCTGCCGGGCGAAAGTCCGGCGCTCGTCTACGTCGCCGTGACACTGTGGGGACTCGGCTGGGGCGGGATCCCGACACTGCTGCAGACCGCGGCCGCGCAAGCGGGCGACAAGGGCGGCGCGGCGGACATCGCGCAGGCCATGCTGGTCACACTGTGGAACGCGGCGATGGCGGGCGGCGGGATCGCCGGCGGCGTCCTCCTCGACGGCTTCGGCGCCGGTTCGTTCCCGTGGAGTGTCCTGGTGCTGCTCGTGCCGACGCTGGCCGTGGTGCTGGTGGCGCGACGGCACGGGTTCACAGCGGCAGTTCCGGATGACTCCGGATCGCCTCGAGAACCAGGTCGACAGCGGCGCGCGGCGCGGACCCGCGCCTGATCGCCGCGGTGATGGCGCGGTCGACCGGCGTCGCGAGCTCACGGGTGGCGACGCGGTAGCGCCGGTCGACGGCGAGGCCGGGCAGGAGAGCGATCGACAGCCCGGCCTCGACGTGCTGCAAGGTCATCATGTAATTGCTGAACCGGGCGATCACGCGCGGCTCGAACCCGGCTTCGCGGCAGAGCCGGGTGGCGAGGTTCGCCATGTAGGACTGGGGGATGTCGAACGCCCATGGCTCGCTCGCGTAGGCGGCGAGGTCGGCGGGCCCGCGGCCCGCGGCCGGATGACCGGGCGGGACGACGAGCACGATCGGGTCGGTCGCGAGCGGGACGAGCTCGATGTCGGGGCCCAGCGGCTGCTCGACGAAGTCCGTGGTGGTGATGATGACGTCGGCGTCGCCGACGCGGAGCGCGGGCATGCTCACGTGCGGTTCGAGTTCGAGCAGTTCGATCTGGAGACGCGGATGTGAGCGCGCCAGCCGGTTCACCGCGGGGACGGCGATGGTGTGGATCGAACTCTGGAAGGCACCGAGGCGGACGAGCCCCGCCGGCCCCTCGCCGAGACCGCGCAGCTCGGCCTCGACGGTGTCCATATGGTCGAGGATCTCCCTCGCGCGGCGGGCGAGCATCCGCCCGGCCGGGGTCAGCCGGACGCGGCGGCCGGTGCGTTCCAGCAGCTGGGTACGCGTTTCGGCCTCGAGGACCGCGAGCTGCTGGGACACGCTCGACGCGCTCAGGTTGGCCGCCTTCGCGACCGCGCGGACGGTGCCGAGCGTGTCCAGCCTGCTCAGCAGGCCGAGCCTCCAGGGATTGAGCATGGACGCCATTGTTGTACGGATCGGCCGAACAGCACAGCCGGAATCGTGAGCTGGACGTGTCGCTCGGATCGGATTTACCGTCGGAACATGGCTGCTCCCCACACCGACCTGTCCACCGCCGACCGTTTCTGGGCCGACGCCGACCGGCACCTCGTGCGCTACGCCGGGGCCGGCGACTTCACCCGCGAGATCATCGACCACGCCGCCGGGAGCTACCTGTTCACCGAGTCCGGGCGGCGGATCCTCGACTTCACCTCCGGGCAGATGAGCGCGATCCTCGGGCATTCGCATCCCGAGATCGTCGAGACCGTGCGGCGGCAGATCGGCTCGCTCGACCACCTGTTCAGCGGGATGCTGAGCCGCCCCGTCGTCGACCTCGCGCGGCGGCTGGCCGAGACTTTGCCGTCACCGCTGGAAAAGGCGTTGTTGCTGACCACCGGGGCGGAGTCGAACGAGGCCGCGATCCGGATGGCGAAACTGGTGACGGGCAACCACGAGATCGTCTCGTTCGCCAGGTCGTGGCACGGGATGACGCACGCGGCGGCCAGCGCGACCTACAGCGCGGGCCGCAAGGGTTACGGCCCGTCCGCGCCCGGCAACTTCGCCATCCCCGCGCCGAATTCCTATCGGCCCGACTTCCTCACCCCGGACGGGGAACCGGACTGGAAGCGGCAGCTGGACTTCGGCTTCGAGATGATCGACGCCCAGTCCGTCGGCAGCCTCGCGGCGTGCGTCGTCGAACCGATCCTCAGCTCGGGTGGGATCATCGAGCCGCCTGTGGGTTATTTCGCCGCACTGCAAGAAAAGTGCCGCGAACGCGGGATGCTGCTGATCCTCGACGAAGCACAGACCGGCCTGTGCCGCACGGGAAACTGGTACGCCTTCGAGCGCGACGGCGTCGTCCCCGACATCCTCACGCTGTCCAAAACGCTCGGCGCGGGACTCCCGCTCGCGGCGGTCATCACGAGCGCCGAAATCGAGCAGGAAGCGCATGACCGCGGCTACCTGTTCTTCACCACGCACGTCGCGGACCCACTGGTGGCGGCCGTCGGGAACACCGTGCTCGACGTCCTCACCCGCGACCGCCTCGACGAACGCGCCACCGAACTGGGTGCCTTCCTCCGCCGCGGCCTCGACGACCTCGCCACCCGCCACGCGGTCGTCGGCGACATCCGCGGCCGCGGCCTGCTGGTCGGCGTGGAACTCGTCGTGGACCGCGCCACCAAGCAAAGCTCCGACGAACTGGGCGCCCTGGTCACCCGGCGCTGTCTCGAACTGGGGCTGCACATGAACATCGTGCAGCTGCCGGGAATGGGCGGGGTCTTCCGGATCGCTCCCCCGCTGACCGCGACCGAGGACGAACTGGCGGAAGGGCTGGGGATCCTGGACAAGGCGATCGGTGACGCCGGCGCCTGAAGTACATGAAGGACCCCTTCCTGTACCTAGGCGCAAGGAAGGGGTCCTTCATGTACATGGGGAAGGTGTGAAGGTCGAGTTTCCTCGGCTGAGCCGAGGGAAGGAGTCCTTCACGCGCCGCTCAAGGCGGTTTCGCGTGACCGAGTGGACGACACGCGTGATCCGACGGACGACACGCGGCCGCGTTCCGCCGCGAGTCGTCCGCCCTATCACGCGTGTCGTCCATCCAGACACGCGAGTCGTCCATCCGGACACGCGAAAGCGTCGGCCGCTATGCCCGGAACTCGCGAAGCAACCGAGCCACCTCGCCTGGCCGCTCCAAGAACGGCGAGTGCCCGGCGCCCTCGACGACCTCCACACGAGCCCCGACCGCCGAGTACCGGGCGAAAGTCTTTTCACAGTCGTAAAAACGGTCCCGCCGCCCGAGAATCACCAGACACGGCAAGCCCAAGGCCGCCACTTGCGCATCGAGAGGACGAAACGCGAGCAGTCGCGCGCGTTCCCCGAGCACCACCCGGGCCATCGCCGGCGCGGTGACGGCGTGATCGGCCAACTCCCGCAAGGGATCGTCGAACCAGCTCACCCGCCGGAACCGCGACGCGAACCGGATCCACCGCCGATGGGCGACAAGTCGCACGACAGCACTGACCATCGGCAGCAACACCGAACTGCCCGGCGGGAAGGACGCGTAGCTGTAGTCCGGCGCCTGCCCGATCAACACCAAGGAACCGGCTCGCGGAGAGATCGCGGCCAGCGCCAAGGCGACGTCCGCACCGAAGGAATGACCGGCGACCAGCACGTCCTCGACGTCCAGCGCGTCGAGAACGGCGGCCACCATGCGTGCCTGCGACGCCGCCTCGAAACCCGAAGAACCACCGGTGCATCCGTGTCCCAGCAGATCCACCCGGATCACCCGATGTCGCGCGGCCAGGCCGAGGGTGAGCCTGTCGAACCAGTGCACCGACCCGCAATACCCGTGCAGCAACAGGATCGGCGGCCCGGCACCGTCCTGGCGGACATGGACGGCGACACCGTTCACGTCGAGGAGGTCTCCGATGGGGAAACGAGGCACACCTCAACGTAACTCAGACCGGCGCGCTCACCTTGCCGCGGGACAACAGGAAGGCCGCAATCCCGGCGGGGAGGAACATGAGCACGCCGTAGATCCCGGCCGGTACGGCCATCGCCTTGTCACCGAGCACGGAGATCGCGACGGCGATGGCGAGTGTGGCGTTGTGGACACCGATCTCCATGGCGGACGCGATCGACTGCCCGCGGTCCACCCGGAACAGCCGCGGCACGTAGTACCCGATCGCGAGACTCAGCACGGAGAGCGCCAGCGCCACCGGTCCGAGCGTCCAGATGTTGTCGACCAGCGTCCGGAACTCCTGTGCGATCGCCGCCGCGATCACCAGGACGAGCACCACGGCGGAGCCGATCTTGACCGGTTTGCGCATCCGCTCGGCCCAGTCGGTGAACCGGTGCCGCACCGCCATCCCGATCACGACCGGGATCAGCACGATCGCGAACACCTGCACGAACTTCGCGGGCTGGAGCCCGACGGAGGCGCTGCCGTCGAGGAATTCGGCCATCGACAGGCCGACGACCAGCGGCAGGGTGAACACGGCCAGCACGGAGTTGATCGCCGTGAGTGTGACGTTGAGGGCGACGTCGCCGCCGGCGAGGTGACTGAACAGGTTCGCCGACGTCCCGCCGGGTGAGGCGACGAGCAGCATCATGCCGACCGCGAGCACACCGCCGAGCCCGAACAGCATGATGAGGCCGACACAGATCACCGGCAGCACGATCATCTGGCACACCAGCGCGATGACGGCGGCCTTCGGGTACTTCAGCACGCGCGTGAAGTCGCCGACGGTCAGGGTCAGCCCCAACCCGAACATGACCAGCGCCAGCGCTATCGGCAGGAGAATGGAAAACATCGCCGAACCCATCGAGGGGCCTCCGTCCGATATGCCCTTTTCAGATCGGCAATCGTGTCAAGCGGCGTGAACCGGGTCAAGGCACCGACACCCAGCCGTGACCCTGCCCGATCGGCCCCGTAAGAGTTCGGTAACCGCCCGAACCGGGCGATCCGGACGGTTCACACGGTTGAATGTCCCCATGAAACGCAAGCGGGTGCTCGCCGTCGTGGCGGCCGGACTGGTGGTGGCGGTGGCCGCGGGCCTCTACTGGTTCCAGCCGTGGAAGCTCTGGGTGAACGAGACGGTCCAGGAGGCGCTGCCCGTCGCCGAAACCACAGCCCAGCCCACGACCCAAGCCACCGGAAGTGCCACACCCGCGCCGAAAGAGCCCGCGGTCGTGGCAACCGGCGCACTGATCAGCCACGAGCACACGACCAGCGGCGACGTCCGGATCCTGCGCGCGGCCGACGGATCACTGGTGCTGCGCCTGGAGAACCTCGACACGAGCAACGGACCGGACCTGCGGGTCTGGCTCACCGACGCGCCGGTCATCCCCGGCAAGGGCGGCTGGTTCGTGTTCGACGACGGCGCGTACGTGAGCGCCGGGAAACTCAAGGGCAACAAGGGAAGCCAGAACTACACGCTGCCGGCGGGCACCGATCTGGCGCGGTATTCGAGCGTGACCATCTGGTGCGAACGGTTCAGCGTTTCCTTCGGCGCGGCCGAACTGAAGAAGGTTTAGGCGAGCCGGTCCACGGCGTACTCCATCTCCGCGCGGACGGCCCGCAGATCGATGCCGCCGGGATCGATGATCGCCGCCACGGCGATCCCGCGCAGCTGCCCCACGAGCGCCGCCGCGTACGCGTCGGGATCGCGGACGCCGCCGATGGAGCCGTCCGCGAGCCCGGCGGCGACGGTCTGCGCGATGGCGAACCGGTACCGGCGATCGGCTTCGGTCATCGCCGACCGCACCGCGGGATCGCCCACGGTCGCGTCCGTCCACAGCACCACGAAGGCCCGGTTCAGCGGCGGCATGTCGGTGAGCAGCTCGAAGAAGATGTCCAGCAGTGCCCGCAACATGTCCATCGGACTCGGCGTCAGCCCACCGGTCCGGGTGGCGACGGCGGCGCTGAAGACGTCGGCGAACTTCTCCGCCGCGAACTCGACGAGCCGCTGGACCAGCGTCTCCTTCGAGCCGAACAACTGGTAGACGACGCCGCTGGGATAGCCCGTCCTGGCGCAGATCATGCCGATCTTGAGCCGGGCGAAACCTGCCTCGCCGATGAGGCGGGCGGCGGTGTCGAGAATCCGGGTCCGTGCGATCTCCTGGTCACGCTGGACCTGGCGCTCCTCCGCAGACGAGTCCACGCCGCGATCCTCCCATGACTTCCGGTTCGTCACCCGTCGACGCGGCGTTACGATCCGGACATGAGGATCGCCTTCGCCGCCGACGACCGCAACGCCACCACCGACGCCGTCCAGGCGTATCTCGCCGAGGCGGGGCACGAGGTGTTCCGCCCGGCGGCGTCGGACGTCTGGCCGGAACTCGGCGCGGCGGTCGGCAGGGCGGTCGTGGCAGGCGAGGCCGATTTCGGCGTGGTGATGTGCTGGACCGGGACAGGTACGGCCATCGCGGCCAACAAGGTCCCCGGGGTCCGCGCGGCGCTGGCCTGGGACACCTGGATCGCCGCCGGCGCGCGCAAGTGGAACGACGCCAACGTGCTGGCGCTGAGCCTCAAGCGGCTGGCCCCCGACGTGGCCGTCGAAATCACCGAGGTGTTCCTTTCCGGCGTCCTGCCCGACCCCGACGAATCCGCGAATATCGCCAGGCTCGGCGAAATGGACGAATTCCGCCGCTGAACGGCACCGAACCAGTGAACGGTTAACGCTGTCGAACGTATTAGGCCGTTCGCAGGAAAATCACCACTCTACGTAGTGACGCTTCCCATATTGGTCCAGACCACGTACCGTCTCCCGCAACAAAGCGTTTCCGCATGGAGGTGGTCGATGAAGACGCATCCCCGCCTGCCCGGCTCCGGCCGCGGCAACGCGATGTCGCCGATTTCCCTTTGACGAAATCATCTCCAAGATCATTTCCCTGCACCGGGTTGTAAGGAGTGAAATGTCGAGAAAAAGATGGCATCTGGTCGGCCTGTTCACGGCCGTGGCGGCGCTGGCGGTCGGTCTGGTGACCGTGCCGGCGAACGCGGCCGGTGGCGTCGGAGCCACCCTGACCAAGGGCTCGGACTGGGGCTCCGGCTGGGAGGGCAAATACACGATCACCAATAACTCGGGATCGAGCCTGACCAACTGGACCCTCGAGTTCGACCTCGCGGCGGGCCACTCGATCGCCTCGCTGTGGGACGGCAGCTACACCGTCTCCGGCCAGCACGTGACCGTCAAGAACACTTGGAACGGCAACCTTTCCAACGGCGGTTCCACCAGCTTCGGCTTCAACGTCAAGTACTCCGGGGGCTACGTCGCCCCGGCGAACTGCAAGATCAACGGCGGCTCCTGCGACCCGGGTGGCGGCAACCCGACCACGACGCCGACCACACCGACCACCACGACGTCCAATCCCCCGACGTCGACGAGCACGAGCAACCCGCCGACCACCACGACTTCGAACCCGAACCCGGGCGCGAAGAAGAACCTCGGCTACTTCGTGCAGTGGGGCGTCTACGGCCGCAACTATCACGTGAAGAACATTCACACTTCCGGTTCCGCGGCGAAGCTGACGCATATCAACTACGCGTTCGGCAACGTCACCAACGGTTCCTGCTCGGCGAATGACGACACCTACGCCGACTACGACAAGTTCTACGACGCCGGGTCCAGTGTGGACGGTGTCGCGGACTCGTGGGACGCGGGCTCGCTGCGCGGGAACTTCAACCAGCTGCGCAAGCTGAAGAAGATGTACCCGGGCCTGAAGGTGCTGTGGTCGTTCGGCGGCTGGACCTGGTCCGGCGGCTTCGGCCAGGCTTCGAAGAACCCGGCCGCGTTCGCGGAATCCTGCTACAAGCTGATCAAGGACCCGCGGTGGGCCGACGTCTTCGACGGCATCGACATCGACTGGGAGTACCCGAACGCCTGTGGTCTCACCTGTGACACCAGCGGTCCCGCCGCGATCAAGAACGTGGCACAGGCGCTGCGCACCAAGTTCGGTTCCTCGTTCCTGGTCACCGCCGCGATCACCGCGGACGCCAGCAGCGGCGGCAAGCTCGACGTCGCCGACTACGGCCCCGCGTCGGCGTACTTCGACTGGTACAACGTCATGACGTACGACTTCTTCGGCGCTTGGGCGGCGCAGGGCCCGACGGCCCCGCACTCGCCGCTGACCTCGTACCCGGGCATCCCGCAGCAGGGCTTCAACTCCGACGACGCCATCCAGAAGCTCAAGGCCAAGGGCGTCCCGGCGAACAAACTGTTGCTGGGTATCGGTTTCTACGGCCGAGGCTGGACCGGTGTCACGCAGGACACGCCGGGCGGCACCGCGACCGGAGCGGCACCGGGCACCTACGAGGCGGGCATCGAGGACTACAAGATCCTCAAGAACAGCTGCCCGTCGACCGGCACGATCGCGGGCACCGCGTACGCGAAGTGCGGCAACAACTGGTGGAGCTACGACACTCCCGCGACCATCAACGGAAAGATGGGCTGGACCAAGAACCAGGGTCTCGGCGGCGCGTTCTTCTGGGAACTCAGTGGTGACACCTCCAACGGTGAACTCGTCTCGGCCATGCGCAACGGCCTGAACTGAGAGGTTTGACAGTGGGCAAGCGGACTTGGATCCAGGCCGTCGGCCTGGCCGCCGCTGCCGCAACGGCCGGCGCGGTCCTCGTGATCGCGCCGGCCTCCGCGGCCGGCGGCGTCGGCGCCGCCTTCAGCAAGGGCTCCGATTGGGGCTCCGGCTGGGAGGGCAAGTACACGATCAGCAACAACTCCGGATCGGGCCTGCCCACCTGGACGGTCGAATTCGACCTCCCCGCGGGGCACTCGATCGCGTCGCTGTGGGACGGCAGCTACTCGGTCTCCGGACAGCACGTGACGGTGAAGAACACCTGGAACGGCAACCTTTCCAACGGCGGTTCCACCAGCTTCGGCTTCAACGTCAAGTACTCCGGGGGCTACGTCGCCCCGGCGAACTGCAAGATCAACGGTGGTTCCTGCGATCCGGGCGGCGGCGGTCCGACCACGACGCCGACCACGCCGACCACCACGACCACGACCTCTCCGACGACGACCACGAGCACCCCGCCGCCGCCCGGCGGCCGTGGCGCGCCGTATCTGTACATGGGCTGGGGCAGCCCGCCGAACCCGCAGACGGTCATGAACGCGACCGGGATCAAGTGGTTCACGATGGCGTTCATCCTGTCGTCCGGTGGCTGCAATCCCGCTTGGGACGGCAGCCGCCCGCTGCAGGGCGGCGTCGACGCGAACGCGATCGCGCAGATCAAGGCCGCGGGCGGGCAGATCGTGCCGTCCTTCGGCGGGTGGAGCGGCAACAAGCTCGGCCCGAACTGCTCGACGCCGGAAGCGCTCGCCGGTGCCTACCAGAAGGTGATCGACGCCTACGCGCTCAAGGCGATCGACATCGACATCGAGAACACCGACGAGTTCGAGAACGCGGTGGTGCAGGACCGCGTCCTGAACGCGCTGAAGATCGTGAAGGCGAACAACCCCGGTATCCAGACCATTCTCACCTTCGGCACGACGACCAGCGGCCCGAACTCCTGGGGCAACCGGCTCATCGACCAGTCGAAGGCGCTGAACGCCGGGATCGACGTCTACACGATCATGCCGTTCGACTTCGGTGGTGGCGCGGACATGTACGGCAACACCATCAAGGCCGCGAACGGCCTGCGCGACAAGCTGAAGTCGACCTTCGGGTGGAACGACGCCACGGCGTACAGCCACCTCGGCATCAGCGGCATGAACGGTCTTTCGGACCAGCGGGAACTGACGAGTCTCGACACCTGGACCCGGATCACCGACTGGTCCAAGACCAACAAGATCGCCAGGCTCGCGTTCTGGTCGACCAACCGTGACCGTGGCTGTCCCAACGGCGGGGTGGCCGAGAACTGCAGTGGCATCGCTCAGAACGACTGGGACTTCACGCGGATCACCGCGGCCTTCTGACGTCCCCTTGAACTGCGGGCCCGCACCGATGCTGCACGGTGCGGGCCCGCTCCTTTCTCCCGCAATTCGCCATCTACTCGCGATGGATGCATGCGCAAGGACCGCATCCAGAGGACTAATTGCGCGGTGGGCAGTCGCCCGCAAGCCGGAGTACGTGAAGGACCCCTTCCTTGCGCCTAAGTACAGGAAGGGGTCCTTCACGGACCTGCGGCAAGTAGTCACCTACTTGCGAAGAGGACCGCGAGCCGTCAGGGCAGGGCGTTCAGGAACGGTTCGTGAGCGTTCTGGAACTCCCAGCCGTAGTACCGGTCCCAGTTGATCGACCACGTCATCAGCCCGCGCAACGCCGGCGAGGCGCCGCCACGCAAGGAATACGACCCGCAGCCGGAATTCTTCACGAGGCAGTTCAGCGCCGAATGCACCGCGGCCGGCGCGGTGTGCCCGTTGCCCGCGCTCACCGCGGCCGGCAGGCCGAACGCGATCTGGTCCTCACGCAGCCCGGGGAACCGGAATCCGGTCGAGGACACGGTGAAGCCCGCCTTGATCATGTCGGTCATCGCGATGTGGAAGTCCGCGCCGCCCATGAAGTGGTACTGGTTGTCCAGGCCCATCACCGGCCCGGAGTTGTAGTCCTGGACGTGCAAGACGGTCAGCGCGTCCCGCATCGCGTGGATCACCGGCAGGTACGAACCGGTCCGGTTGTCGGCGCCGCCGAGGCCGCCGTAGTACTGGTAGCCGGTCTGCACGAAGAACGTCTCGGGCGCCATCGTGAGCACGAATCCCGCTCCGTACTTGCCTTTCAGCGTCTTCAGCGCCGAAATGAGGTTGACGATCACCGGCGTGGTCGGGTTGCGGAAGTCGTTGTCGCCGGAGTTGAGGTACAGCGAGTGGCCCTCGAAGTCGATGTCGAGCCCGTTCAGCCCGTACCGGTCGATGATCGCGGAGACCGAGCTGACGAAAGCGTCACGCGCCGCGGTCGTGGTCAGCTGGACCTGGCCGTTCTGGCCACCGATGGAGATCAGCACCTTCTTGCCCTGCGCCTGCTTCGCGCGGATCGCGGCGATGAAGTCCGCGTCGCTTTCCACGGCCGGGCATTCCGCCACCGGGCACCGCGTGAAGCGGATGTCGCCGGAAGTCACCGAAGTCGGCTCGCCGAAGGCCAGGTTGATGATGTCCCACGCCGCCGGGACGTCGGCCATCCGCGTGTAACCGGAGCCGTTGGCGAAGCTCGCGTGCAGGTAGCCGATCAGCGCGTGCTTCGGCAGGCCGGTGTCGACGCAGCCGGAAGTCGTGGCGCTCGCGTCCGTGGTCTTCGGTGACTCGCCCGTGCTGTTGTACGCGGCCACCGAGTAGTTGTGCGAGGAACAGGCCGTCAGCCCCGAGATCGTCGCCGAAGTCCCGGTCACCGTCGCGACCACGGTCCCGCCTTCGTAAACGCGGTAGCCGGTCACCGTGCCCGCCGAGGCACCCCACGACAGTGCGATCGACGAGTTCGTCACCGTGCCCACGGCCGGGTTCCCCGGCGTCGGCGGCGCGCCGGGGGTGCCACCGCCGGGCCCGTCGAGGCTGATGTCGTCCGCGTAGAAGGTGCCCGACCCGTACCAGCCGTGGACGTACACCTCGGCCGTCGTCTGCGTGGCCGACGTCGTGAACGAGAGCGACAGCTGTGTGTACGAGGTCGCCGCCGTCCAGGTCGACGGCCCGCCCGTGACCCCGAGGTACACCGGGTTCCCGTTCACCCAGGCGGAAACCGCGTAGGTCGTGTTCGGCCGGACGGATACCGTCTGTGCGCATTTCCCGGTCGTCGAGCCGGGCGTGACCGAAACGGCGTAACCGCCCGAACGGACCGGGGTGCTCACGGCCGCGCCCGCCGCGCAGGACCAGCCGGAAGTCGAGCCCGCCTCGAAGCCGGGGTTGAGGAGCAGGTTGGCCGCGTTCGCGGTGCCGCCGCCGGTGATCAGGCCGGTGAAGGTGAGCACCAAAACGGCCAGAAAGGCCAAGGATCTGGAACGCCTCATCGCGATTCCTCCGTGAAAGGGCGGCCTGCCGCCGCGCTGGGCTAATTGTCTAGACCAATCTGGCGAAAGTCCATACCCCGCGGACACCAGGGCCTAAAGACCCGACTACTCCGGGCTGCTGTACCGGTGTGACGCGCGAGCGCGCTCCGTAACGTCGGAAGGGCCAAAGAGGGCTGGGGGCTTTCGGGAGGTGGGGACCATGGGAACGCACAGGCACATGCCGAGAACGGCCCATCCGGCGTGATGACCGTGTCGGAAGCCGTGCGCCCGGTGTACCAGCCCCGGCCGGGAGAGCCGGACGGCGAACTGATCCGCGCGGCGATCAGTGGTGACCGGCGGGCCGTGGGAAGCCTGCTGACGCTTCTCCGGCCGATCGTGTTCCGCTACTGCGCGGGCAGGCTGGGCGGGGCGACGCGCGGCATCGCCAACGCCGAAGACTGCGCGCAGGAGGTCCTCATGGCCGTCCTCGTCGCCTTGCCGCGCTACAACTACCAGGACACCAGCTTCCTGCCGTACGTCTTCGGGATCGCCTCGCACAAGGTCGCCGACGTCCGCCGGAACCTCGCCCGCGACCCGTCCGCGCCGGTGCCCGATCCGGAGCCCGAACAGGACGGTCCCTGGAACCCGACGTTCGAAGAGGTCGAGAAGGCGGACCGCGGCCGCCGGTTGTCGCGGCTGTTCAAGTTCCTTTCGGCGAGGCAGCGCGACGTGCTGGTGCTGCGCGTGATCCACGGGTTCAGCGCCGAGGAGACCGCCGTCGCGCTGGGCATGGCGAGCGCGGGCGCCGTCCGCGTCACCCAGCACCGGGCGCTCAACGAACTTCGCCGGGTGCTGCGCGACGATCCCGATTTCGCCGGCGAGTTCACGATCTTCTAGACGATGGGCTTACGACGTTGGGTGGCGTAGACGGCCGCGGCGGTACGGCGTTCGAAACCGAGCTTGTGCAGCAAGGACGACACGTAGTTCTTGACCGTCTTCTCCGCCAGGTACAGCTTTTCCGCGATCTGGCGGTTGGTCAGCCCGTCGGCGATGTGGTCGAGCACCCGCCGCTCCTGCGGGCTCAGCTGTTCGTAACGCGGGTCCGGGGCGTCGCTCTCGCCGCGCAGCCGGTTCATCACCGACGCCGTCAGCGTGCTGTCCAGGAGCGATCCTCCTGCGGCGACGGTGCGGACGGCCTTGACGAGCGCACTGCCGGAGACCTGTTTGAGCATGTACCCGGCCGCGCCCGCCATGATCGCGCCGAACAACGCGTCGTCGTCCGAATAGGACGTCAGCATCAGGCAGGCGGGCGGCGGTTCGATGGACGCCCGGATCTCCCGGCAGACGCTGACCCCCTCGCCGTCCGGAAGCCGCACGTCGAGCACCGCGACCTGCGGTTTGACCGCGGGGATCCGCACGTAGGCCTCGGTGGCCGTGGACGCCTCGCCGACCACCGTGAGATCGTCTTCCGCCTCGAAGACGGTCTTCAGCCCGGTGCGGACGAGTTCGTGATCGTCCAGCAGGAACACCGAAATCGTCATCCCACACTCCCCTGTCGGGCCGGCAGTTCCACCGACCAGTCGAGCCTCGTCCCGCCTTCCGGCCTCGCTTCGACGGCGAAGGCGCCGTTCCAGCGGGCCGCGCGTTCGGCGAGGTTCGCCACGCCACTGCGATGGCCGGGTTGGGCGGGCATGCCGACGCCGTCGTCCACCACCGAAAGTTCCAGCCGCCGCCCGTCGCGATCGACCGAGACGTCGACCGACACCGCCGTCGCCGCCGCGTGTCTGACCACATTGGACAGTGCTTCCCGCAGGGTCGCGATGAGGTCCGAGCGGACCGTGTCCGGCACGGCCGAGTCGAGCGGCCCGTCGAAGCCGACCCTTGGCTCCGACACGCAGCCCGCGTCGAGCGCGACGCGCAGCAACTCCGATCGGAGGCTGCCCTGCGCCTCGGCCGGTTCCTGCAGCGAAAAGATGCTGTTGCGGATCTCGCGGATCGTGCGGTCGATCTCGTGCGCGAAACCGGCCACACGGTCGGAGACAGCGGCCTCGCCTGTCAGCCTGCTGAGCCCCTCCAAGCCGAGCCCGATCGCGAACAGCCGCTGGATCACCAGGTCGTGCAGGTCGCGGGCGATCCGGTCGCGGTCCTCGAAGACGGCGAGCCGCTGCCTGTCCTGCTGCGCGCGGGCGAATTCGACGGCGAGCGCGGCGTGCGCGGCGAAGGTCTCGGCGAGCTGCACGTCGTAGGCGGAGAACGGGGTCTTGTCGCGGAACTTCGCTATCAGCAGGACGCCGAGCTTCTCCTCGCCGACGATCAGCGGGACGGCGACCGTGGAATCGAGGTCCTTGATCATCGCGGGCATCGTGACGCCGCGTCCGCCCTGGTGCTCGATCACCTTGTCGCCGTACTCCCGGACCACGACCGGTTTGCCGCTCGTGTACGCCAGCCCGGTCGCGGTGCCCTCGGTCGGCACGGTGACCCCGGCGATCCGGTCGGCGTCCGGCCCCGGCGGCTCGACGATCTCGAAGACCAGCATCCCGTCGCCGCGCGGACGGGCGACCGCCCCCGCCGAACCGCCGGCGACGACGCGGGCGCGCTCGGCGATCAGGCGCAGGGTCGCGGTCAGATCCTGGTCGGTCAGGAGCGCGCCGGTGACGTGATAGGACGCTTCGAGCCAGCGTTCGCGCCGCTGCACCTGCTCGAACAGCGCGGCGTTCTCGATCACCACACCGGCCGCCGCGGTGAGCGCGACGAGCAGGTCCTCTTCGGATTCGGTGAACTCTTCGCCGTCCGGTTTGCGGGCGAGGTACAGCATCCCGAAGATGCGGCCGCGCATGCGGATCGGCACCACCCGGGACTCATCCTCGGACGGCGGCCGCACCCAGGCGTCGCCGAAGCGGATGAACTCGTCGGAATCCAGCACGCTCAGCGCGCCGAACGGCGCGCCGGTCAGGTCGCAGGCGGATTCGACCAGGCGCCGCAGGACGTCGGAGAGACCGAGATCGTGGGCGATCCCCGCCACCGCGTCCAGAATCCTGGGCGCCTTGGCGTCACTCGCCGCACTCACCCGCCGCACTGGCGTCACCGTCCCGGAGTAACTCCCCGGGCAGTGGGGTCAGGAATGACAAACGCGCCCGGATCGCTCATCTGGTGCGTCGATCACGGACAGTGCTTCGTTACCGCGACCGCCGAGGATCCTCCGACCGGTGACCGACTCGACCGGGATGCGGAGGTAGCGCGCGTCCGTCTGACCAGTCCAGCAGCACAGCGGCAAGGTCTCCAGCTCGGCGATCACGATCGGATCACGCACCTCGGCGGCGCGGCCGAGGACGGTGACGAACCAACCCGTCCCGAGATCCGCGGAGAACTCGTCGACCGCGAACGCCACCACACTGTCGAGTATCCCGGCGAACAACGCGCTCTGCGACGGCGTCCGGACCACGATCGCGCCGTGGTGGAGCGCGAACCGCGCGGGCTGGATCGCCGGCAGGGCGCGGGAGGTGAACACCACCCGGCCGAGCCCGACGCCCGCGAGCAGTGACAGGCACTGCTCGCGGTCGAGCGTTTCGAGACCCAAGGAGTCGGACATCGGCATCCCCGCGTTCTCGTCGTGTACTTCGTCGAGATCCACGGTCCCCGGCTTACCGACTCGCCGGTAGGGCCGATGGACCCGGCCCGTGCGGGGGATGGCGGCGCTGGGTCACGCGGGCCGGGATGCCCGGCAAAGTCGAGGCAGGGCAGGCCTGATTCTGGACAGCGGCGGGGCTTCAGGCGGGTAGGAACACCACCTGGAGCCTCAGCACTACAGCGACAGCGCGTGAAGGCCCCCACCCTTGCGCCTAGTGTCCCGAGTCGGAAGTTCGTGTGGTAATTCGGCGTGGTGCCGGAGGATCTTGTTGTTGCTTCGCGCGGTGAAGATGCTGTCGCCTGAGGCCGTGAGCATTCCGCTGACTTCATGGTGTCGG